>DATNBZ010000164.1:0-98407 GCA_035607285.1 Blastocatellia bacterium | reverse complement strand
TGGGCGCTCACCAAATGGCAGGCTCACAGCGCGGCCACAAAGCCGGCGCGTGAGGGCGCTTCCCCCAGCGTTCCTGTAACGGTAGCCCAGGCGAAAAAAGGTGAAATCCCAGTCTATCTGAACGGCCTCGGTTCAGTGACGCCCTTCAACACGGTCACCGTTCGCAGCCGAATCGACGGACAGCTTCTTAGAGTAGCTTTTCAGGAAGGTCAGTTTGTTCGACAGGGGGATGAGCTTGCGCAAATCGATCCGAAACCTTTTAAGGTGCAGCTCGAACAAGCGGAAGGACAGTTGGCTCGCGATCAAGCGCAGCTCGCCAACGCCCGGCTCGACCTTCAAAGATATACGATGCTCGTCGAGCAAGGCGTAATCACCCGACAGCAATTCGATACACAGAAGGCAACCGTCAGTCAGTTTGACGGTGTCATCAGAGCGGACCAGGCCGCGATCGACAACGCGAAGCTGAATATCAGTTACTGCCGGATCACCGCCCCGCTCTCGGGCCGCGTCGGATTGCGACTCGCGGATGTAGGCAACTTGATCCATGCCACTGATCCCAACGGTCTGGTCGTCATCACTCAAGTGCAGCCCATCGCCGTGCTGTTTACGATTCCTGAAGACAGTCTGAGTCAGGTGCTAAAGCGGGTCAGGGCCGGCGAGAAACTTTCTGTCGAAGCGTCGGATCGTTCGGGACAAAACAAGATCGCCGAAGGGCGCGTTGCTTCGATCGACAACCAGATCGATCAAACCACGGGTACGTCCCGGCTCAAAGCGGTATTCGACAACAAAGACAACACCATGTTTCCAAATCAGTTCGTGAATATCCGGCTATTGGTGGAAATGAAAAAGGATAAAATCCTGATCCCCACCGTCGCAATCCAGCGTGGCCCGCAAGGGACATTCGTCTACGTCGTGAAACCTGATCAGACTGTCGATGTGAGGCAAATAACCGTTGGAATAATCGAAGGGACTGAGGCTTCGATTGACCAGGGACTCTCCGACGGCGAGCAAGTGGTGGTGGACGGAGTCGATAAGCTTCGAGCCGGCAGCAAAGTGCGGACTGGCGCGGGAGAGCAATAAAACATTTTCCATTTTCCATTTGAGATTCGTCATTTGCCATTGACGACCTGGCTGGGCAATGACAAATGGAAAATGGAAAATGCGAAATTGAAAATGTCATGAGCCCCTCCAGAACATTCATCCTGCGGCCGGTCGCAACGTCCCTGCTGATGGCCGCGATTCTGTTGTCGGGCTTCGTAGCCTATCACTGGCTGGCGGTCTCGGCGCTGCCGCAGGTCGACTATCCCACGATTCAGATACTCACCTTCTATCCCGGCGCCAGTCCGGATGTGATCGCGTCATCCGTCACCGCGCCTCTGGAAAGACAGTTCGGCCAGATGCCCGGACTGAATCAGATGACTTCGTCCAGCTCGTTTGGCAGTTCGCTGATCACTCTTCAATTCACGCTCGATCTGAATATCGACGTGGCCGAGCAGGAGGTACAAGCGGCCATCAACGCGGCGGGGACCTTCTTGCCGCGCGACCTGCCCAACCCGCCGATCTACAGCAAGACCAATCCTGCAGACGCGCCAATCCTCACGCTCGCGTTGGCGTCAGACACGCTGCCGCTTTCAAAGGTACAGGATCTCGCCGACACGCGACTGGCGCAAAAGATTTCGCAGTTGCCGGGTGTGGGACTTGTCACAATCAGCGGCGGCCAAAAACCCGCCGTGCGAATTCAAGTGAATCCCACCGCGCTTGCAGCTTATGGGTTGAGTCTCGAAGATCTGCGAACCGTCATCGCAACTGCCAACGTCAATCAGGCAAAAGGGAATTTCGACGGGCCAAAACAGGCTTACACGATCGAAGCGAACGATCAGCTTGTCTCGAGCGACAACTATCGTTCGATTGTCGTGGCTTACAGGGACGGAGCGCCGGTGCGAATGTCCGACGTGGCCGACGTCATAGACGATGTCGAGAACGTCAAACAGGCCGCGTGGATGAACGAGCGCCCGGCGGTCATTCTCAACATTCAGCGGCAGCCCGGCGCCAACATCATTGGAGTTGTGGATCGAATCGAGAAGCTTCTGCCGCAGCTCAAGGCTTCGCTGCCGTCGGCGGTTGATGTATCGGTGCTCACCGACAGGACCATAACGATAAGAGCCTCGGTTGAAGACGTGCAGTTTGAATTGATTCTTACCGTAGCCCTCGTCGTGATGGTGATTTTCCTCTTCCTCCGCACGCTTTCGGCGACGATCATTCCGAGCGTCGCGGTGCCGCTGTCGTTGGTTGGCACATTCGGCGTGATGTATCTGCTGGGCTACAGTCTGAACAACCTCACGCTGATGGCTCTGACAATTTCGACTGGTTTCGTGGTGGACGACGCCATCGTCATGATCGAGAACATCGCGCGCTACATCGAAGAGGGCGACTCGCCTCTCCAGGCCGCGTTGAAGGGCTCGGAGCAAATCGGGTTCACCATAATCTCATTGACGGTGTCGTTGATAGCCGTGCTGATCCCGTTGCTTTTCATGGGCGACATCGTTGGCCGGCTCTTCCGGGAATTTGCAATCACCCTGAGCGTGACGATCCTCGTGTCAGCGGTAGTCTCCCTCACATTGACGCCGATGATGTGCGCGAAACTCCTCAAGCACAAGCCGCCTTCCGAACAAGGCAAGTTCTATCGCTGGTCGGAGACGGTTTTCAATCGCGTAATCGAGCGCTACGGCACGACGTTGAAGTGGGTGCTGCGTCATCAGGAGATGACGCTGATGATCGCCGGCCTTACGCTGGTGGCGACCATATTGCTTTACATTGTCGCGCCAAAGGGATTTTTTCCGGTTCAGGATACCGGAGTAATCATCGGCATATCAGAGGCGCCCCAGACCATTTCTTTCAACGGTCTCTCCGAGCGCCAGCAGCAACTCACAAAGATCATTCTCCAGGACCCGGCGGTCGAGAGCCTGTCGTCGTTCATCGGGGTTGATGGAACCAACGCTACAGTCAATAGCGGCCGAATCCAAATCAACCTGAAGCCGTTATCGGAAAGAAAGATCAATGCGAGCGACATCATCCGCAGGCTTCAGCCGGAACTCGCCGGGATCGAAGGCATAACCTTGTACATGCAGCCGGTCCAGGATCTGTCCGTTGAAGATCGAGTGAGCAGGACTCAGTATCAATACAGCCTCGAGGATGCAAGCGCCGATGAGCTTAATCAATGGGCGCCGCAACTCGTTCAGAAATTACAGGGGCTGCCCGAACTGCGTGATGTCGCAAGCGATCAGCAGGACCGCGGCTTGCGAGCGTCGCTGGTTATCGATCGAAACACCGCAGCCAGGCTTGGCGTCACGCCCCAGGTAATCGATGACACATTGTATGACGCGTTCGGCCAGCGACAGGTATCTACGATTTTCACGCAGTTGAATCAGTACCACGTTATTTTGGAGGTGAAACCAAATCTGCAGCGCGATCCCGGTTCGCTGAAAGACATCTATGTGAGGCCGGCTACAACCGGGCCTGCGGTTTCGTCTGCATCAGCGCAACCGGCGACTGGTTCAACTACGGCGTCGACGAGCACGCAGGCCACGCCCGGCGGACCCGCTGCGACACAGACAAGCGGCCAGGAGGCGGCCGCGGCCGCGCGGTCGGCTTCCAGCAGCGCCGCCGTCCCGCTCGGTTCGTTCACCCATTTCGAACAGGGCACGACCGCGCTGGCGATCAACCATCAAGGCCAGTTTCCGGCGGTCACGCTGTCGTTCAACCTTGCTCCCGGGGCCGCGCTCGGCGACGCGGTAAAAGCGATCGAGCAAGCCAAACAGGAGATTGGCATGCCCGCTTCTATTCAGGCGGGCTTTCAGGGCACCTCAGAAGCGTTTCAGGCTTCGCTCACAAACGAACCGTTGCTGATACTCGCGGCGCTGGTGACCGTGTACATAGTGCTGGGCGTGCTCTACGAGAGCTACATTCATCCGGTGACGATTCTTTCGACTCTGCCGTCGGCCGGCGTCGGCGCGATTCTGGCGTTGTTGATCTGCCGAATGGAACTCGACGTGATCGCCCTGATCGGAATCATTCTGCTCATCGGCATCGTGAAGAAGAACGCGATCATGATGATCGACTTTGCGTTGGAAGCCGAGCGAGAAGGAGGCAAAGAGCCTGAAGAAGCGATCTACGAGGCGTGCCTGTTGCGGTTCCGTCCGATCATGATGACGACGATGGCCGCGCTGCTTGCCGGGCTGCCTCTCGCGCTCGTCAACGGCGTAGGAGCTGAGCTTCGGAAGCCGCTCGGAATCACGATCGTCGGAGGCTTGATGTTGAGCCAGTTGCTCACGCTGTATACGACGCCGGTGATCTATCTCGCATTCGATCGCATTGCGAAACGGGTGACTCACAAGCGCGAAAGACGCGTTGTAATGGACGACCGGCACCCGGTCCCCGGGGATTAGCGCAGAGTCAGCGATGAACATCTCCGAACCCTTTATCAAGAGACCCGTGGGCACGTCATTGCTGACCGTCGCCCTGGCGCTTGCCGGTTGTCTCGGATTCCTGTTGCTGCCGGTTTCACCGCTTCCTCAGGTCGACTTCCCGACGATTCAGGTTTCCGCGAACCTGCCCGGCGCCAGCCCTGAGACGATGGCGTCGTCGGTTGCCACGCCGCTCGAACGCCAGTTCGGCCGCATCGCCGGCGTGACTCAGATGACCTCGACCAACAACCGGGGCTCGACTAACGTAACGCTCCAGTTCGATTTGAACCGGGACATAAACGGGGCCGCGCGCGACGTTCAGGCTGCCATAAACGCCGCCCGGGGCCAATTACCGGCGAACCTTCCAAACAATCCGTTCTACCGAAAGGTCAATCCGGCAGACGCGCCGATCATGTTGATGGCGCTCACTTCTGAAACGATCGAGATCAGGAACATCTACGATCTCGCCTCGTCCGTGCTTCAGCAAAAAATCTCCCAGGTGAAAGGCGTCGGCCAGGTCGTCGTTGGGGGAAGCTCGCTGCCATCCGTGCGTGTCGAGCTCATACCCGAAGTCGTGAATAAGTACGGGATCGGCCTCGATCAGATTCGCACGGTCCTTAACGCGGCGAATGCAAACCGGCCCAAGGGCAAGCTCGAAGACTTGGGCACCGCGTGGGAGATCCAGGCTACAGATCAGCTCTTGAATGCGGACGAGTATCGCCCGCTAATCGTGGCTTATAGAAACGGTGCGCCGGTCAGGCTTTCCGATATCGCCGACGTGCAGGACTCCGTCGAGGACCTGCGCGGCGGCGGACTCGCAAACGGCAAACGCGCCGTCCTGATCATCGTCTTCAGGCAACCCGGGGCGAACATCATCGACACGGTCGATCGAGTTCGAGACTTGCTGCCCCAGTTGCGAGCCTCGATATCGCCGGCGATCAACCTCGAGGTAATCAACGATCGCACGACGACCATTCGAGCTTCGGTGCACGACGTCGAGATTACCCTGATGATATCGATCGCGCTCGTGATCCTGGTCGTGTTTGTGTTTCTTAGAAACGCGTGGGCAACGATCATCCCGAGCGTGTCGGTGCCGCTATCGTTGCTGGGGACGTTTGGCGCGATGTACTTACTCGGCTACAGCATCGACAACTTATCCCTGATGGCTTTGACCATTTCAACCGGGTTCGTCGTGGACGATGCGATCGTGGTGATCGAGAACATCACGCGATACCTGGAACAGGGCATGCGCCCGTTTCAAGCTGCCTTGAAGGGCGCGAAGCAGATCGGGTTTACGGTGCTCTCGATGAGCATATCTTTGGTAGCTGTGTTTATCCCGATATTGCTGATGGGAGGTATCGTCGGAAGATTGTTCCGCGAATTTGCGGTGACGTTGTCGATCGCCATCGCGATCTCGTTGATAATATCGCTGACCGCGACCCCGATGATGTGCGCGAAGTTCCTGAAATCCGAAGCCGAAATGAAACACGGGCGCATGTATCGCGCGGGCGAGCGAGTCTTCAACTGGGTCCATCGCGGGTACGAGCACGGGTTGGGGTGGGTGCTCGAGCATCCTCCACTGATGCTCGGAGTGACCGTGCTCACAATCTGCTTCAGTATCTATCTTTACACTGTTGTGCCGAAGGGCTTCTTCCCGGATCAGGACACCGGCCGCCTAACCGGGAACGTCCAGGCTTCGCAGGATATTTCTTTTCAGGCGATGCGCGAGAAGCTGACTCACGTTGTCGATATCGTAATGGCCGACCCGGCAGTGGACACAATTGGCGCCTTCACCGGCGGCGGCGGTTCGACGACCAACACGGCTCGAATGTTCATTGCGCTCAAGCCTATTTCAGAAAGAAAGGTCGGCGCGGACCAGGTGATCAATCGGCTGCGCGGCAAGCTCTCCACAGAAGTCGGCGCGAACACGTTTCTGCGCCCGGTCCAGGACGTCAACATCGGCGGACGGATTGGCAACGCCAACTTTCAGTTCACCCTGCAGGGCGACAACCTTGACGATTTGACCAGGTGGGCGCCAAAAGTGCTCGAGCGCCTTCGAACCATGCCGCAGCTCACCGACGTGAACGTAGATCAGCAGGACCGCGGGCTGATGGCTTCCATTACAATCGATCGCGACACTGCTTCCCGGCTTGGAATTACCGCTCAGATGATCGACGAAACCTTGTACGATGCGTTTGGACAGAGACCGGTTTCGACGATGTACAAGGCTTTGAATCAGTACCACGTCGTTATGGAAGTAGCCCCACAGTACTGGCAGGACCCCGACACGCTGAAAGACATCTATGTGCGGTCGGCGAACGGGCGCCAGGTGCCGCTCAGCGCGTTCACTCACATCGAGCGATCCACGACGACTCTTGCGGTAAACCACCAGGGCCAGTTTCCGGCGATCACGATTTCGTTCAATCTCGCTCCCGGCGTATCTCTCGGGGACGCGGTGAAGGAAGTAGAAGCGGCCGAGCGGGAACTGGGCCTGCCCGCAACTATTCAAGCCGGGTTCCAGGGCACTGCCCAGGCGTTCCAATCGTCGCTCGCCAACGAGCCGCTGCTGATCCTTGCTGCGCTGGTGACTGTGTACATTGTGCTGGGCGTGTTGTACGAGAGTTTTGTTCATCCGTTTACGATCTTGTCCACGCTGCCTTCGGCCGGCGTCGGCGCGTTGCTGGCTCTGCTTATTTGCCGGACGGAACTGACGGTCATCGCTCTGATAGGAATTCTGTTGTTGATAGGGATAGTCAAAAAGAACGGGATAATGATGGTGGACTTTGCGCTCGAGGCCGAGAGGTCGGAAGGCAAGAGTCCGAAGGATGCAATCTACGAAGCGTGCCTCCTGCGCTTTCGCCCGATAATGATGACTACAATGGCGGCGTTGTTGGGAGGACTTCCGCTTGCGCTGGGCGGCGGGACGGGATCGGAGCTCAGGCGCCCGCTGGGCATCGCAATAGTTGGCGGCTTGATGCTGAGTCAGATGCTGACGTTATTCACGACGCCGGTGATCTACTTATACCTGGATCGGTTTCGCGATCGTTTCAAGCGCGCTCACGTGTCGCCCCCGTCGGGAGTACTGGCAGGTTCAAAAAGCTGAGCGATTGGCACACCATTCACAGATCGGGAAGTCAATAAACAATAACAGGTAGGGAAGAGGGACTTGTCCCCGCCCCTCGCTGACATCGTCAAACCAAACGGCGGGGACAAGTCCCTCTTCCCTACCTGTTATTGTTTGATGATGTTCAATGCCGGTAACTGCTCCAGTAAATGCCTACGAACTTGTTCCGCGGCCGACGCCGCCTGCCAGGCTGGCAATCACGATGGCAAGCTCGGCGGGCTCAGCGGGCTTGGCTATGTGCATCTGGTACCCGGCGGACAGCGCGCGCATTCGATCCTCGACTCTCGCATAAGCCGTCAATGCAACCGCCGGGATCAGCCGTGCTCCGCTGCTGGCTTCATCGCGGCGCACCTTTCTGATCAACTCATAGCCGTCCTCGTCCGGCATTTCAATGTCGCTCACAATCACGTCCGGCTCCCAGTCCTTAAGCACGTTCAGCGCCTCGACGCTTGAAGAGCAAGTCTTCACCGACGCGCCGAATTGGCCGACCATCACACGCAGCATCTCGCGTGTGTCGGGTTCGTCGTCAACCACCAGGACCTTCACACCGTCGAGGTTCGGCGGAGGCAGCGATGATACGCTCCCTCCCGAAGCCGGATGCACGCGGTCGGAAGCCAGCTCGTCGGCAAGCGCCGCGATCACCGGCAATTTAACGGTGAAGGTTGCACCGAGGCCTTCTCCCGGGCTTGCCGCTGTGACGACCCCGCCATGCATCTCTGTAAGATGTCTCACGATCGCTAATCCCAGACCGAGCCCGCCGTATCGGCGTGTGCTGGTGGCGTCGGCCTGTCGAAACCGGTCAAAGACGTAGGGGATGAAATCGCTTGTGATGCCCTGACCCGTATCGCCGACGATGATTTCGACCCGCGATTTGACCCGCTCGATCCGGACCTGAACGCGTCCGCCTTTACCGGTGAACTTCACCGCGTTGGAAACAAGGTTCCAGACGATTTGCTGTAGGCGATTTGCGTCACCCGAGACGGGTCCCGCGCGCGGGTCGAGGATGGCTTCGATTCGAATGTCTTTGGCGTCCGCGGCGGGCCTGACGGAATCGATCGCGGCTTCCACGACCGGCGCGAGCTCAACCGGACGGACGTCGAGTCTTAACTTGCCGGTCACGATGCGCGAGACGTCGAGAATGTCCTCGATCAGTTGAGCCTGAGACTTCGCGTTGCGTTCAATCGTCTCGAGCGCGCGGGATTGAGTTACCTGATCGAGCTGGTTGGCGCGCAGCATGTGAGCCCACCCGAGAATCGCGTTCAGCGGAGTGCGCAGCTCGTGCGACACCGTAGCGAGGAATTCATCTTTGGCGCGGTTTGCGGTTTCAGCCTCCTGCCGCGCCGCGTGTTCCCGCTCGAGCAATTCGTCGCGCAGCCCGAGCGCATCTTCGCGAGCTATCAACGCCGCCTGGGCCTCGCGATAGAGCCGGGCATTATCGACCGCAAGCGCGATGCGATGAGCCAGGTCTTCAGCCAGCGCGAGATCGATGCGATCGTAGACGCGACCCGATTCCGCGGTCAGCAGGGTGATAGTGCCGAGCGTTCGGTTGCGCGCGACCAGGGGCACTATCATGCCGGAGCGCAAACCCTCTCGCCGAAGAATCTCGGCGAGCTCAGGACTCTGAGCCGCGAGCTCCAGCCTTTGCTGATCGATGTGAGGATAAAACTCCGGACGTCCGGTTCGCATGACATTGGGCACTCCGATCGGTGAATCGGGATCCGGTGGAAAACGCCTCGAGAGCTCCTGGGCTGCTTTTACCTTAGCCGGATCTGAATGCGCGATCGCAACCTGGCGAAGTCCGCCGGTAGACTCTTCCATGATGTAAACCGTGCACCAATCGGCGAGCATCGGAACTGCGAGCCTGGCTACGCTGGCCAGCGTCGTTTCGTAATCGAGTGAAGTTGCAAGCAGGCCGCTTGCTTCGGCCAGAAAGCGCTGCGAGTCTTCGGCTCGTTTGCGTTCGGTGATGTCCATCGTAACGCCGCGCATTCCGATAGGCGTTTCGTGGTCGTCGCAAACTACGACTGACTGCGACTCTACCCAGACTACGCGCCCGTCGCTTGCAAGCCATCGAAATCTGCTGATGCCCCCCTTGCGAGAGGCGAAGATGGCCGCGGCTTCCTGCGCCGCGCGTTCCTTGTCGTCCGGGTGGACAATTGTCAGCCAGAAATTTGGAGTTGAAAGCCACTGCTCCACACCGTAGCCCAGCATCTTCTCGACGTGTTCGCTGACGAAGTCGATTCGCTGCTCGCCTTCATCCGGCTTGCCCCACGCCTCCCAGACAACGCCCGGGACGTTTGCTACCAGGTTGTTCTGTCGCAGGCGTTCGCTTTCGATCTGCGCCGCCAACGTCTCCCGTTCCTGTTCGGCGCGTTTGCGACCGGTAATGTCTCGCTCGATCGCCGAGACTCCGGTCAGGCGCCCGCTGTCGTCCCTCATCGGGGAAAGCGTCAGGGCGACGTCAATCAACACTCCGTCTTTTCGAATGCGCAAGGTTTCAACGTGAGGTATAGATTGTCCACCCTTCAGGACCTGATACATCCGCGCCAGTTCGTCTTTGAGATCGGGCGGAACGAGAATGTCAATGTTCTGTCCCTTGACTTCGTCCGCCGAATAACCGTAGATGCGCTCCGCGGCGGCATTCCAGCTCAGGATCACTCCGTTTAGAGTCTTGCCGATTATCGCGTCCTCCGAGGATTCGACGATCGAGGCCAGGAAGTACGAAGCCTCCGCGGCGCTTTTGCTATCGGTGATATCAATCACCGAGCCGGCAAGGCCAATGAACTCGCCGCCGTCGGTCGTCCGGGGAGCGCTTGAGACCAGCACCCATCGATACTGGTCGTCGAAACGTCTCAACCGGTATTCGACCCTGAAGCTCTCACGAGCCTTCAACGACGAGGTGTATCTATCGAGCAGGCGCTGCAGGTCATCCGGATGAACGCTGTCGATCCAGCCCAGTCCCAGCTCCTGCTCGAGCGTTCGTCCGGTGAAGTCGAGCCACTGCTGATTGAAAAAGGTCCGCTTCCCCTCGGAATCCGAAAGCCACATCATCACCGGCGCGGTGTTTGCGATGGTGCGAAAGCGCGCTTCACTCTCTCGCAGAGCTTGCTCGGCGAGCTTTCGTTGAGTAATGTCGCGGAACACCAGCAAGGCGCCGACGCTCGCTCCGTCTTCATCCTTGATCGGGGAGCTGCTGTCCTCGATTGGAGTTTCGATTCCGCTCTTCCCGACCAACACGCCGCGGTGCGACTGCCTGCTCCGGGCCTCATTGTCGATAACCCTCTTCACGACGTCTTCAACCGGCGTGTGACTGGTTTCGTCGAGTATTCTGAAGAGTTCGTGAACCGGCTTGCCCGAGGCGTCACTTGAATTCCAACCGGTTAATGATTGCGCAACGCCGTTTATGAAAGTCACGCAACCGTCGGTGTCCGTAGCAATAACAGCATCGTTGATGCTCGCGAGAATCGTCGCCAACTGCTTGCGGTTGGCTGCCAGCGCGGACGCGTTTTGCTCGGCGCGTTTCCGAGCGTCCTGAATTACCTTGATGAGGATCGAGAGGCCTAAGGTGAGGCCGCAGAAAACCGCCACCTGGAGGATGCCCGATGTGTCGGCGATCCCGAATGCATTTGTCGGAGCGACGAACAGGTACGCACCGAGAGCCGCTCCAAGAGCAATGCTGAGAAGGGCGGGACCTAAACCGGCGAAGCAGGCCACGAGCATTACCACAACGAAATAGATCGTAAACGGAAGCCTCGACCCTAACGCGCTGCTAAGCAGCAGGCGCAACGCCGTCGCAAGTGCAACGGCCACGACTGCGCCGCCGTAGCGCATGATCGGACCACGTAATTTAATCTGTTGGTTGCCTGGCACGTTCACTCAAACTGTCGCAGGATTGAAGCAACGTCCCGGAATACAGCCTCGGCAGGTTCACAAAGCGGGCAGAAAACATGGGTCGCTAATCGACGTTGCCCTACGCCTGCTCGGGGGAAAGCATCTCACATCGGGAAGACTAACAAAACGACGGATGTAGTTTCAATGAGGGTAAGTTTGCGGTTGTCTTCTCTGCGTCTTTGCGGGGCTTTGCGTCTTTGCGCGAAACCGGTTTTAGAATTCGGAGGATACGTTTCGCGCAAAGACGCAAAGTCCCGCAAAGACGCAGAGGGTTCTTTGACCGCACTCGCCGGCTTCGTTAATATGACCCGCGCTGCATATGTCTAAGCCTGCGAAGGAGATTGTGAATGAAAGCGATTCGCGCGCACGAGTGGTGCGGCCCGCGTGACCTGGCTATCGATGAGATCGAACAGCCAGAACCGGGAGACGGCCAGATCCTGTTGCGAGTCAACGCCGCGGGTCTGAACTTCCCTGATCTGCTGATCATTACCGGCAAGTATCAATTCAAGCCGGCGTTGCCGTTCTCACCGGGATTTGAAGTCGCAGGGACAGTTGAAAAGCTCGGCCCCGCCGTCACAAAGTTCCGCGAGGGACAGCGCGTTATCGCGCAAGTGCCGGTCGGCGGCTTCGCCGAATACGCGATCGCCGAAGAGTCTTACGCGCATCCGGCGCCGGATTCGATGAGCGATGATGAAGGCGCCGCGTTCCCGCTCGTATATCAGACTTCTTATTTCGGACTGGCGTACAGAGGCGCGATGGAAAAAGGGGAGACCGTCCTCGTGCACTCGGCCGCCGGCGGAGTCGGACTCGCGGCGGTTCAGATCGCTCGCGCGCTTGGAGCCGGGAAGGTCATCGGCACTGTGGGTTCAGATGACAAGCTCGCGGTGGTTCGCGAGAACGGCGCGGACATCGCCTTGAACTACCAAACCGAAGACTTCGTGGAAGTCGTCAAACGCGAGACTAATGGACGCGGCGCCGATGTGATCTACGATCCGGTGGGCGGAGAAATCGGCGAACGCAGCACGAAGTGCATCGCCTTCGAAGGCCGGCTGGTGATCATCGGATTTACCAGCGGCAAGTTCTCGAACTTTGTCGCGAATCATATTCTGGTGAAGAACTACAGCGTGGTTGGTCTTCACTGGGGAGCATATCGGCACAACAATCCGGCGAAGATCGAGCAGGGTTGGAACGAGCTGATGGAGCTTTATCAATCGAGAAAGTTGAAGCCGGTGATCGGCGGCCGCTTCCACATGGAAAAGGTGGCCGACGCAATGGAGTTTCTGGCGTCGCGCAAAGCCGTCGGCAAGATCGTCTTACATTGGTAGCCCGGTTTCCAGCGGTGCGTCACGTTCACCGGCGCGTCAAGTTCACCGGCGCGTCACGTTCCACCGGCGCGTCACGCTCACCGGCGCGTCACGTTCACCTGCGCGTCACGTTCACCTGCGCGTCACGTTCACCTGTATGGGCGGCCCTCCGTGGCCGCCCCTCTTTCGTAATTGTGTATGCTCCGGATAACGGGCGAGGGACGGCCACGGAGGGCCGCCCATACAGGGTCGTATGATATGATTACGCGCCGCGCCATAGAATCAATGAACAACATGTCATCAGGAGGAAGACTTGCCAAAATCTAAACTAGTGATGATCACATCAATAGTCGCACTCGTTCTTCTAACCACTCCGGTGCTCGGTTCCGGTCGAGCTCAGACCAAAACGAAGGGCGTTCCAGAGATCGTCGCGCTACTCGAGAAGTCTGGTTATACCTACACCAAGGTAAGCGATGGTGTTTGGGAGATACCGGGCACCGGCAAGAACCTCAAGGAGTTTGGGATCAGGCTCGCGCTTGCCGACGACATCCTGCTGGTGATGGTAAAGATCGCGGATCGCAAGGACCTGAAGCTTCAGCCCGCCCTTTTGACAAAGCTTCTTGAACTCAATCATAAATTTGATTCGATCAAGTTGGCGCTCTCCGAAGACATGGCCTACTTGCGAATGGATACGCACTTGAGACTACTGGACGGCGAGGAATTGAAATACCTTGTGACCCAGATCGCAAACGCCGCTGATGAGACTTATCCTCAGGTCAAGCAGTTCATCGGCGCGAAATAGGCGAGCCGAAAAGGTATAGACAGGATGAACAGGATGAACATCTCAATTGGTTAATCCTGTTCATCTTGTCCATCTCTGTTCATTTCTGCTTCAACCAGGTGGCGACTTTGTCCAGCACCGCTCGGTACACTTCCTCTTGAGTGACACCCGCACTCTTTGGAACTTTGAATGAGTGATCTCCGCCCTCGACTGCGTAAAGCTCCGCCGGTGTCTTCAGCTTCTTCAGTATGGGCTTCAACTCGTCAGGTGTTCCGAACGAATCGCGCGAGCCCTGTACGAACAACATCGGCGCTTTTATGTCCGGCAAGTGCTTGGACCTCATCTTTTCGAGGTTGCCTGGTGGATGCAGCGGATAACCAAGAAAGACCAGGCCCGCGAGATCACTCACTCCTTCGATCCCGGAAGCCGCAACCTGTGAAGCGATTCGCCCTCCCATTGACTTGCCGCCTATCGCCAGTTTGTTTCGCCCGAGTTTCTTATGCTTGCGAACCGTTTCAATCACCGACAGGTAGCAAGCTTCAAGCTTGTCGTTCTTATCAGGAATGTGCCGTCCATTTTCGGTGTAGGAAAAGTTGAAGGTGACCGCGTCGATCCCGCGCGCGGCAAGCTCCGTAGCGAAGCTCACCATAAACCCGCTCAACTGGCCGGCTCCCGCGCCGTGCCCGAGAATTAGATTGATTCCCGCGCGGCTCTTTGGCTTGGCCGGATAGATCAGCGCCGTCACGCGCTGATACTCGTTGATATCGACTCGAAGCTCTTCAGTCATATTCGCTACAAACTATCTAGAAAACGCGGGGAAAGCCGGATTGCTCATGATCTCTGCGATTTGTTTATCGTGCCTGAGATTGTGAGCCGGAATGTAGAGCAGCCATTGATAAGCGTTCAAAGTTCCGAAGACCGGGAACGGGTGATCGAACGTGTGAGCCTTCAATGGGAGATCGGTTTGCTCGGCGAACTTGAGCGATTTGGCGCGGCCCTCTTTGAACATCGTCATGATCTCGGCGCGCGTCATCTTTCGCTTGAAAGGTTGAATCGGTTCGGGAGCGTTCGCCTTGCCCTTGCGCGCGGCGAGAAGGTTATCAAGAAGAGACTCTTTGCCGGCGGACTTCGTCTCCCAATCCGGGTTGACCGGAGTTGCGAGGGCGCGCTCGACTGCGCTGAACAGCAGCCCTTCGGCGAGCGCGATGTGCTCGGCCGTTTCACCTACCGTCCACTTGAAAGGCGCGGGGCGGAAATTCCACTGCTCGTCGCTGAGCTTCTCGACATAAGAGAGAAACTCGTTCTGCGAGTCCACCAGCATCTTGATGGCTTTGGCTCTTTCTTCCGGCGTAAGCTTTCCATCGCTCGGACCCGGAGGCGTGACCCCCTGAGCGAGCGCCGAGAGAAAGATGATGCATACCAGAACTGCGATAGTGTTTTTCATGGTTATCCTCCTGGGATCCCAGAGATCAGATGCCTGATGATACTGGACTCGATCCGACGCGGCAATGTAGGGTTCGACGTGGCGCGCTTTGGAGTGCGCCGCCGCTGTTGTTGTCGAATTACGGGTCTAATCGGGCGGCGCTTTGGCTTTTCATCCCAATCAGCCACTTGCCTGATCTGTTCTCGAGGATGACGCATCGCCACGGCGCAGTACATATGAACTTCGAACAGTTGTTGCGAGAGAATGAACCGCTGGCCCCGATGACCACTCTTGGCATCGGCGGCGCGGCTCGTTACTTCGCTGACGTGACCACTGTTGAAGCCTTGAGCTCGGGCATTGAATGGGCGCGCGCTCTAAAACTGCCACACTTCGTGCTTGGCGGCGGGAGCAACATAGTGGTAGCGGACTCCGGATTCGCCGGACTCGTGCTTCGGATGAGCATTCGTGGAATCGAGACTCGCAGTTCAGGAGATAACGTTCTAATAACGGCGGGCGCCGGCGAAGAGTGGGACCCGCTGGTCGCGCGTTGCGTCGCCGGCAACTGGGCGGGCTTCGAATGCCTGTCCGGAATACCGGGCCGCGTCGGCGCGACTCCAATTCAGAACGTGGGAGCCTACGGCCAGGAAACCAGCGAGAGCCTCACGTCGGTGCAGGCGTTGGACCAGGTCACCGGGAACATTGTTGAGCTCAACGCGGTGGATTGTGAGTTCGGCTACCGGACCAGCAGATTCAAGGAGCGAGATCGCGCCCGGTTCGTGATCGCGCAAGTGACGTATCGCCTGTCGGTGAATGGCAAACCCGCCGTTCGCTATCCTGAGCTTCAGAAGTATCTGGCTGAGCGCGGCGTTAACAATCCATCTCTCGCGGATGTTCGTGACGCAGTGCTGACGATCCGGCGGCGCAAGGCCATGGTCATCGATCCTTCCGACACAGACTCGCGCAGCGTTGGTTCCTTCTTCGTCAATCCCGTTGTTTCGATTGCAGAGTTAGAGCGAATCAAACAGGATCTCTCAAGCGACGACCTCCCCGCCTTTCCAGTCTCGCAAGATCGCGTAAAACTTTCAGCAGCATGGCTGATCGAACGCGCCGGAATAGCTCGAGGTTACCCTTACGGCAACGTCGGCACTTCAACAAAGCACGCGCTTGCGATCGTCAATCGCGGAGGCGGCACGGCTCGCGAAGTAATCGAGTTGAAAGATTTCATACAGAAACGCGTCCTGGACCTGACCGGCATCGCGCTGGCGGTTGAACCGGTGTTCGTGGGATTTGAAAACTCTGTCTGAGTGCGAAGTTCGCCAAGTTCTGACAGACCGTTATGTTTTTTATCCTGCACAAACGACTCGTCATTATCACTGCTTAACCAGGAACACGTCATACGCCCATCGCCCCAGGTGAGCGCCGCTGGCGTCATAGACCTTGGCGCGATACCTAAATACGTTCCCGTATTCGTCCTGCCGCGAAGACCACCTGTAATCAAGGCTGATCGAAGCCAAACCGAGGTCGGGTAACGTGTGGAGTGTGGCCCGGACTCCCTCAAGGCAGGTGAACTGAAGTTTGCAGATGATTCCTTCGCAGTATTTCAACAGAAGATGAACTAGAGCTTGTTGATGATTCTCTCATAGTACTCAACAAGCTCTAGTAAACGCAGCCGGAACGATTGCGACTGATTTGCGACGTGAAGAGTATCCTGTCTTTGCATAATGATACTGTGAATCTCACGAGCTATGCGCATTCTCTCATCACTGGTTCCAAAATTTATGTTGTACAGCCGCCTGTTCTTCTGATATGGCAATGTCTTATCTTGAGTTATTGAAGGCGATGAAACTTGATTTTCGACTCGACTCAGTGCAGAGACTATCTCTGAATCATCTGTTTTCAAAACACCTTGTAGTAGGCTGAGAACACGCTTGCGCTCCATTTTCATCCCGAGGCGATAATACTCGATTTCTTCGATTGCTTCGGCATCGCCATCTGTGGTTCCATCCTCCAATACGACCGCGAGGATAGTGATGCCGCGAGCGTCCGTCTCGTGCTGAATGGCGTATATTTCTTGATACGTGTTTTCAGGAAGAATAAAATTCGTTTCGTCACCTCCCAACGTCAGGTCTGTTTGGACCCGCCCAGCGCCAACGGATACCTGAAAGCCAGTGATTTTCTTTTCGTAGCCGTTCTTGAGTGTTAGCCGAATGTTCTTGTCGTCGACCTCTTCTATATCGACAAGTTCAAAAGCTCTAGTCCTGTTCGTTACTTTCAAGCTCCTTATCTTCAGATCGCCGTCCGATTCTTTGAGGCGGCGCCCAGTTTCTTGCGGTGCAATGAATCTGGAAGTCGGCCCCCTCATTCCTGAAAAAATGAGAAAGAGAAGTCCGAAGGTCATTGTAATTCCAGTAAGATAAAGCGTGCGCAATCTGTAAGAATGCCTTTTCATGAGATGACCTATTATCTGCTTCAAAGCGACGATCTTTTAGTCGTGCCATCTACCGGCGTCAACACTACGTCTGTGCGGAGTATCTTACATTACGCGGCCCGATGCAATAAGAAAGTATTGGCCAAAGTAGTTCGGCCGGCTCCCATAGACCGTTATGGTTTGTATCCTGCCACAAACGACTCGTCATTATCACTGCTTAACCAGGAACACGTCATACGCCAATCGCCCCAGGTGAGCGCCGCTGGCGTCATAGACCTTGGCGCGATACCTAAATACATTCCCGTATTCGTCATGCCGCGAAGACCACCTGTAATCAAGGCTGATCGAAGCCAAACCGAGGTCGGGCAACGTGTGGAGTTCATTTGGTTCCGAGAGGCCATTGTGGTTAACGTCCTGCCATAGCCGAAGCGAAGAGAATATCGCGTCGTGGCTGTCAATCATACCGTCACCGTTGCCGCCGTTCGCAGGCTTATCAAACTCTGCTAGTGCGGCGAAGCCATTCAGATTATTAGACAGAGGCTGCGGCGTGAAGTTACCGAACAGTTCCAGGCCGTTATCTATGGCGCCGTTTCCGTTCCTGTCCAGCACGAGGAAAGCATCGTCGGAACCTGCCGCCGTCCAGCCGAGTTGCTCGGTCGTGCCGTTGGTGTTGATGTCGAAGTTGACACCGCGTGCCGCATCGGTAAGGTTGAATCCATTGCCGAGTACATCTATGAGGATGGGGCTGTCACAACAACTATTGCAGCTCGGATCACAACTTCTGGTGTCGCCGCCGCCTGGACAGGTATTAATGCAGCCACCCCCGCCGCCGTCAGCGATACAAGGATTTCCGCAAGTGTTACACGGACTGGGAGAGTCCTCGAAGTGCGTCAGCCCTTTGCGGCAAGCCGTACAGCCCGACCCGCTCGGATCAGAACAGTTAAGCGTCGCATCGTCGACCTGCTGCCTCCAAAGTTGACCGATGGGTTGAGGGGGCCAAAAACTTGGCCAGCAAAATACGCTGGGTGTGCATTGGCCGTAGCCCTTAGCATCGCAATAGCTGTACAACGGGGTAGTCCCATAATCGTTCGGCCACGCTATGGTCCAATGAGAAATCTTGGTTAGAGTATAGTTCGGAAAGAACCCCTGGCAGTCGCTCGCGAGTGTGTCACTCGCGTTCTGATACCAACTCGTGGGTAAGCATCTCCCCGATGTGTCACCTGCTCCCAGCGAAATAACAAATAGGAGGATAAAAACACCTATGCTCTTTCGGTTCATGGGAAACCTCCTCGTGTACGCGATTGATGGTTTGGACCGGCTTCCTTGCCTAGTATCTTGAAAGCCAGGTATCGGTCTGTTCCATTAAGCCGGAAAGGATTCTCCTGGCATGCTCAACACCGTTTGGCCCGCTTAACATTTCAATACCACCGTGTTCCGTCATCAAGTGTTCGAGCATTACCAGCGTGTGCCGTTTAGCGCTCAACAACCCGTCGGCTATCTCATCAGATTGCCCTTCTTCCGGAGTATTCGAAAGCGCGGTGATCCGTGCTCTCAAGCTGTCGAGTCTGTTTGGTATTTCAGAATCCTGGGCATCGCCGGCCTCGTTGAGCAGTCGCTTGACTCGCTTGAGTTGAATTTTCTCGCCGATCCGCCTGTCTTTGATTACCTTCACCCGCTCAGGGAAGCCCTCGCTACTGAGGTCGTCGAATACCACGGCAATGAAGTTGAAGATAGCCTGGTGGGAGGGCGTCGTTTCAGCCGAATGCTTGAATGCTATTAGCGGGACCTCTGCTCTGAATATTGCGCCAGGACTGATAACTTGCCCAGTTCCCGCGCCATCTGAGTCACGAATATTCGTAGGACGGCTACTGGGTCCGAGCGACCATGAATACGCCGAAATCGCCTTCTGCGAAACGTTCTTCAGCATGATGACATAATCGTCACCGACGGTTTCGGTGCCGACCACTTGAAAGGCATTTGTGTAGTTTCTTATTTGAATCTCCGGGCTCGCTTGCGGTGGCTGAGATTTCTTCGCGGACCTGGCATTCACGCCGACGAACGCGAGACAGAGTCCGGCGAACACAGCTATCGGCCCGATGAGACGTTGACTTGCTGAAGTGCTTCGCTGTGTTTTCATGTGTTGACCTCGCTGAATCGTACGCCCTCGAGCCGGTAGTTACGATGAACTCGATGACGGATGCGTTGAATGAGCGGCCCTCAGTGACTTCAGTACTTGTTGTGATGTATCATCCATCGGCGAGTATCCCTCAACACATTCCTGAATGCAACAGGAAAGATTTGGCCAAAGGTACTGTTTCTTGGCCAATCGTCCTGTTCTCCTTATTCCTCTTGATCGTTCGTGAAAAACTGCGCTCTATACTGCAATGGCGTCAGGTCGTAGGTCCTTTTGAAGTCTTTCGAAAAGTGGCTTTGATCACGCATCCCTACTGCCGCAGCTACCTCCTTTGCGTTAAGAGAAGTTCTTTCGAGAAGCTCACGCGCCTTCTGCATCCTTTGAGCTTTGAGGTACTTTCCCAGCGATATTCCCATCTCGTTCTTGAACACATAACAAAGACGTGAACGAGAGAGCCCGGCTAATCGACCCAGGTTGATCAGATCGAGCTTTCGATGTAAATTCGCATTCGTATAATCGATGACTCTCTGAACTTTAGGATGCATGAGCTCCTTGGCCCAGAAGGCGCGTCGTACACGGAGAACGCCATGCGTTCCCAGTGATCGTTTTCACTAACATTTCAGAGCATCTGTCGGTCGAGCCGCATTTGGACTAACCTATGTCGATCATTCTTAGGACACGTACACGGGACTTTGACAGGAGCCCAGTATCGCACGATATCTTTTTCGTTACAATAAGAAAAAGGTCATCAATCTTGCTAACGTTATCCGGCCTTTACGGTTCTGCCGCGCGAATCCGCTGCCCTTTCAAGATCAACTCAAGGGCTCTCTGTATTCTGAAGGAGAAAGACCAAATGCCTTTCCGAAGCCGCGCACGAAGTGACTCTCGCTATTGTAGTAAGTGACAGAAAGCGCGCTTAAGAAAACTAACGCTTTCGGCTGTGCGCAGTTTTTTCTTGACTTAAACCTGTAATACATGATACTAACTTGCTCGTCTGCTTTTCCCCGCTTCTCAATCTCAGTGATTCGATTCGGAACTTGTCTCGGAAGGGAGTGTCCATGAACAAGCATCAAAAAATCTTTAAGAGAAAACTGTTATTCACCTTTCTTGCTTGCTGTATTTTGCTTGTGAGCGTCAGCGCGATGAAGAGGGCTTCGAGTCAGGCTGCGCGCACGGCTGTTAGCCCCCAGCCCGATGCGCCTTTGAGGCTCCAAATCCTTCATCCGGAAAGCACGGCAGACGACCAGTATGCTCCAAAGGAGGACGTTGTAGTCGCAAATGCCAGCGGCAGAGACGTGAGTGCGTACGCGATTAAGTACGATATCGTTATTGGCGGTGAGCTACGCCCTGGAGGCGTGGAGCTCAACCAAAGTACTACTGCAAACTCTCTCTTCCGACCGGGGGATACTCGAACGGTCACTGTGGGTGACGCCCACTATTCGCGTCCCGTCGAGCGCGTTGTGGTATCACTCGACTTCGTCGAATTCACAGATGCCAGCACTTGGGGAGCCGATACATACTCATCAAAGGAAGTGCTCGCGGGCCTTCGAGCGGGAGCTCGAACTATGGCTAAACATTTATTGGGCGTGCTCGCTGAAAAAGGTATGAATGCTTTATCAGCAGAGCTAGACCAAACAGGTGACGATATCGGCGCCAGAGACGGATCAGCCAAGTGGCAGGAAGGTTTTCAACGAGGCGCATCCTTCATCAAGGCTCGGGCGAAACACGAGATAAAAACATTCTCAAATGCCGAAGTCGAGAGGGTGCTGGCGTTGCCGATTGATGCCCTTGATGAAATCAAGAAGAGGTAACGAGTATGCGTAATCGAGGAATAACTGTTCGCATAGTTTGGACCGTCGGATTCCTCATCTTATCTGTTCTATATAGTTGGTCGACCGCAATGGCCAATTGTGGTAGCCCCACCTGTGAAGTATATACCGATCTCCAGAATAACAGGTGCTACAAACTACAGTGCGCATATCATTACCAAAGCGGCTGCACGTCTCTCTCAACTACTGGCTGCCGGTATATTCCTGCCCGCTGTGCCACGGGATCCGCTTACTGACTTCCCCAAGCAAGCAAGCTGTTCAGCGATGGACATGTCATCGCCTTTTGCGATAGCATCGCTCCCGCCACTCGGGGATTCCCAAGGTCGTACTCGAAGCATCATCCTTGTCAATTCGAGCAGATGCCGCAGCGAGATCCGACTCAATGGAAGTTAGGTATGTTTAGCAGAAGGCTCCTCACATTAATTATCGCTTTCGTCCTAATGACAGGGACGATGAGCACACTGCTTCCTGTTCTTGCGTCTCGTGATGGCCGGCATGAGCCGAACAAAAAGCTGAAGCCGGAATCCGCCACGCTCATCATCAACGAGTACCTCGCCGACCCGCCCGACGGTCTGGCGGGCGACGCGAACGGCGACGGCGTTCGCGATGCAACCGCGGATGAGTTCGTCGAGATCGTCAATAACGGACCCGCGCCGCTGGACATTAGTTCCTTCACGATCAGCGACGCGACACAAACAAGGTTCACCGTTCCCGGCGGCAAAATAATTCCGGCGGGTGAGGCGGCAGTCGTCTTCGGTGGCGGTACTCCGACCGGGGCGTTTGGAAACGCCACCATGAATGGGCTGGTGTTTGCGGTCGGCGGTTCGGGCCTTTCACTAAACAACGGCGGCGATACGATTACAGTGAAGGACAATCTCGGAGCGGTCGTTGATGCGGTTACCTACACCGCGACCGAAGGCGGCGCCAATCAGTCGATTACTCGCAGCCCGGACATAACCGGACCTTTTGTCGAGCACTCGACTGCCGCGGGAAGCGGCGGCGCGCTGTTCTCACCCGGCGCTCGCGTCAATGGCGCTCCGTTCACGACAACCGATCCGGTGATCGCTTCAATATCACCGGCGGGCGCGATCGCCGGCGCGGGAGACGTTTTCATAGACGTTGTCGGCATGAACTTTCACGGCGGCGCTGAGGTCCGAGTGGATGGAAACGCGATCTTCACCGCGTTCTTCAGCGACACCGATTTGAACGCGGTAATTCCCGGCACGGTAACTAGTGTCCCAGGCACTTATGCGATAACCGTTCGGAATCCTGATGGCGCCATTTCGAACTCAGTGCCTTTCACGGTCCTTGCTTCCATCGGGATCAACGAATACATGGCCGATCCGCCAGACGGTCTGGCGGGCGACGCTAACGGCGACGGCGTGCGCGACTCGGCCGACGATGAGTTCGTCGAGATCCTCAACAGGACCGACGCGCCGTTTGACGTCAGCGGCTTCTCGATAAGCGACGCCGATGCGCAGCGATTCGTTTTCCCTCCCGAGACCTTGATTCCGGCGGGCGAAGCTGCGGTCGTTTTTGGGGGAGGACATCCGCAGGGCCAGTTTGGAAGCGCAGGCGCAAACGGGCTCGTTTTTACATCAGGCGGGCTGTCGCTCAATAACACCGGCGACACGATTACATTGAAGAATTCTGACGCGGCTGCAATCGAGTCGGTGACCTTCGGTTCAGGCGAAGGTAACGCCAACCAGTCGCTCAATCGCAACCCCGACGGAGGAGGAATCACGTTCGCGCCTCACTCGACCATTCCGGGCAGCGCAGGACGTTTGTTCTCACCCGGCGCTCAGGTCAATGGCGACCCCTTCACCGCGGGCCCGCGGCTCACGTCGATTAATCCCACCAGCGCCAACCTGAACGGTCCGCCTTTTGATTTGACCGTCGAGGGCAGTGATTTTGACGGAGGGGCGAAGGTGTTGATCGACGCGCAAGTGATCACCACGGCATTCGTTGACTCGGGCCGATTGATTGGCCACGTCCCGGCCAGCGTCCTGGCCGCCGGCGGTGCGCATCAGGTCCAGGTTCGCAACGAGGGGGGCAATCGTTCCAACGCTCTCACGCTCACCATTCTCATTCCACCGCCCGTGCTGACATCGATCAGCCCGCGAGTTGTCGTGGTGGGCAGCGGCGCGCTTACGCTGTTTGCTTCAGGCGCGAACTTCGTTTCAGGAGCGGTAGTGTTGATCGACGGAGCATCGGTCACGACGACGTTCACGAACTCTCAGAATCTCCGGGCAACCGTCCCCGCGTCTTTGCTGACGAATGCCGGAACGAAGCTGGTCTCGGTGCGCAACCCCGACGGGAAGCTATCGGGCACCGCCACTCTCGAGGTGATCTTGCCCGCAACGGTTGTCAGCTCGATATTGCCTTCGAATGCGATTGTGGGAGGGCCCGGATTCTCATTGTCAGTGAAGGGCTCAAATTTCAACAGCAGCACCGTGGTGTTCTTTGATCAAACGCCACTTGTGACACGTTTCACATCGGCGACTCAACTGGTAGCCGATGTGCCGGCGTCGCTGATATCCACGATCGGGGTTCACGTTGTTTCAGTGCAAAGCTCCGGTGAGTCGCCATCGAACCAGGTGATCTTCCAGGTTTTGCCGGATCCCCCGCTTATCGGGTCACTTGATCCGTCAAGTGTTATCGCCGGAAGCGGCGATCTGACGGTGACGATTACCGGCGAGAAGTTCCAGCCGGGCGCCGTGGTCGTCGTAGGGTTGCAAGGCGACATTCTGGATACCACGGTAACCAACAGCGGGCGGCTTCAAGCGAGAGTGCCTGCCGCGCTTATTCAGGCTCCAAGTAATGTCCTGATGGCGGTGGTGAATCCCGACTCGGGTACATCGAATGTCGTAACGCTCAGAGTCCTGATAAAGGATCCGTTGGTGATCAATGAGTATCTCGCCGATCCTCCCGCGGGTGACGCCGGCGACGCCAACGGGGACGGTACCCGGAGCTCATCTCAAGACGAATTTGTCGAGATACTGAACCGCTCCGCCGACCCGATCGACATCTCAGGCTACAAGCTGTTTGACGCCGACGATGTCAGGCACGTGTTCGCTCCCGGGACGATCATCCCGGCTTTTGAAGTCGCGGTCGTATTCGGTGGAGGAACCGCGGTCGGCGCATTTGGAAATGCCGCGGAGAACCACCTCGTATTCAAAGCGTCTACCGGAGGGCTCTCGCTCAACAACGGAGGAGATTCCATCATTCTGCAGGACGCGCAGGGGCACGTATTGCAACAGATCGTATTCGGCTCCAAAGAAGGCGGGGCCAGCCAGTCTCTCAACCGTGATCCGGATGGCGACGGCGCAATTTTTACGCTTCACAGCATTGTAGCCGCGGACCCGAACCGGCTGTTCTCGCCAGGGACCCGCGCTGCAGGCCAGACGTTCACCATCAAGCCGACGATTCGGTCGCTCTCGCCGGGAACGGTTCGAGTCGGTGCATCGCAGTTCACGCTCAACATCTCGGGAACGAACTTCCTGCCGGGCGCGGTTGTATTGGTGGGCAACATCGCGGTGGAAACCGTCTTCCGTTCCGACACGCAACTGGAGGCTACGGTAGCCGCCGGCCTCGTTGCCGAGGGAGGCGCCGCGGATATTCGAGTCAGGAACCCGAGAGGCGAGCTCTCGAGCGTTGCGCGGTTGTTGATCGTCGATGATCCGCCGAAGATAATCAGGATTACACCGCAGACCACGGGCACCGGCGCTGATAAACTCGAAGTCACGATTACCGGCGAACGTTTTCAAAGCGGCGCCGCGGTTAAGGTGCAGGGAGTTTTGGTATCTACGACGTTTGTATCTTCCACCACACTGACTGCGGTCGTGCCCGGTACCTCTTTCGTAAGAGCCGCTGAACTGCCGCTGTTGGTCGTCAATGCCGACGCCAATCAATCCAACACGGTTACGCTGACGGTCGAGAACGGCCCGCTTATCACGAAGCTGTCGCGCGGGAAGATAAAAGCGGGAACCGGAGCGTTCGAAATCACCGTCGGCGGCGTAGCCTTCAAGCCGGGCGTTGTGCTGTTTGCCAATGAAACTGCGTTAAGCACCACCTTCGTGAGCGAGGCTTCATTCACCGCTCGGATTCCAGCCGAGATGACCGCCCAGCCGGGAGTGCTCACGCTTCAAGCGCGGCACCCGGACGGCGGGCGGTCGAATACCGTGAAGTTAAAAATCATCCAGTGAGTTGTCTTGTCGCCGCTTGTCAGTCCTTCGCGTGCTTTGCGGTCCTTTGCGTCTTTGCGTTGAGTATTGGGTCTTACTCCTTCAATACCCCAATACTCAACGCAAAGACGCAAAGGACCGCAAAGCACGCGAAGCTTATCGAGCAACGCAGAATCCGAACACTGCCCAGATTCAAACGATAGAATTCAGATGATAGAATTGAAGCGATCAATCAGCGTTGGTCGGGAAAACCAAAAAGAGGGTTCGAATGAAGACACCGCGGATACTCGTCTGTTTCGTCATCGCAACAACTCTGGCGGGCGTTTCCTGCTCGACCGCTAAAGCGCCCGGGGCATGGGTCACCCAGGATACCGGCACCGGCGACTCATTCTCCAGCGCGAATTTCGTCAATGAGAACGTTGGCTGGATCAACGGCGTAAGCGGGCGGAGTTTCGAGGCGCCGGGCGACGACGCCAACGCCAACAAGAAGGCGAAACCCAAAAAGCCCGGCGAAAAAACTGATGATCCGCTTAAAGCGAATCAGGGCTTCGAGGTTCTGCAGACGACCGACGGCGGACAGACCTGGCACGGGATGCCCGATCAGTTCAAAAACAAGATTCGCTCGGTCTGGTTTGTAGATCCTGATAGGGGCTGGGCGTTGACCATCGATCGCGATATCCTGCGCACGACTGACGGAGGCAAGACCTGGTCGCTTCAGCGGAAAGCCGGCAAGGTCAAGCTCAAGCTGCCGGGCAACAAGCGCCAGCCCGAAATCGAACAGCCGGAGCAGATCGATCAGATCCACTTCATCGACAGCTCTCACGGGTGGGCCTGGGGCGGCGGACGCAAAGACGAATTCACGGAACAGCCTGGAATCTTTCTCACCACGATCGACGGCGGACAGAACTGGAACGAGATCAAATACCCGTTCGATCAGAGCGTGTCATCCGCTTTCTTTCTCGACACCGAGCATGCCTGGGTGAGCACCATCGGCGCGAGCTTTTATCGGACAAACGACGGCGGACTCAACTGGACAAAGATCCAGACGAAGCTGCCCGAAGACGTATTCCGGTCGGTATTCTTCACTACTCAAAACGACGGGTGGGTGGTCGGCCGCAGCGGGCGCATCGCAAAGACGACCGACAGCGGACGCACCTGGCGAAAGATGTACGAGATCAAAGACGAGTTCAAGATGCAGGACCTCGTTTTCACCGACAAGAATCACGGCTGGGCCATCGGCGAAGAGGGCGCGATCCTTTACACGCCCGATGCCGGAGAGAGCTGGATCGATGCAGGAACGCCGGTTCCCGCGCGGCTGATAGATCTTGTGTTTGTGAACAACCGTACCGGTTGGGCGGTCGGTTTAGGCGGAGTAGTGATCAAGTACGAAGCGAAGTAACTTCCGCGTGCTTTGCGGTCCTTTGCGCCTTTGCGCTGAGTATCGGTATTGCGTCTTCAAGACCCAATACTCAGCGCAAAGGCGCAAAGGACCGCAAAGCACGCAAAGGAACGTCCGATATTCAACGTTGCAGCATTCACTTTGAGGCCGGGATTACAGTGTAGTCATCGAAGTAGCTGACGCTGTCCGTCTTTGACCAGGTACCGATCTTGCCGCTGACAGGTTCCGCTAGATCGTATTGCAGGAGCAGCTTTCCGTTCAGGTATCCCTCGAGCTTCTGGCCCTTGACGGTGATCTTCATCGAGTGCCACTCGTTCCTCGCAAGCGGCATGTTCTCAGAGCCTTTTTTGACAAAGCTCCGCTTGCCCGTTTTGAAAGTCCAAAGAACGAGGTTGTCCTCTTTTCCGTTGAAACGCACGGTCAGGTAATCGCCGTTGGGTTTCAAGTTGAAAAGGATCCCCGCACATGAATCCAGCTTCCCGGAAATCATCTTGAAGCGAATGCTTATTTCGCCGTCCGTAAAATTGTCTATCTCTTTTGCGACGGCGTAGGGAAAGTAGGCGAAGGCTTTCACGTTGTCGATGAACTCTTCGTGGCGCGAGCCGTAGATCGCCCGCGCTTTTTCGGCGAGCCCCCCGGCCGGCTGGCCTCGCATCCATTCGCGGCCGTCAACCGCAAGGACCTTTCTGTCGCCGTCCTGAACGATCGACCAGTTGCCGACCACCGACAGGAACTTCGCGGATTCGCCACCCGCTTTCTCTTTCGACAAGTCGACTTGGATGCTCTTTGGCCCGCCCGCCGATTTCTTTGTGCGTTGCGCCCCGGCCGAAACCGCCAGCGAAAGAGTCACCAGTCCTACAATTGCGATCAAACGAAATTTCATGTTAGCTCCTCTCATTTTCTAATAAGCCAGAAGGCCAGGATCGTTGCAACCGGGAAAATCATGTAGAAGATCCACGGCGCTCCTGTTGCGCGAGCGGGCAGCGGATAGCCGGGGAAGTCGTTCTCGTTCACGTCCTTTGCGCGCGCAGGTGGTTTTACTTCGGCGAGTTCGTAGAGTTGCTCGAGCACGATTGGCTCGGTCGTTGAGCGATTCATAACTCTCCGTCCGCCCATCTCGTACCATATCTCGCCGTATTGCTCTTCCGCTCCTTCAAACAAACCCGTGCGGCTGCTTGCCGCGTAGTCGACGTCGACGCGCGGCAGAATTCGTTGAAGCTTGCTCAAGATGCTCCGCTCGAGATCGGTCAGACGCGGATCTTCCGCCGATAGATAAACAGTGACTTTCAGCGGCTCTTTGATTTGCTTCAGAGCAGCTTCATCCGCCGGCGGAAATGAATTGCGCCGGTTCTCACTCAAATCCCAACTCGACCGCAATGCGGCGCCTGCTGTTGCTGCCGCGGCAAGCGTGATCATAACTACGAATGTCGCCATGAACCGATAGCGCCAGGTGCGGCCCGTGTGCAGCCAGACGGCTGCCAACGCAAAGCCTCCGATTGCGAGCACTGCGATTACCACTAACGTGCTGAGCCGAAGCAGTCCTTGCTCGAACAATCGGAGGGCCGCGGTCGGCGTGTAAGCAGCCAGCTCCTGCGTCCACCCGCCCCGTCCCGCGCCGATGAAGTCCAGCGCCCACGTGCCGACCGTGAATCCGAGAGTCGCGATGGCGGCGCTCGCAGCGCTCTCGGCTATCGATGCCGCCGCAACTGCCACTCCGCCGCTCAAGGCTACGCGCAGCAAATGCCCAAGCAGAAGATTCAAAGTCTCCGGCGCGTACAAGTGCCCGCCGTACGATTTCCAAAGCGCGACGGCGACGAGCCCCGGCAGCCACGCGACCATCCAGCCCAGCAGCAGGACCAGAGCCTTCACCGCGACGCTGGTGGCGAGACGCGATGGGAACTGAAGCAACAATTTCGCCGCCCCGCTCTCCTTCTCAGCCGAGATCAAGCGAATCGCGACGAACGGAAAGAGCAGCGTCACCGCCAGGTCATAAGCTCCAAATGTCGGAACGAGTATTCCGTCCAGCGGAGTCAAACCCTGCGACAAAGCGGCGGGGCCGCCGCCTATGCCGCTGGCTTCGGCATAGAGATCGACCGCCGTGATGAAGCTGTGCCCTACGAGCGGCGCGATCATCAACAGCAGAAGCCAGTATGCGCGCGATGCCGACAACTCACGGCACTCTTTGCTCGCGAGTTGCAACCATCTAGGTGAGCGCAAGGAAGACCTCCTCGAGCCCGCCTTCGGTTAGCCCGGCCTTCGACTGCAACTGGGCGATGGTTCCTTCACCGGCTACTTCTCCCGCGCTCAACAAAACCAACCGATCACAAACACGAGCGGCGTCCACGAGCTGGTGAATCGAAAGCATCAGCGTCCGCCCGCGGTGCGCCTGATCCTTTAGCAGCGACATCACGTCTCGCGTTTGTCGCAGGTCGAGACCGTCGAACGGCTCATCGAGCATCAACAGCGGATGCGGCGTCAGCAGCCCGAGCGCCAGGAGGAAGCGTTTGCGCTCGCCTTTTGAAAGCGAGCCGATCCGCGACTTCATCAGCGTGTCCAGCTTCAGCGGTTCTGCAAGCGATGATGCTTTAAGATTGGCGCCGCGATAAAGCTTTTCAAAAAACCGAAGCGCCCACTTTACTGTTTGATCAGCCCAGGGGTGAATTCCGTCGGGCATGTAGAACAGCGCGTCCTTGCGGCGCGCGAGGGGGAGAGGTCGATCCTTAAAACGAACTGCGCCGCCATTCGAAGGCAAGAGTCCCGCGACGCATTCAAACAACGTAGTCTTTCCGGCGCCGTTGGGGCCAATCAGCCCCAACACTTCGCCGTCCAGTACTGAAAAGCTGACATCCTTGAGGACCGCGTTGGATCCGAATCGTTTGGAGATTCCTTCGACGCTCAGCAGCAAACTTGAATTCCGTCCTGCTCTTGAATTTCGATCGCGACCGGGTTTCTGACTTGTAACGTGCGGTCAGTCCTTCGCGTGCTTTGCGGTCCTTTGCGTCTTTGCGTTGAGAATTCTCCCCGAGGGGCGCATGAGAATTCTCAACGCAAAGACGCAAAGGACCGCAAAGCACGCGAAGGTTATTTCATCCTGAAACAACCCACGGCTTTCACTTAGAAGGTGAACCGCACTTGCAACTGGAACATCCGCGGCGGGTCGATGTTTGCAAACGCCGGGATCGCGTTCGTGGATGTGCCGACGGCCACCAACTGCCCGAACGTCGGGTTTATGGTCGCGGTGTCACCGTAGGTGGTTTGACCGCGGCCAAGGAAGTTTCCGTGATTGAAAAGATTGAAGCCCTCCAACCTCAGCAGGATGCCGGTGCGTTCTGAGGTCTTGATGCGACCCTCGATGAACATCGCGACGTCGGAAGTAGGGGTGCCGCGGAAGGCCGACTTCTTGATGACCTGTCCGTTGACAACCGGGCGATCGTTGTTGGCCCCGTCGCCGTTGTTGTCAACGCCGGTCGTGGCGTTGAACGGACGCGATGACGCGAGCATTGTCAGCGTGCCGGCAGTGATGTTGTAGGGGAACCGATAGCTGAAGGTGAATACTGCGCGATGACGTTGATCGACCACGCTGGGCCCGCGTTCGTCTTCGCCCAGGCGCGCGATGTTGGCTTCGTTCGGGTTGATGCCGTTGCCGTCCGGTTCGAAGGTGTTGGTAGCCTTGGCCACCGTGTAGCTTATCGATGCAAACATACGCGAAGAGAAACCAGTGTACCTGACCTGCGTTTGCAATCCGTCGTAATCGCCGACGCCGAGATTCATTATCGTGCTGACCTGACGAATGCCGCCCGCCGCCGGCAGGATCGGACGTGTGGCGTTTGCCGCGGCCACCGTGCGAACTTGTCCGGGCGCCGTGCGATTGAACAGCTCGGGAGCGTTCAAATCAACGGTGCGATCGAGGTTGGTCCAGTGCTGATGCACGTAGTCTGTCCCGACGATCAATCCCCTTAACAACTCATGCTCCATGCCAATGGTAACGACCTGGCTGCGGGGATTCACGAAGCTGTTCGGATAGTTAGGCAGCTTGCTGAAGTCCAGTCCGAACTTCGCGAACTGCGCTTCATAGAAAGAGCGCTTGCCCGCGATGATCGTGATGTCCCGCGCCGGCAATTGCGAAGCCGGCAGCGTCTTCGGATCAACGTTCACCGGCACGCAAGTTAGGCATGTCGGAAAACCGAGTTGCCCTGCAGTTGCGGTGTAGGTTGTCAATCCGTCCAGCCCGTTCACCAGAAAACCGGCCACCTGATTAGACCTGATCTGAGTGTAATACATCGCGTATCCGCCGCGGATCGACACGCGCGAATGGCCACCCGGATGCCAACCGAATCCGACACGCGGCGCAAAGTTCTTTGTCGCGTCGGTCAGCGTCTGCCTGTCGTAGCGGAGCCCGGCATCGACGGTGAAATCGGGATGCACGTGGATGCTATCCTGCACGAACCCCGTCAATAACCACTGCGACAGATCATAGCTGTTGATCCCGAAGTCGATCGGCTGCGTGTAATTCTGCACATCTGCCAGTGTCAATGAACCGAACGGCGCGGTCGTCGTGCTCTTGAACGTGAACGTGCCAAGGACAGCAGTGCCGGGCTCGCTCCCCGTGCCGCCCGATGTGTGATGGACCACACTTCCACCGAGCCGCAAGTAGTTCTTGCCCACTGTCCACGACAGCGTGTCCGAGAACTGAAACTGATGACTAAAGATGTTCGAGGACCTCGACTGTCCAATCGTGAACGGCACGCTCCCGCTGCGCGTGTAAGTGGTCGAGAGGTCCTGAGCCTCCCACAGCGTGACAGGATCGCCGTGCAAGTAGGAAAAGCGAGCCTCGTTGAGAAGATGCGGATTGAAGACCGCTGTGTGATTGAGCTGCGCCGTCCACGCCCGCCGCGAATACCGTCGCGCGACGCTTGGCGCGCTTGTGCCGCCTACTGCGTCCTGCGGGTTGTCGTCGTCGAAGCGATCGATGTTCGTTCGAAACATCAACGTCTGGGTTGACGTGAGCCGGTGATCCAACCGCGCGTCGACGAGCGTCTGGCGATAATGACCCGTGTAGTCAAGGTGGCCATCCGCCGGCAAGAGGAAGGCGGGCAGTGTAGGCGAGAGGAACGTCGTTCGATCCTGCCGTGTGTAGTCAGCCGTTGCGAAGAAGAAGGTCTTGTCCTTGATGATCGGCCCGCCGATCGAGCCGGAGTACTGCTTCAGCGCATCAGGGATGTCAACGGGATTGATAGCCTGGAGTGTGGTGGGTGTAACACAACTGGATACGGATGGCGGGCAGAAGTTTTTGGTCGAGAACCGGTCTGCCTGCCAGTCACCGGGACGGACCAGGAATAGCCCCTCGCCGTGAAAAACGTTCGTGCCGGACTTGGTGACGATGTTCAACGCGGGGCCGGCGGTCCAGCCGAATTCGGCGGAGAACGCGTTGGTCAGCACGGCGAATTCCTGCACTGCGCCGATCGGCACGGTCGCTATCGCCGTCTGACGGCCCCATCCCTCATCGTTGTTCGCGCCGTCAAGAGTGAAAGTGGTCGTGCGGCGTGAGCCGGCGCCGGTAATGAAGTATGTCGCGTTGACGAAGAGATCGCCGGTCCCCTTTCCCTGGCGAAACGCCGAATTGAGGAGCGGCAGCGACGTGACCTTGCGGCCGAGGATCGGGGTCTCGTCGATCTGCTTGGCGCCGAGCGGGAGACCGATCTGCGGACTGGCGCGCACGCCTTCGGTGGTGCCGAAGACTGTTACTTCGCTCTTGCCGCCGCTGGCGACAAGTCTTACCTTCACCGTTGCGGTTTCACCGGCGCGCATCGTGAGACCGGTAACGTCTTCGGCGGTAAAGCCGGTCATATTAACTGTGACCTTGTATTCGCCGGTCAGCGAGAGGGCCGCGAATGTTGCGGACCCTTCGTCTCCGGAGACGCCTTCGCGCACCGCGCCGGTCGCGGTGTTCGTTACCGAGATCTTTGCGTCCTTCACCACTGCGCCGCTTTGATCGACTACCGTGACGATCATCGTCGACGTATTGGGAGTCTGCGCGGCGGCCGTCGCCGCGATGAAAGCAAAGAGTGCGATAAGAGGCATAAGCAAGCGGAATCGATACTTCGTTGTCACTTTGATCACCTCGTCGTTTTTGAAGTAGCTCTTTTTTGAAGTGTTCTTTAGTTATTGTTGCTTTGCCGTTAGATCGACTCGGATGTGTCGAGCCGCTGCGGCTAACTACCGCCGCACCACCTCGATGTTCAACACCGGATGGACTTCGTACCAGTTGTGATCCGTCTGTCCGTCATAGCGGCTGACGCCGTAGACTCGCACTCGACTTCCGACCGATGGTGGCGCGAGGTGAATTGGATCGATGATTTCGCAGACGATGAACGGTCCGGGCCGGCCCAGCTCGTCGACCAGTTTGAAACTCAGATCGCCGTCTTCGTCGTTGACTTGAATCTCCGAGACGAAGCCTTCAGCAACGACGTGCGGCTGCCGGTTGCGTTCGATGTCCGCAATATTCACAAGGTGAAATTCTTTAAGGTCGAGCGCTTCGGCCATGAGCGATCCGGCGCGCTCCTCTTCGGGCGAGCGCCTGGTCGACACAACAAGCACCGCGGCGATGAGGGCGGCGACTCCGATGAAAGCCAGCGCGAAACCAGGCTTGATCATCAGCCCGCGCCACTGGCCACGCGCGCGCGGTCTTTGCGCGGGCGCGAATCGCTCAGCCTCCAGGCCCGCTTCAATTGAAGCCCACGGATTGCGCTCGGGTGTGAACCGCGGTATCTGCTGCGCCAGGCGATGGCCGCTACGAAGCTGCGCAAACCGGTCTCGACAAGATGCGCAGTCAAGCAGATGGTCTTCGATACGCTTGACATCGGATGGTGAGAGCTCACCGTTCAAATAAAGCGAGAACTTTTGACGAAGGTTCACACGCCAGCATCTCATGTTTCTTACCTCTCTAGCTGTGTAGTAAGGAATGTGTTTCGCTACCGCGTTTCCTCGTAGTAACGAATTCATTCGTTCTCTGACTATTGAACGAATAAATTCGTTACTACGAGAGTCGTTCCTACCGATCAAAGAATCCTTCTAAGCGGGTGCAATCGCGTTTCCAACTCGGCAAGGGCTCGGTTGAGCCGAGACGCGACGGTTCCGGGAGCGCACTCCAACACTCGAGCGATCTCATCGTAGGACAGGCCTTCAACGTACTTCAGCACGACGACGCCTCGAAGCTTCGGCGACAGATCCATCACGGCATCGCGCAGTATCTGCCGGCGTTCGCGTTCAAGATGTTCCGTATCGGGCAACTTGGCGGTATCGAATTCCTCGTCGCTGCCCAGTATTGCGTCGAGCGGAACGTGCTTCGCGCCGCGCCTCTGGAGCTGGTTCTGACATTCATTTACCGCGATTCGGTAGATCCACGTCGAAAGCGAAGCCTCATAACGAAAGGCGGGCAGTCCCCGATAGATTTTCAAGAATACAATCTGCAGCACATCCTCGGCCCACAGCTCCTCGCCCAACGAATAGAACGCGAGGTTGTAGACCCGGTCGCGATAGCGCTCGTAGAGTGCCTTGAACGCACCCCTATCCTCACGGCGCGCCGCGTCGACAAGCTCGCGCTCCTCGGAATCAGGCTGCATCTCCCGGACATTCATTAGGACTAGATTAGTGCTACACCATGATTAGACACAAGGCAGGAGAATTTCTTCCATTCGGCCCGCCGCCCAGGTAGTCGAGGGTACTTAGAAGGTGCATCAAGCTTTAGCTACACACTAATACCCCACTACGCGCCGCCAGGCGGTGCCTTAATTTTGGAGTGCGGCGGCAAGGTACTCCGCGACGCCGCTTTTGTCTGGTGATTTAGTTGATCTGGAAGGGAAAGCGGCGTCGCGGAGTACCTTGCCGCCGCACTCCAAATTAAGGCACCCCGCGCCGCAAGGATCGCTTCTCTTGCCTAAACGGAGAGGCTATAATCGAGTTCAGTTATGAGCTTGCCGCAAACACAAACACTTCATACCGTCGAAGAATACTTAGCGATCGAACGAGAGTCGGAAGAGCGTCACGAGTATCTGGACGGGTTACGGAAGCCTTTGATCGCGGCGAAAAGTTCCGGCGCTATCGCACGCACCTTCCGTCACTCAAAGACTATGTCGTGGTCTCGCAATCAATGCCGATGATAGACCACTACGTCCACCGATCAGGTGAATGGGTTCTATCCTCAGTCGATGGGCTTGAAGGCACGCTTTACATCGCCTCGATTGATTGTTCACTGCGCCTGGCTGATGTTTATGACCGCATCAGCTTTCCAAAAGAGCGCCCGGGCGACGACAGCGAGTCAGGGATCTCAGTTCTTGAACCTACGGCTTAGTTCTGAGCCTGGCCCGCTCTCAGTTTTCGAGCAAAGAAATCCGACGCCGCGTGATAAGCTCGCAGCCAGTCCTCGTGCCTCAGGAAGTCGTGCACTTCATCCGGAAATATCAGCTCTTCGAATTCGACGTGATGTTCGCGAAGCTTGCGAACCAAATCCACCGTCTGGCTGAAGGCTACGTTGCGATCGTCGTCTCCGTGTATCAGCAAGACCGGCGACTTCCACTTGTCTACCGACGCGATCGGCGAAGACTCACGAGCCAGCTTGTTCAGATCCGGAGAACCCGCGCCGGCCGCGCCGCGTCCACCTACTCGAGCGCTCCAGTCGTGAACCCCGTGGAGATCAACGCCCGCCGCGAACAGATCCGAGTCTCGAGCCAGTCCCATAGCCGTAAGGAAGCCGCCGTAAGAACCACCCCATAAGCCTATTCGTTTGCCGTCGATGTCGCTGCGAGTGCGGAGATATTTGCCCGCAGCTACGATGTCCTGGTACTCCGAAGCCCCGCGCGCGCCGCGATGCTTCGCTTCGCGAAATGCGCGGCCGTATCCGATCCCCGCTCGATAATTGACGGACAACACCGCATAGCCCCGGCTTGCGAGGTACTGATTCATGGCGTACGCATTGTGATAGTAGTAACTGTAGTGCCAACCGAGCAGCATCTGGCGAATCGGACCTCCGTGCATGAAAACCACCGCCGGTGATTTGCCCGCCGCGCTCTTCGGCTTGAAGAACTGCCCGTGTATCTCAGTGCCGTCGGCCGCTTTGAATATGACTTGTTCGGGTGCGGCTAGTTGATTGGAGGGAAAGTCGGCCGAGAGCGCTTGTGGCGCAAGGGCCCTGGGCGCCTTTGCGTCGGATGAAGAGATGTACGGAAGGAGAGGACTGGTTGCGGTCGAGCGCATGAACGCGATTTGTTTTCCTCCGCTGACGATCACCGGGTACATCTCGATTGAGGGACCGCTTGTGAGTTGTTCGGGAGCGCCGCCGCCAACGTTCACCTTCCACAGGTGACGGTGATCTATGTCTCCGTTGTTGCAGGCAACGACAACGTAAGACCGGTCGGGCGGCCACGCGACATTCTCGATCTCGTAGCCGCCCGGCGTGAGCGCGTTCTCCGGTCCACCGCTCGAAGAAACTGAATAGAGATGCGCCCAGCCGTCCTTCTCTGAAGCGAACACGAGTTGACCCCCCGCGGCCCACTGCAATGTGTTCTCGCCTACAGGTAATCGTGAGAACGAGTCCATCGCGGTGTTTCCGGAGCGCCAGACTTCCTTGCCCTGGCCGGTCGCAACATCCACAACCCTGATCGACCACGGAACGAGCCTTTCTCGATCGGCGGACGGCGTGTCGCTGATGTTGAAGAGGCGAATGTAGGCGATTCGTTTTCCGTCGGGAGACCAGCGAGGCTCGATATCGCGATCGGTGCTCGGCTCGAGGAAGCGAATGCGCATTGCGCTTGTTTCGTAGATAGCGATAAAGCTGTGATCGGCGCGGCCGGAGACGAACGCGAGTTGAGAGCCGTCGGGCGACCAAGCCGGCGACATTACGTCGCCGCGAATCTCAAACATCTTCTTCGGTGTAACTGCGGGTTTTTGGGCGGCTCCTCTTGCGGCAGAAGCGGCTGCGAGCGGGACCCACCAGAGATGATCTTCGTTGTCGAAAAAGACACGGTCGCTACGAACTGAAAAGAACGGATGAGTTCCAACGCCGGCTTTCATGAGTGCTCCGGTACGGACGTTGGCAACCCATACTTCTTGTTTAGCGCCGGCGGGATCGGTCGTCGGATTGGGAACGTCCTTATCACTATTCGGAGGGCCGCCTCTTACGTAGGCAATCCAATTTCCATCAGGCGAAAAACCAGGCTCGGTTATTTCCTGCCCGTCGTCTTTGTCGTAGCGGGTCAGTTGCCGGCCTTTGAAGGCGGGCGCTTCGGCTATCCAGATATTGCGCTTGCCTTCGGCGTCGAATACCCAGGCGACCTTGTCGCCGTTCTTCGAGGCGATCAGGTCGGAAGGAAAAGGGGAGCTCAAGACTTGCTCGAGAGTGAAGCCGTTGCCCCAGGCGAGCGACGCCCCTAAAATCACGAGCGTGATCGAGAACACACTGAGTTTGACTGGGCGAGCGTGTTTCATAGATCCTCCGATCAGGACTGAAAATGGCAATGATTTCGTTTGATGCGTAGGCTTATAAGTCCCCAAGTCGGACAGTGTCAAGCAGGGCCGGCCGCCCTGAGCCTTTGCGTGCTTTGCGGTCCTTTGCGGCTTTGCGCTGAGTATTGTGTATTGCTGCTTCAATACGCAATACTCAGCGCAAAGCCGCAAAGGACCGCAAAGCACGCGGAGGCTATTAAGCGACGCAGAATCCGAACAACTTCAGTTCATTTGGATTAGAGACACTAGTCGTCGTACTATCGGGATCTGGAACCTCGGGAGAGTAAAGGAAACGATGGCCAGCCGCACAACCAACTCTACGGTTGACGAAGCTCAAGCTCGTCGGTTGCGACAGCGATTTCGCAAAGGCGTGTTTGTAATTCCGAGCCTGCTGACGACCGCTAACATCTTTTGTGGGTTTTATTCCGTGATGGAATCGCTTGCCGGCGCTCGATCGCTTGCTCTGGTCGGCTTGAACAATGGGTCCGAGCCGGTGGGAACCAACGCGATCGCTTTGGCTACCGAGCACTTCGATCGCGCCGCCATCACGATCGGGCTTGCGGCGCTTTTCGATTTGCTGGACGGCCGCGTCGCCAGGATGACAAATGCTACGTCGGAATTCGGACTCGAATTGGATTCGATAGCCGACGTTATTTCGTTCGGGATCGCGCCGGCGGTGCTTGCGTTCGCCTGGAGCTATGGAGGAGTGCCGGATCTTCATAACATCGGCTGGGCAGCTTCGTTTCTGTTTGTGATCTGTGGCGCGCTGAGGCTGGCGCGTTTCAACGTTCAGGCTCGGCGTCCCCACTCTAACCTGCCGCCCAAGAATCCGAAGGTCGACAGGAAGGCTTTCGTGGGAATGCCGATACCGGTCGGCGCGGCGATGATCGCCTCGATCGTGCACTTCAGACCCAAGCCGGTCAGCTACGCCAACGAATCTCACCTGTGGTCGTTACCGATAGGTGCTCACTTTTACGCGACCGCGCTTCTTGTGCTGGTTGTGTGCCTCGCCTTTCTGATGATCTCGACGCTACGCTACTCGAGCTTCAAGAACGCGGGAGTAGGGAATCGCAATCCGCGAATTCTGATCATTGGCTTGGCGCTGGTGGCGATGTTGATCTGGTTTTATTCGCAGTATTTTCTGCTGGTGATCTCGACCGCCTATGCTTCACACGGAGTGCTGGTGAAGTTATGGTCCTTACTCAGGCCGCGTCGGTCTGAAGCAGAGCACCCGGATCTTGAATTGGAAGCCAAACCACGGCCGTGACTGGCCGTCCTCGCGTGAGGCGCGATCGCATGAGTCACCAGATTTGATCCCAGACCTATCGACGCCGCAATCGTGCTATGAGCTTGTTTGTAGTCTTGAGACTTCATAAGGTCTCTGGGTCTAAGACTTCGCTTTTGCCTGCGCTATGCTCGACCCACGCTTCACTCGCCATCTGTTGCAGCAGTTCATGCGACTCGGCGAAGGCATGGTCCCATCGTCGTTCGGACGCGATTTCCTCAAGGATCCAACCGGCCAAAGCATCCTGCTCTGGGTCACTAAGCCGAGCTACTTCGGCAAATGCTTTTTCAAGAAGGACTGTCATATGGACTCGGTATCGCGTGGTTAATCTGGTTAATCGAAAGTATACGCCTCGCAGCAATAGCGCGACAATTAGCTGCTACCTGGCATCAGGAGCTATCGCTGACGCATTCCCGTTCAAAAACCGGTCGAACCAATAGATCTGCCAGTTCAAACTCTCGACCAGGTGCTTAGGTTCGCCCGTGCGCGTGAGGTTGTGATTCTCGCGCGGGAAGAAGACGATCTCGGTGGTTACGCCGAAATGCTTCAGCGCGCGGAACCACTGCTCGCCCTGCTCGATCGGCACGCGAAAGTCGTTATCCGAATGCAGGATCAACGTCGGCGTCTTCACGTTCTTCGCGTACTTGAGCGGCGAGCGGTCCCAGAACATATCGAATTTTTCAAAGATGTCGCCGCCGAAATCACGCTTGTGCCCGTAGGCTCCATCCCGCGTGCCGTCATCGCTGATGAAGTTTGATAAACTGCGAAGCGTCACCGCGGCCTTGAACATATTAGTGTGGCCGATTATCCAGTTAGTCATGAATCCGCCGTAGCTTCCGCCGGTCACACCGAGCCGGTCGCGATCGATCCACGAATACTTCTTCAGTATCGCGTCGACTCCGTTCATTACATCCTGGTAATCTTTGCCACCCCATTCGCCGACGATCCCGCGCTCGAACTTTTCACCGTAGCCGGTCGACCCTCGAGGATTGCAAAAGAACACCGTCCATCCGCGCGCCGCATACACCTGGAACTCGTGATACCAATCGACGCCGTACTGCCCGGCGGGTCCGCCATGAACGCTGAGGATCATCGGGTACTTCTTGCCTTCCTGCCAGCCGATCGGCTTGACCAGAAAGCCATCGATATCCCAACCGTCAGCGCTCTTGTAAGGTACACGCTCGACGTCCGCCAGTTCGAGCTGACGCCACAGCGCTTCATTCAGTTTTGTCAGCTTGCGTTCGTTTTGCCCCGAAAGATCCGCAACATAGAGATCGTCCAGATGCTTGAAGTCGTTTGCGGTGTAGACCATCTTTCGAGTTTTGTCGTTGAGATCCACGCCTCGCACCGCGCGTGCGCCTGAGGTTACCTTGGCGATTTCCTTTGATGTGACGTCGACTCGAAACAAGTGCGTTTCGCCTTTGACGCCGGTTTGGAAGTAAAGCGCGCGGCCGTCTTCGGCCCAGTCGAGATCGGTTGGAATGAGATCGAGATTTCTTGCTGCGAGCACCGACGGCGCGCCCCCTGCACCCGGCGCAAGCCATATCTTCGGGTGCTCGTCTTCGCGCACTCTCCCGACAAACGCGATTGTCTTTCCATCGGGAGACCAGCGCGGGCTGTTGTCGCTTTCATTGTGATCCGAAATCCTGGTGAGTGGTCCGCCTTCCGCCGCGATCACCCAAACGTCGGTGTTGCGATCTTCTTCATACTCCTTGCCGGTGCGATTGGACACGAAAGCGAGGCGGGTCCCGTCGGGCGACCATTGTGGATCGGCATCATTCCAATCATCGCCCGTTGTGATTTGTTTACCGGCGCCCGACTTCACATCGACGATCCAGATATGAGTTCGGCGATCGTCAAACCAGCCGGTGTCATTGAACTTGTAAGATATGTGAGAGTAGTGACGCACGTCGCTGCGATCTCGATTCTCAGCGCGGGCGTCGCTCGGACCCGTGCGGCTGAGGCAAACAAGCCGCTTTCCATCGGGCGACCACTGAAAATTGCTCGCGCCGTTCTTGAGATTGGTGATGCGGCGCGCTTCACCTCCGCTCATCGATAAGACCCAAACCTGAGCTCTCTGATCGCCGGCGCTTTCATTTGTTGCGCGCGGGGCGGCTTCCGCGGAGGGACGCGACGAGATGAACGCGAGCCACTGGCCATCAGGGCTCCAGCGCGGCGAATTGGAATTCTGCGGACTGGTTGTGAACTGCCACGGCGCGCGGCCTCCATCAACCGCGGTCATCCAGATCGAGGAGTGACGGCGATTCTGTTTTTGATCGACGGTGGTCACTACATAAGCGACGAGCTTGCCATCGGGCGAGATGCGCGGATCGCTGACGAACTCAAATGAAAAATAATCTTCGGGAGTGACGCCGCGCTTGCCTTCAGCTTGCCACCCGACGGCCACGGTGGATAGCAGCAGAATAAATACTGACAGCGAAGCGGCGGTTAACCTGATGACGCGTTTCATAAACCAGCTCCTTGAGATTTGATGACCTGTACGGGCGTCCCTCCGTGGGCGCCCCTCGGTCGTAAGGTTCTTGTTTTGGGAGGAGGGGCGCCCACGGAGGGACGCCCGTACAGGTCATCACGAAGCGCACCTTACTGCTGATGCTCGGGATGTGTGCAGCCGTTGAACTCTTTCAAGTACGAGTTGCCCTTGTAGTGAAGCTCCTTGTGAATACCGATCTCGGAGGTGTAGTAACCGTCCGCCGTCGCGTACTTGATGGTTCGGAAGAACCTCTCCTCGACAGTCTGCGGTGAGCGCTCGTTCTTGCTGATCTCTTTCAGAAGGTCGACCTGTTGATCCACCGTCGAGTCGGCGAAGGATTTCCCGAACTTGTCGCGGCTCATCTTGTTGATTGCGGCAAGACCCTCGCGCCAGGTCTGCCTGGTGACTTCGGGAGACTCGCTGACGATCAGATCTATGTACCCGCTTACACCCGCGGCCTTTGCGCCCGGCGAGTTCTCGTCGGCGGGAATGATGCGCTCAGACATCTCGATCACCGTTTTGTTTTCTTCTTCGGTGAAGAACTTCAGAGGCTGGGCTTTCGCGGGAGCTGTAGCCTGACCGCTGTTATGCGAATGCGCGTGCGCAGCCATCTCCTGAGCGCGAGCCGGGCCCGCAAGCACCGGCAAGGTGGCTATCACGCCGACTCCGGCGCCAATTGTCTTGATCGCTTCGCGACGCGTAAACTGGTCTTTTTCGTTTGCCATCATCGAGTCTCCACTACAGTCTCAATTCATAGGAATCAGTCAATTCGTCAACTACGCCGGGGAATGAGTGAATTCATCCATCGTCTTCGTTGCGGATTCTCAGGGGCGCGCACGATTCTGCAAAAAGTCTGGGCGGCCACGCGTTCCATATCGTCGAACCATTCGCCGCCGGCGATGAACTGTCCACCGCCACTCGCCGTCAAGGCTCGATCGGGAAACTGGTGTTCCCACTCCACGTGAAAAGCCCGCTCCCAGAACTCGTCTTTGCCTTTGATTTCTATTCTGATTTGCTGCTCCACGATCCTGCTCGCTCAGGCATTCTCCTGAGGCGGACCAAAACTATATCAGCGATGATTTATTGTCAAACAAACGCCCGGATTTTGAGCGCGACGCCCTTGACTGACGGTAGTGAGATATTGGCGTGTTGCCAGCAAGCAGTCCTCTGCGTCCACGGCGTCCTCCGCGGTTTTTCCTGCTCAGTGGCTCGGAATCAACCGCAGAGGACGCCGAGGACGCAGAGGAGAAACGCGAATGTGAGCGAGCAACACACTATTACCCCACTACCTGACTGACATGTTCCTGCGTTCGAATGTTAAGATCTGAAAATGCTGCTTACCCGGATCGAAGCCTCAGGCTTTCGCAACCTCGAGGGCTTCGCGGATTTCGGGCCGGGGCTCAACATCTTCTACGGCGATAACGCTCAGGGAAAAACCAATTGGCTCGAAGCAATCTACGTTCTGGGCCAGACGAAATCCTTTCGCACAAGCCAGCTCCGCGAGTGCATCGCGTTCGACCAGCCGCAGGCGCTACTTCGCGGTGAGACCCTGCGCAGCACCACCACGAAGCAGATTCAACTCCTGATAGCCGTGGACTCGAAGCAGCTTTACGTTAACGGCAAGCGAGAAGCGTTGACGCGCTACCTTGGCAACCTCGACGTGTTCGCGTTCTCACTCGAGGAGATGGATGTGATTCGGGGTGAGCCCGGCCAGCGGCGGCGTTTCATCGACCGCGGCGCGGTCGCCGTCAGTCCTCGATTTCTGAATACGCTCTCTCGTTACAACCAGGTCATCAAGCAGAAGAACCGGCTGCTCGGCGAGGCCGGCGAGAGCGATAATCCCGCCCGCTACATCAGCCAGGTCGAAGCGTGGAACGAGCAACTGGTCGAGCTTGGCGCGGCGGTTCACGATCAGCGCACGAGCTATGTCGAACAGATCAACCAGGTGCTCGATCAAAACGATCACGGCCGCGCGATTTTCGGCGCAGAGCGAATAACCTTGCGCTACCGTTCGCAGCTCGAAGGTAAAGGTAATTTAGATCGCTATGCCGATCTTTTTCGCGAGCGTTTGGCCCTGAGGCTGGCCGCGGAAATGGCTGCGGGACACTCGTTGATTGGGCCGCATCGCGACGATCTGGAGATATTGTCAGACGGCCGCGAAGTGTCGCGTTACGGGAGCGCCGGGCAGCAGCGAAGTGCCTTACTTTTGCTTGATTTAGCACAGGTTTCCATCTACAATTCTATTTACGAAGAAAGCCCCGTTTTGCTGATCGATGACATCGACGCAGAGCTTGATCGAGGACGCATTGAGGCGCTGCTTTCAGAGATTGAAGGACGCGCTCAAACCTTCGTCAGCACATCACGCCGGGCAATCGCAAATCGTTATCGTGACCGCGCATCGATTCATTGCGTCGAGCGCGGACTGGCGATGTCCGACAAACTTCAGTTTGTCGCCAACTCGCCTGAGGGACCGAATTCGGAAACAACGACAAACTGAAGTTTGTCGGACAACTTTTCAAGGAGATCAGAGTGAGCACAAATCAACAAGAGTACGGCGCGGCTTCGATCACAGTCCTCGAAGGCCGTGAGGCCGTGCGAAAACGACCGGCGATGTACATCGGCTCGACCAGCGAGCTTGGCCTGCATCATCTGGTCTACGAAGTCGTCGACAACTCCATAGACGAAGCACTCGCCGGCTACTGCGATCGCGTGGAAGTTTTCATACACATCGACAATTCAATTACCGTAATCGATAACGGCCGGGGCATCCCGGTCGATATTCACAAACAGGAGAAAATATCCGCCGCCGAAGTCGTGCTGACCAAACTTCATGCCGGCGGCAAGTTCGATTCGAACGCTTACAAGGTGTCGGGCGGATTGCACGGCGTCGGAGTTTCAGTCGTAAATTTCTTGTCGGAGTGGTTGCGCCTCGAGATATGGAGGGACGGCACGACGTATGAGCAGGAATACATTCGCGGCATAGCCGCGGCCCGGCTCCAACCCACCGGCAAGACCAAGAGACGCGGGACGAAGGTTTCCTTCAAACCCGATTCTGAGATATTCGAAGTAACCGAATACAACTTCGATACTCTTTCGCAGCGGCTGCGCGAGAAAGCCTTCCTGAACTCGGGGGTTCGGATCAGCATCAACGATGAGCGGACGGAGAAGTCTCACGAATTTTTTTATAAGGGCGGCATCGCCGAGTTCGTAAAGCATCTGAACAAGAACAAGAGCGTGCTCCACCCGCACCCGATTCATCTGGAAAGGGAAGCGACTGTTGCCGATCCGCTCGCCGTCGAAATCGCAATTCAATATAACGACGGTTACAACGAGATCGTCCATTCGTTCGCCAACAACATCAACACCGTCGACGGCGGAACTCATATGACCGGGTTTCGAGCCGCGCTCACGCGCACGATCAATAACTACGCCAAATCATCGGGGCTCTTCAAGAAGGACGACGAGAAACTCGCTCCCGAAGATGTTCGCGAAGGGCTCGTCGCGGTGATCAGCGTCAAGCTGCCCCAGCCGCAATTCGAAGGACAAACCAAGGGCAAGCTCAACTCTGATGTGAAAGGCCAGGTCGAAGCCTTCATGAACGAAGGCCTCGGCCACTACTTCGAAGAGAACCCGACCGTCGGGCGAAAGATCATCGCAAAAGCCATCGACGCGGCTCGCGCTCGCGAAGCCGCGCGCAAGGCGCGAGATTTGACTCGACGAAAAGGCGCGCTCGATTCGGCGTCGCTTCCGGGCAAGCTCGCGGATTGCTCCGAGAAAGATCCCGCGCTCTGCGAGATATTCATCGTCGAGGGAGACTCCGCCGGCGGCTCCGCCAAACAGGGTCGTGATCGGCGCACGCAGGCAATCCTTCCGCTCAAGGGCAAAATCCTGAACGTCGAGAAGGCGCGATACGACAAGATGCTCGGGCACTCGGAAATTCGCACGATGATCACCGCGTTCGGCACCGGCATCGGCGCGAACGATTTCGACGTGTCCAAGCTTCGCTATCACCGGATAATCCTGCTGTGCGACGCTGACGTCGACGGGTCGCACATACGCACGCTGCTGCTGACGTTTTTCTATCGCCAGATGCCCGAGTTGATCGACCGCGGTCACATCTACATCGCGCAGCCGCCGCTGTTCAAGATCAAAAAGGGGAAGAACGAACAGTACATGCACGACGAGCGGGATATGCAGTCGTACCTGATGCGCAAGGCTACCGAGAACATCACCGTCACGGTTCAGGCTACGAAAGCGCAGTTCAAGGGCGCCGATCTTCGCAAGAAGCTCGAGAAGCTGGCCGAGCTGGACAGCTATCTCGACAAGCTCGAACGGCGCATGCACGATCGCAAGGTGGTTGACACGGTCATCGATACGCTGGCGGGACCGCAGGGCTTGCTGACGACAAAAGCGGCGTCGAAATTGCACGAGGTCTTCGAAAAGGAGAAGCTCCTGCAAAAGGTGACGGCCGCGCTCGAAGCGGAAAACTACGAAACTGAAATTGAAGCCGACGAAGAACACGGCACCTTTTCGATCTCGGTGACGCGTTCGCGCAGCAACGGCTCGATCGTCATCGACTGGGAGCTCGCTACTCACGTCGAGTTCCAGAAAGCCGTGCAACTGTACGGGGAGCTTCAGGACCTGAGCCGTCCGCCGTTTACCATCACCGAAGAAGACAAGCACACGATAGTAGATTCGCGCCCGGCATTGCTCGAACACATAATGGCCGCGGCGAAAAACGGTTTGAGCATTCAACGTTACAAAGGGCTGGGCGAGATGAACCCGGAGCAGCTCTGGCAGACTACGCTGAACCCGGAGAGTCGAACGATCCTGAACGTGCAAGTGAACGACGCCGTGGAGACCGATGAAATGTTCACGGTGTTGATGGGCGACGCGGTCGAGCCTCGCAGAAAGTTCATCGAAGACAACGCGCTGGATGTGAAGAATCTGGACATTTGATTCTTCTCTGTTGAACAGTTCATGTAGGGGCGGCCCTCCGTGGCCGCCCCTCTTTTCGTTCTGCGCACGCCTTGGATAATCGACAAGAGGGGCGGCCACGGAGGGCCGCCCCTACATGACTGTTCAGCCGGCCGCATTATCAGCGGACTGCGCTTTCTTGCAATCTAGCTCCCCTTGCAATCTAATCGAATAACGATAGAATCATCTCAACTTCGAATCGGACTTGGCGCTCAGGTAAAATCAAAGCCGCTCCATTCAGGACCCCGGTTCGTTCAAGCCAGTGGGAGGCTTATATGAGGTATAAAGAAGACATATTCATCAGCTACGCTCATATCGACAACCTGCCGTTAACGCCCGAACAAAAGGGGTGGATCACTCGCTTTCATATGTCGCTGGAGGCGATCCTGAGCATGCGCAGGGGAGGCAAGGTCCGAATTTGGAGAGACAATAAACTCCAAGGGAACGATGTCTTTGCCGACGAAATCGTCGAACAATTCGAGCATACCGCTGTACTCGTTTCGGTGCTGACTCCTCGCTATCTCAATTCCGTCTGGTGCAACAAGGAAGTATCTGAATTCTGCAAGAGCGCGGAACGGAACGGCGGGATTGTGGTCGATAACAAAGCCAGAGTCTTCAAGGTGCTGAAAGCGCCGGTGGACACGCAGGAGTCGCTGCCAACTGTGATGAAAAACGTCCTGGGTTATGAGTTTTTCGCGTTCGAAGACGGGGCGCCGCTGGAACTTGATTCGGCTTACGGAGAGACGTTCGCCCAGGACTATAACCGGAAGATCGGAAAACTAGCGTGGGATATCTCACAACTGCTAAAGAGGCTGGAGACCGACGACGGCGACAGCGGTCAGGACTTACAAGCCGCGGCCAAACCGGGTGTCTATTTGGCTGAATGCAGTTATGACCGGAAGCAGGCCAGGGAGATTCTGGAAGGCGAGTTACGACGGCACGGCTATACCGTTTTGCCGGATCAACAGTTGCCGCGCGACGAAGCTGACTATGTGGCGGCGGTCGAACGCTTGCTCGAACGTTGCAAGCTTTCCATCCATCTGGTCGGCGACAGCTATGGCGCCGTGCCCGATGGCCCGAGCCAAAAATCGGTAGTGGTGCTGCAAAATGAGCTTGCGGCGAAGCTGAGCAAGAGCGACGCCAAGAGCGACGCCAAGAGCGACCCATTGAAACGCGTGATCTGGGCGCCCGACGGAACGCGATCCCAGCAAGCGCAGCAGCAGGCGTTTATCGACGCGCTTCACCAGAATGCCGAGGCCCAGGTCGGAGCGGACTTGATCACGGGGGACCTCGAGAATCTGAAAGCCTCGATCCACGCTACGCTAAAGAAACTGGAAAGGCCTGAGCCTCAGTTGCCTGCCGAGCAAGCCTCCGCCGCGAAGAGCGCCAGGCTGATCTACCTGATCTGCAATGAGAAGGATCGCAAAGCGACGGTTCCGCTACGCAAGTTTTGCCGGGGCCAGGGCTTCGAAGTCGCCATCCCGGCCTTTGAGGGCGACGCCGCCGTGGTGCGCGAGGCCCACCAGCAGAACCTGACCAACGCCGACGCCGTGATTCTCTTTTACGGCGCGGGCGATGAAGCATGGAAGCGCACGATGGACAATGACCTTAAAAAGATGCCGGGCTACCGCGGCGGGAAGCCCCTGTTGGCCAGCTATACGTACGTGGCCGATCCCACGACAACTGACAAAGAAGACCTGATCGATATGGAAGAACCAAACTTGATTAATGGCTTGGGAGACTTTTCGGAGGCGCGGATGGCGGCATTTGTGAAGGCCATGACCTTGTGTGGAGCGAGAGGATGAGCACCGCTGCAATGGCAATTACGAAGAACCCGTTTCCGGGGCTGAGGCCGTTCCGAGAAGATGAGGAGTACTTATTCTTTGGCCGGGAGAACCAGGTCGACGCGATGGTCGATAAGCTGGCGGCCACTCGTTTCCTGGCGGTGGTCGGCACGTCGGGCAGCGGCAAAAGCTCCCTGGTCAACTGCGGGCTGCGGCCGGCCTTGCACGGAGGATTGATGGCCAGCGCCGGCACCGCGTGGCGGATGGCCCAGTTCCGCCCCGGCAGCGATCCAATGCGGGCGATGGCCCGTGCTTTGGCCGAGGACGGCGTATTGTTCCGCGACTATCAAGCCGGGGGCTTGACGCTCGCCGAAATCGTCGACACCACGTTGCGGATGAGCAACCTGGGACTCATCGATATTTACGAACAAGCGCAGTTGGACAAGGACGTCAATCTGCTGGTGGTGGTGGACCAGTTTGAAGAGCTGTTTCGTTACCGGCGATTGGGCGCAGGCCAGCAAGAGAACTCCTACGGCGTTACTGAAGAGGCCGCCGCTTTTGTGAATCTGCTGCTGGAAGCAAAGGAGCAGACGTCATACCCGATCTACATCGTCCTGACCATGCGATCGGATTTTCTGGGCGACTGCGCCCAGCTTCGCGGCTTGGCCGAGGCCATCAATGCGGGGCAATACCTCGTGCCCCGAATGACTCGAGATGAACGCCGCGCGGCCATCAGTGGGCCTGTTGGAGTGGAAGGAGCCGAGATCTCTCCAGTGTTGTTGACTCGTCTGGTCAACGACGTCGGCGACAACCCCGACCAACTATCGATTCTGCAGCACGCATTGAATCGCACCTGGGCGCGGTGGCAAAGCGAGGGGCGAGGCGACGGGGTTCTGGCCCTGACACAGTATGAGGCCATCGGCACCATGGCCCACGCGCTGAATCAGCATGCGGAGAAGGCTTATGCCGAACTGACGACCGAGCGACAGCGTCAGATCTGCGAGAAGCTGTTTAAGGCGCTGACCGACAAAGCGACAGACCCGCGGGGCGTCCGGCGCCCCACTACTCTCGGCACATTGTGCGCCCTCGCGGATGCGACGCTGGCTGAGGTCACGGAGGTGATCGATGTGTTTCGCAAGCCGAGCCGTTCCTTCTTGATGCCCCCAGCCGAGGACGCGCTTCAGGCAGAGACGGTGATTGACATCTCACACGAAAGCCTGATGCGCGTGTGGGAGCGATTGAAGACCTGGGCGGATCAGGAAGCCGAGTCGGCGCAGACTTACAGTCGCCTGGCGGAGACCTCGGTTCTGCATGCAGAAGGCCAGGCGGGGCTCTGGCAAGATCCGGACTTGCAGGTGGCGTTGAAGTGGCAGGAACACAACCAGCCCAACGAGGTGTGGGCGCGGCGCTACCATCCCGAATTCATGGGCGCGATGGGTTTTTTGAAGAACAGCAGGGCCGCGCGTTTGCGCAGGCGTTTGACGCGGTCCGGGATTACGCTTTTCGTGTTCGCGGTTCTGGCAGGGCTTCTCGTGTGGGCATTGGTGGCGAAGAGAGACGCACAGAAACAAGCGAGCATCGCTCTCGCGGTAGGAGCGAAGAATCTGCTTTCCACCAAGCCTGCCGAAGGGCTGATTGCGGCCATTGTAAGCAGCTCGGATGCAATGCAATTCTCATCAGGTGACATCCCTCTCGAGATCCGGTCCAGCTTTATTGAAGCCTTACAACTCCTTCGAGAGGGCAGCATAGAACGCGATGCCTGGCTCGCACATGAGGGAGAGATCGTTACTTCCGTCGCGATGAGCGATGACGGGCAGACGATTGTCACCGGCGGCTGGGACAAGAAGGTCCGGGTTTGGGATGGACACGGTAATCCGAAGGGTGAACCTTTGGAAGGCCATGGCGGCAGAGTCAGGTCTGTTGCCTTGACCCCTGATGGGCAGACCATTGTCAGTGTGGGCTCTGACGGCGTTCGAATTTGGGATCGGCGCGGCGGCGCCCCAGGCCAGTTGGCTGCGGAGGGAAAGTTCTCGTCGGTCGCCGTGAGCTCCGATGGTCAAACCGTTCTAAGTTACGACGGTTCCGCTCTTCGGCTCACGGAACCTAACGGCAAGTTGATCAAGAGATGGATTGGCGTCGAGGCGACGCAACTCCCTACCATCGCCTTGAGCCGCGATGGGCTGATCATAGTCAGCGGCGGCGCTGACGGTAGAGTGCGGCTCTGGAATCGAAAAGGCGAACTCATATTGAAGACGATTGAGAAGCACGACGCAGAAGTGGGTTGTGTCGCGATCAGCGCCAATGGACAGACGATTGTCAGCGGCAGTTATGACGGGACAGTACGCCTGTGGGACGGACAGGGCAGGCCCATTACCGAGAAACCCTTGAGGGGACACGGTGGAAGAGTCAACACTGTCGCCGTCAGCTCCGAAGGCCAAACGATCGTCAGCGGCGGCGCCGATGGGACAGTGCGCGTTTGGGATCGGCAGGGCAAACCCATTGGGCGGCCCTTAGAAGGACATGAGGGAAACGTCAATTCTGTCGCCGTGAGCGCCGACGGTAAGACCTTTGTCAGCACCGGCGACGGAGGCGTGGTGCGGTTGTGGGAGCAGCGTACACAGAGTGAGCCTTCCAAGGGTAATGCTGGGCCGGTCGTGGCGGCGCTCTTTAGCGGCGATGGCCAGACGATTGTCACGGCCGGCCCAGACGGGCGAATACTGCGGTGGGATCGGGATGGAGCGCCAATCCGGAATGCTCCGAACGGCTCGTCTGATGCGCAGGTCACGGATGCGACAGTGACTACTGCTGCTTTAGGACCCGATGGCAAACTCCTTGTAATAGGGCGCGCCGATGGGAAGCTCCTGCTGCGGAATCAGCAAGACGCGATCAGGGATCAGCCCTTCGGTGGTGATCACACCGCCCCAGTAACATCTATTGCCGTAAGCGGCGACGGGAAAATGATAGTCAGCGGCGATGCGAAGGGGACCGTGCGTCTCTGGGATCAGGAAGGCAGACCCATCGGACAACCCGAGAGAGGTCATGACGGGCCCGTCGTGTCCGTCGCCGTGAGCTTCAATGGGCAAACGATCGTTAGCGGCGGTTCTGATGGGAAAGTCCTGCGGTGGAATCTGCAGGGTTCACCTGTTTTTCCACCATTGGGCGCCTCCTTTTCATCTGGAAAGGGTGAAGCTGTAGCCGTGAGCCCCGACGGACAGACCATTGCAAGTGGCAGTGAGAGCGGGATGATGCGCCTCTGGAATGGGCTGGGCGCGACCATTCGCGTATTTAAGGGACACGAACAGAACGTAAGCTGTCTCGCTTTTAGCAGTGATGGCGAGACGATCGTCAGCGGCGCCGAGGATGGCACGGTCCGGCTATGGGATCGGCATGGCAAACCCATCGGACATCCATTCAAAGGGAATGACGGGATCACATCGGTCGCCTTTAGCCCCGATGGAAAGACGTTTGTCAGCGGCGACTCGGCAGGGACCCTGTCGCTGCGTCACATCGGCCTCGAGACCTTTCTACGCGAAGCGTGCGACTGGTTGCAGTACCACCGTCAACTGACATCTCCGGAAACAACGATCGAGAAGCGCGCAGCGGAAGTCGCCAAGTCATTCTCGAAGAACTAAATGTTGTGAAAGGCATTGGGAAAGCTATGCATCTCACCAGGTCGCGAAAACGCAAGACGCCGATGCTTGCACAGGTTAACCCTGGACTGTACAATCCGCGGCCTAGAGGTAACAAAAATGCCTGAGCAGGCCCGCGATCAGGTCTTCATCAGCTACAGTCACAAGGACAAGAAATGGCTGGAAAGACTCCAGACCACCTTGATTCCGCTCGTGCGACAGGGAACCGTCAACGTCTGGGCAGACACTCAAATCCGAACCGGCGAGAAGTGGAAAGACGAGATCGAAAAGGCTCTCGCCTCGGCTAATGTTGCGGTGCTTCTGGTCAGCCAGCATTTTCTCGCCTCCGATTTTATAGTCGAGCAGGAGCTGCCGCCGCTTCTTGAAGCAGCGGAGCAGCAAGGGGCAACGATCATCTGGGTGGCGGTCAGCGCGAGCCTGTATGAGGAGACCGACATTGCGAAGTATCAGGCGGCAAACGATCCGACGCGTCCTCTTGACAGCCTGAAGGGCGCTGACTTGAACAAAGAGCTGGTCAGCATCGCGCGAAAGATCAAGGCGGCGGCAAACCCTTAGCCGGCCCGCCGCACGAAATCGAGCCGGGTGCGGCGGGTCGTTCAAAGGCTGGAAAGATTGTTGGCCCGCGAATGTCCAGCGCGGCTTACCCGAGCCCGCGCGAGCCGGCCGGACAGACCGCAATAGCCCAAACTCCGGTGCAAAGTCAGCCGCTCTCGGCGCTCGAGATCGCACACGTGATGTCGATCGAGATCGTCGATTATTCAAAGCTGCCGATGGATCAACAGACCCGACTTCTCGGACGGTTGATGAGAATTGTCTCGGAGACGGTCGAGTTTCGACGCTGGCAATCAAGCGATCAACTGATCAGCGTGCCCGGCGATGAAGGCATGACGCTTGTGTTTTTCGGGGACCCGGTTGCGCCGGCCCGCTGCGCAACAGAAATTGGCCGCGCGCTTCAGAGCTATCCGGAGATGAAGGTTCGAATCGGAATCCACAGCGGGCCGGTTTACCGGATGACCAGTATCGACGCCCGGTCTAGCGTATCGGGTGAGGGAATCAAGACCGCGCAGCGAATCATGGAGATCGGCGATGCCGGTCACATCCTTGTCTCCAAATCCGTCGCCGATACGTTGAACCATCTTGGGACCTGGTCAAAGTGTCTTTACGATCTCGGCGAGCGAGAGTTGACGCCCGGCGCGCGGCTTCAGTTGTTCAACCTGTGGACAGGCGAAGTGGGCAATCCCGAGCGGCCTTGTGAGTTCCCGGCCACGCTGCCAACAACCAGCGCCGCGGCAGTTGGTGTTGCCACGGCGGCGCCCGTTTTATCCGCGGCGGCGGCTCGGGTTGCTGCGACGACAAGCAAAAAGAGAATCATGGTAATCGCAGTGCTCTCGGTATTGGCCGCTGTTGCGGGGATCGCCGGCTTCATGATTCTAACTTCCAATCCTGCTCCTGCTCCTGCGCCTTCCGCTGAGAAGCCGCTTACTACAACTGAATTCGCGGAGATCTTCACGAGCCTGGATCAGTGGAAGGCGCCTTCATCGTGGAGCTTTGCGAAGCAGAGACTTCAGATCGAGAATGAGCCCATCTTAGGCTACGCCCGCGAAGTCAATGTCGGGGACTTCGATATGTCGTTTCATCTGACGCTCATAAACGATGGCGGAGCGGCCTGGGCTTTGCGCGTCAAGGATCCCAACAACTATTACCTCTTCTACCTCTCGGGTCCGGGCGGGATGAATGATAAGAACGCCTTCTTTACATATCTGGTTCGGGACGGCAAGCAGCTTCAGAAAAAGGCCGACAATCTGGTTGTGACCCTCAAGGCCGGCGGCCAATATCATATCGATATTAATGTGACGAACGATCTAATCACCCAAACGATTACGTCGGACAATCTTGACGACGAAGACCCCGGTGTGAAGAAGCCGTTGGGACAGCTCCGCGATGATACATATCACACCGGCAGCATCGGGTTCCGAACCCTGGGCGCCGAGAAGTTTGTGGTCTGGGGCCTTTTCGTTAGACCGCCGAACGTGACGACGCCTGATTGATGTAATGGGTATTGCACCCGGACAATCGCTGATATATCATACCGTCCGTCAATACAGGCTCTTCTAAACTGCGTGGCCCGGCTGCTCCACTCAGACGCCGTAGAATAACAAAGGATAAGCAGAATAAGCAGTTAGGCAGGCCCGAGCCCGCAGCTTCTGCCAGCGAGTCGCAGCGGTCCAAATGCAGTGTTTCGCGCGCCATCTTTCCCGGCGATACACAGGCTGAAGCGCTGGTAGACGAGGTGGAACTCATGCCGAAGGCCAGGGTCTCAGGGAACCTGTTTGGCGACAGGAGAAATGCCATGCGCTCACGGGCGAAAAGTCAAAACCAGCAAGGTCCGCTGCCACTCACAATCGCGCTGATGAAGCTGTCGCGAGTGGTTTCAATGGTTGTGCTGATAGCGATTGGGTGGGGAGTGGTTCAATTCGCCCGTTCAGGCAAGGCTTCGGCGATACCACGTGCAAGCCTTAGTCAGACCATATCTGTACACGCCGGCGGACATGGAAATCCGTCTATCAACCTTAGTGATGGCCGGGACGTTCTTACTTCTTACTCAGGCTCATCTGCGCTTGCGCAAGCTTTACAGCGCAATGAGGCTGAAGCACTGGCGCTCGCTTCTGCTGATTTCGATGGAGACGGAGTCCCGGATCTGATCGGCGGTTACGGTCACGCAGGCTCAGGAATTATCACTCTGCTTCGAGGCAACGTGGATTCGATCTATCCCGACAGTCTCGATGCAAAGCGACGCAAGTCAACAGGCGAATTCACGGACGCGCCGTTTCTATCGCCTGCGTTTGTCTTCGCCGTGCCTGCGCCTGCAGAGTTCATTGGCGCCGGCGACTTCGACGCGGATGGCCATTCAGACATCGTCGCTGCAGCTCGCGGCGGCGACAAACTTTACTTGTTATCGGGAGACGGACGGGGAGGGTTCGCACCAGCGAAGTCTTTAGATATGTTCGGAGCAGTAACTGCTCTGGTCACCGGAGACATAAACAGACGCGACGGATTGGAAGATGTGATAGTCGCGGTCAACGGGCGAGGTGGGCCGAAGCTAATGGTGTTTGAAGGATCGCAAGGAGCACTCAAAGCCAAGCCCGAGATCTTCGATCTGCCTGCCGAAGCGACCGCCCTGGCACTGGGCCGGCTTGACGATTCTTACCCGATAGACATCGCTGTCGGAGCAGGCAACGAGTTGATTGTCGTGCACGGGCGCGACAGAAGCGAGGCAGTTGCCGAGCTGCGGCGCGGGCCCGCGCCTCCAGCGATCATCAGTCGCCGCTCTTTTCCATTCGCAATCAAGTCGCTTGCTATCGGCGACTTCACCGCGAATCACGCTTCGAGTATCGCTTTGCTATCTGCCGATGGAGTGGTCCATCTTTTGAGAAGCGCTGACGCAAGCGCGCAGGCTTCAGTGCAGGAGCAGAAGAAAGCAACGAGTTGGATCGAGCTTAACGCCTGCTCGCTTCCCGGCCCGAGCGGTCGCGACGTCTCTCATTCGCAATGTCAGTTGCTCGCGGCGCGTTTGTCCAGCTTTCCGACTGACGATTTGGTAGTAGCCGATTCAGCCGCGGGTCAAATGCAAATCGCAACGGGTGAATCCATGCAGCCAGAAGCGCAGCCAGACGCTCGGTCGGGCTTCCGCCGCGAGATGACGTCGTTGGGCGTGGAAGGCCAGCCGGTAGCCGCGCTGGCGATGCGGTTGAATGAAGACGCCTTGAGCGACCTGGTGATTCTCCGAAGGGGCAACAGCGCGCCGACGGTTGTGAACACGGCCGCTGCCAATACCTTCATCGTTACCAACACGGACGACGGCGGCCCCGGCTCCTTAAGGCAAGCGATCACCGATGCCAACGCCAACGCGGGCGCCGACACGATTGTTTTCAATATTCAGGGGACGGCGCTCACAATCACTCCCACAACGCTTCTGCCCGACATCACTGAGCCTGTAACCATCGATGGCTTCACCCAGCCGGGCTTTCAAGGCAAGCCGGTTGTCGAACTGAACGGCGGCGAGGTAAGCGTCATGCAGGGCGCCGGGCTCACAATCATAGGTGGCAACAGCGTCGTGCGAGGCCTGGTGATCAATAGCTTCAATATTGCCGGGATACAACTATCCGGAACTGATCAATCACCCACCGGTCATAACGTTATCGAAGGCAACTTCATCGGTACCGACATAAGCGGTACAGCGCCTGGAGCCCCACAGCCTCGCGGCATTAACATAGGGATATTCGGTTCCGGCTTTTTCGGCTCGAATAGCAACTTGATCGGGGGGACGCACTCAAGCGCCCGCAACGTAATTTCAGGCAACGGGCAGGGCATTCGCATTCTTGTCGATGGCTCCACGTCAAACCTGGTGCAGGGAAACTACATTGGCACGGACTTCACCGGAAGCGCACCGCTCGGCAATTCCAATGAAGGGATATTTATATTCGACCAGCCCGATAACACTATCGGTGGAATGCAGCCTGGCGCGCGGAATCTCATCTCCGGCAACCACCTGGGATTGGCGATTACCGGCCCTCTGGAGCCCGGCAGTCTAGTGCAAGCGACCGGCAATCTCATCCAGGGAAATTATCTGGGCACTAACTTCGATGGCACTAGCGCGATTGGTAACGCATCCGAAGGTGTGTTGATAAACCTGGGCGCCGCCGCGAACACGATTGGAGGAGCGACAGCCGGGGCCGCTAACGTCATCTCAGGTAATCTGCACAATGGCGTGGTCATCGGTTCCGAGGGCTCCGCTCCGAGATCAGACAACATAGTGCAGGGTAATCTCATCGGCACCGATTCGTCAGGCGCCGCCGCCTTGGGCAATGTCAGGAATGGAGTGATTATCTCAGATGCCGGCAACCCTTCGATGATTAAGAACAACGTCATATCGGCGAACGGCCAAAACGGTGTCTCAATCGGCGGATTTTTCCTTGACCCGGATACTGGCGTGCCGCTTTTTGGTGGAAGTGGGACCGTGGTTGAAGACAACAAGATCGGCGCCGACCTTAGCGGCGTCAAAGACCTGGGAAACGTGTTTCACGGAATCTACGTTGAAAACAATTCTCTGACCCACACGATCAAGAACAACGTCATCGCATTCAACAAGAAGAAAGGGATTGTCATTCCAAAAAATCCCGATCCCGAAGTGCTGGGCGCCGCCGAGGGAAAGGAATTGACGCCAGGCTTTAGGATCATGATTTCACAAAATAGCATCTTCTCTAACGGCGACATTGGAATTGATCTGAACGACGACGGTCAGAGCTCCAATCATGTCAGGGGGCCTGGCGATCCGCCCGAAGCCAATAACGGCCAGAACTTTCCAGAGCTGACCGCACGGACTGGCGACGGCAATACAATTCAAGGCGTTCTAAAGAACAGCGCGCCTAATAAGACTTTCAGAATCGAGTTGTATTCGAACACTGCCGACTCGGATTGCCATCAGGCCCGCGTCTTCGTCGGCTCTGTAGCGGTTACCACCGATAGTAAAGGCGCCGCGTTCATCAACTTCGTTATTCCGAACACTTCTCCCACTGGCTTTATCAACGCGACTGCGACCGACCAGGATGACAATACCTCCGAACTCTCACCTTGTGTGGGGAGCGGCGTGGTCCGAAGCATTTCGGTATCGTCGAACATAGTTGCGACGGGGTTCGGTTTCATCGATAGAGTCAAACTGGCAATAGACGACGTCGAATTCTCGGAATACGCAAAACTCAAGCGAGGCACTCGGGTTAAGCAGAGCGGCAAGCTCACAAATGGAAAGAGCATCGAAGAAGCCGTGCCCCCGGGCAAGGTCGTGCAGATCAAATTTACGAACGGTGATGGAACCCAGACGGTAGTCCCTTTCAGGAGATAGTCATGTTCGACGTGTCTCGGAGAAGCCCAGCTTCGTGGCTTCGAGGGAGTTTCTCATGAGATGTCACCAGGCCATGTCAATTAAGGAACCTCGCGTCATCGGGAGCGTTCTTCTTCTGCTCTTGAGCCTGTTCCCGGTTCGGCCCGCTTTCGCCCAGACGACTTCGGGGACTGTTGTCGGTATCGTCCGCGACAACTCGGGCAAAGGAGTGCCGAAAGCGCTGGTGATTGCGGAGAACTCTATTAACGGGTATCAGCAAATCGCGAGCGCAAGTGAGAGTGGGACCTATCGAATTCCGAACCTGCCACAGGGTTTTTACAAGCTGACTGCTCACAAGAAGGGCTTCGTCGACGACTCGATCCCTCGCTTCGCAGTGCAGTTCAATCAGAAGAACGCGGTCGAATTGCCCAAGCTTACGCTGCACACCGTCACGCTCGGTGGGAAGGTCCTGGATCGGAGCAATACTCCTCTGCTCGATGCGCAGGTTGTCGTAACAAATCAAAGCGACGGCGCCAGTCGCGCGGCTTCCACCAATCAGTATGGCGACTATTCCATCTCTGATCTTTCCACCGGCAACTACATTGTCACTGCTTCGTATCCAGCTTCGAATACGGCCTCGCATCAGGGCTGCGGAGCCTCGCCTGGCGAAAGCGTTGTAGTCGCACTCGATCGAAGAGAAATATGGGCGCCCACAATTACGATCATTGTCGATGCCGTCAATAGCGCGCAGAATCCGCCTCAGCCTCAGCCGCAACCTTCAGCTTCGGTCCTGGAGGAAAGCAAATACGGCGCACTCATTCACCCATTCGACGCCGCTCGAACGACCAACTTCACCCAACACCAGATCGAGTCGTTGCCGCTGGGAGGCTCGACTTACATGCGCACGTTTGACGACCTTGCGCTGCTGGCGGCCGGCGTCGCTCCGCCTCCGTTCACGCCGGGAGTGCACGGGCCCGGCGTCGGCTTTGGCATCGGTACGGCCGGGCAGTTCTCGGTGAACGGAATGCGCGCGCGTTCCAACAATTTTTCGGTGGATGGGTCGGACAACAACGATCCGGATGTTGGCGTGCGGCGGCAAGGCTTTGTCGCGCTGGTGCCGCAGCCCATCGAGTCGGTAATGGAAGTTTCAATTTCGACCCTTTTGTGGGATGCGGAGCTTGGGCGCAACTTCGGCTCTCAGGTTAATGCGGTGTCGAAGTACGGGCCCAATAAGTATCACGGTCAAGCGTTCGGATTCTTAACTGACTCCCGCTTGAACGCGCGAGACGCTTTCGCCCGACGAAAGGATCCGTTCACTCACACGCAAGCGGGGTTCGTGATCTCAGGACCCGTTGCCGGCGCCCGCACTCAGTTCTTTGGCAGCTACGAACACCAAAAGATCAACGCGTCAGCCGAACAGCACTTTGCAACTCCGACGCTTGCCGAGCGAAGGTTTTCGTCGGTAGACCAATTCGGGAGTCTGGGATCTCTCGACGGACCGGTAATCGGACCATTCCGGCGCACCACGCCGCTGGGTGACAACATCCTCTCGCTCTATCCGGCGCCCAACAATGCCGGCGGCCCGTTCGGAGCGAATACCTTCACCGAGTTGCTGGCCGCCGATGGCCTGGGCAATCTGCTTTCCTTCCGGATGACGCATCGGTTAGCGGAGATGCACACATTGGATGCGCGATACAACTTCACGGACGATGACCGCATATTGCCCAGCGTCAATCGTGCGATTCGCTCCACGCTCGAGTCTGGGACGCGGTCGCATAACCTGTCGTTGATGCTTAACAGTACACTGAGCCCGCGGCTCTACAATCTGGCGCGTTTCTCATTTGGGCGCACGAGCCTGAGTTTCTCGGACTATCCGGACAATCCGTTTATTTTTTCCAGGAGTTCCACCGGCACAGTTGGACGCGGCGGGTCAACTGTGCCATTCACTTCGCAAACAGGACCGATAGGCGAGCTGCTTATCGAGCCGTTCAGCCCGGTCGGCGTCGGCGCCTTTACCTTTCCGCAGAGCCGCGCGAGCAACACATTTCAATATGCCGACACCATGTCGCTCGCAGCCGGCGAGCACCTGTTAAAGTTCGGCGGCAATGTTCGCCGGTATCAACTGAACAGCCTGCTGGATCGGCTTTACCGGCCGCAGGTTGTCTACAGCGGAGGGCTCTTGATGTTCGGTGATATCGGCTACGACAGCTTCGGCTTGCTGGGGTTCAAATCCGTCGGAGAAAAGTTGCCTATCCCCGGAGTCGAGTTGGCGAGTCTGGGTGTTGCCTCTTCGGTGTTGCAGACCATCACAAGCGGCGCCCCCGACTCTACGCTTGGTTTGCGCTCTACCGAATATCATTTCTTTATTAACGACACCTGGCGGGTGCGACCAAACCTCAGTATCGATTACGGTCTGCGTTACGAGTACAACACCGTTCCCCGGGACGCACACAACCGTATTGAGGACGCATTGGCTCTGGCAGATCTGCCGACACCGGGTGAGTCACGATTCGACAGCAGCGACCGTTCGAAGAAGTTTAACGATTCGGTTGGCGCCTATAAGAAGGTTCTGGATGGCCGTACGGGAATCTACGAGCCGGACCATAACAACTTCGGACCACATGTTGGCGCAGCATGGGCTCCCGGCGGCAACACGGCTGTTCGCGCGGGATATGGGATTTACTACGATACGATCCTGGGAGCGGTGGTCAGCCAATCGCGCAACGTCTTTTCACGCGAGATCCCGATCAACGTTGATCCCTCGTTCCTCCAATTCAGCTTGTTTAGTCTCAACAACCCCGCCTTTCTCCAGATAGTCATGGATGCAAATGGCAATTTTACCAACCCAGTCAGCCTGCTCAAGCCTGGGACGTGCAATCGATTCGGGACGTGCAATCAGTTCGGCGGAAGCCGCGCCGATTTTGTCGCGCTGATCGGTCAGCTCTTCTCGCAGAATCCATTTGGCGGACTGGCGTTCACGTTGCCGGAGAAGAACCTTCGCACGCCTTACTCGCAGCAGTGGCACCTTACGATCGAGCGCCAGTTGGCCGACGACTACTTTGTCTCGGCGGCTTACGTCGGGACAAAAGGAACGAAGCTGACGCGGCTGACGACGCCCAATCTCGGCGTTAACGTCACCCCGGCGATCCCGCTCGCCGGATCGAGACCCGGCGCGAACAGCCAAGAGCCCTTCGCTTTTCCAGTCATATACAGTCCATTTGTGGGCAGCTCATTTGTTGTGCCTTGCAATCCATGCCTGGCCGGAGGATTTAGCTTTGCGCTTCGGCCGAATCCGGACCTGGGCGCCTATCAAATATTCGAGAACTCGGCCGCCTCGACCTACCACGCTCTGCAACTCGAGGCGCGCAAGCGCTACAGCACAGGCTTCCAGTTCACCGCTGCCTACACCTGGTCTCACGCGATCGACGATGTGTCGGATGTGTTTCCGATCGCCGGCGCGCCCGTTCTGGCTCAGGACTCGCTTGATCTCAGAGCCGAGAAAGCCAGCGCGAACTTCGACGTTCGTCATCGGTTTGCGGCGTCGCTGGTCTGGGATCTTCCGTACTTCAGCAACTCGACCGGCCGGCTGAAGAAGCTTGCCGCAGGATGGCAGCTAGCTTCAATCTTTCAAGCCCACACCGGTCAGCCCTTCACGCTTAATGTTCCATTTGACGCGAACCTCGATGGAAATCTCAGCGATCGCCCTTCCACAACTAACGGACTCCTCTTCTTCAGCGGGCACGGCTCGCGCAGAGTGGCAGTTGCACCGGGCGTTCAGCCCGAAGCCTTCTTCGAGGTTGGGGCCGACGGGGCAGTGGGCCGCAACACCGTTCGCGGCGATGGCTTTGTCAATTTGGATGTGGCGATTAGCAAGCGCTTCCAGTTAAGCGAAAGGAACGCGCTGGATTTCCGCGCTGAGAGTTTCAATGTAATGAACCGCGCAAATTTCGGACTGCCGATCAGAACGATAGGAGCTCCAGGATTCGGCTCAGCGGTTGAAACCGCAGCGCCCGCGCGCGTGATTCAGTTTGGATTGAAGTTGAGCTTCTAGTTTCAGCCTGAGACCTCACTGGAAACGACAGACTCGCGTATTGCCGCAGAACAATGGGCTGTACAATGCGCGCCAACAGGTCAAAACGTTAATCTCACCGCAAGCTGAATATTCCTCGAGCCGCCGCCTCCTAAAAAGGGATTGCCGATTCCTGCGTCAGGCGTAACAGTGATCGGCAAGAACCCGACCCCGCTCTTTTTGAGTGTAGATAAGTGATGAATGCGGCCGCTATGCTGCGACGATATCCACTCGCGCAGAGAATCCGAGTTGACGAAGCAGTTCTTCGCAGTCACTCCACTCCAACCCAAATGCGCGCACGTCGGCCAGACCGAGGCGGGCTACAACAGCCCGTAGCGCATCAATGTCGCCTTCTTCGAACTCACCTTCCATCATCGCGTCCTCGGCCCAGTCTACTAATTCGGCGAGCGAGATTGCGTGGTGAAGATATGCGCCAATCTTATCCGCGACTGCTTGCTTGGTGATCATATGCCTAATCCTACAACTTCACGTGACCCTTATCTACTGGATATTTCTCATGGATCTCAAGCAAGTTGCCTGGTCATCATAGATTTCCTGGGCAAACCGTACCGTCATTTCCGCCGCATCCACTTCCTTAACATATCGCGCTCGTCATCCGTGACGACCAGCAACATCGAGCCAATAACGTCTCCCTCCTCCGGGCAACAGAGTCCAGTTGCCGAACTTCTTCTCATTTTTGACTTTGAGTACTCACCTCAGAGCTAATTAAAACGTTAATCTCACCGCAAGCTGAATGTTCCTCGAGCCGCCGCCTCCTAAAAAGGGATTCCCGATTCCTACGTCAGGCGTAACAGTGATCGGCAAGAACCCGATGCCTCTTCCGGTCACCGGGTCGATTCCGTTGAAGCTCGCGTCCGCCGAGAATCCCGGCAGCAGCGGCGATGAGAAGTTGGGATGATTGAGTACATTGAAAACCTCGGCTCTGAACTGCAGCTTCAACTGCTCGCCGAGCGGCGTCGTTTTGAACAACGACAGATCCAGGTTCGCGTAGCCCGGACCGATCAGAGAGTTGCGGCCCAGGCTGCCAAAGTGCTGAGTGCCCGGTATGCACGACGCCGCGCTGCCGTCGCCCGTTGGGTCCAAAGTGCACGGGACCTTGAACGCCGCAAGGTTCAGGAAATTGTCGGGCGTGTGAGTGCCTGCATAAGGATCGCCGACGATGTCGGGTCGCGGAAAGAATTCGCCCGTGCCGTTGTAGTCGTCAAACAAGTTCACGTGAAACGGGCTCCCGCTTCTCAGCGTGAGGATCCCGTTCAATTGCCAGCCGTCGCCGAGTTTCGGGTAGCTCTTCAGGAAAGTAGGAATCTCATAGCTGAAAGACCACACCAGCCGATGCCTCACGTCGAAATTCGAATTGCCTCGCTCCTGGTCCGGCCGGAAGCTGTTGTCGGGCTGTGTAGCGTTCGCCACGTAGTCTTGTCCGTCCGATGCGTTGTCGATCGAGTGCGACCACGTGTAGTTGACCATCGAAGTGATACCGTGACGATCTCGCAAAGTAAGACTCGTCTGCAGCGCGTTGTAGTTTGAGTTGGCGGTAGTCTCGAGGTTGTTGACATAGAAGAACGTTCCGCCCGACGGCGCGAACGGTCCGTTGTCGAAGGGCCGCCCCGTTGACACCGCGGGATTCACCGGTTGATTGATGTCGCGATAGCGGAAGAGCTTCGTCCCGTGCGAGCCGACGTAGCCAACTTGAAACACCACGTTCTTGAACAGCTCCTGCTGGATGTTCAGATTGAAATTCTGGACGTAAGGGGTTCGCAGGTGCTGATCGACTGCGAAGACATCCGAATCGAGGAAATCGGTGAAGATCGGAACGCCGGGCTGAATTTGAGACACGGTCGAAAACGAAAACAGGATCGGCGCCGGTCCGACAGGATTGTAAGCGGGCCCCGGGTTGAAGGTGTTGAATGGAAGCTGGCCCACAAAAAAGTCTTGAGAAAAAGCATCGTAGAACATGCCCCAACCGGCTCGCACCACCGTCTTGCCTTTGCCGGTGACGTCCCACGCCAATCCAATTCGCGGAGAAAAATTGTTGAGGTCCCGGTCGTACAAATGATCGAGCCCGCCGGCGCCCACAAGCCTCAGGCCGTGCGTTGGATCGAAGTTGCTCAACAAGCCATGCTTCTCGCCGATCTCGCCGAAGTAGTCGTAGCGCACTCCGAGATTGATGGTCAGATTGCGGTTCCATCGAATGCTGTCCTGAACGTACCCGGCGTGTGAGTTTTGAAACGTGTTGCGCCGCGAGTCGCCCATCGCCGCGCGTCCGCCGCTCAGCGTGCCGCTGAGAAAATCCTCGAGCGATGCGAAATCCAGCCGGCCTCGATAGCCGGCGTCGAAGAACGCGTTGATGAACGTTCGGCGAAACTCGTAGCCGAACTTGATCTCGTGCCGGTCGAGCTTCCATGAAAAGTTGTCGATGAAATGCCAGTTGGTATCCACGCGAGCTCGCGGGACCGAGAGAGTTGCTCCAAGCGAGGCGAGCGAGGAGCCGAAGTTGGGATCGTTTCTGATTCGGATAAACGGCAGACCAAAATCCTGCGCGCCTCCAATGCCCGTGTTCAGGCCGATCGAGCGGGGATCGAAGCCGCTGTCTTCGGGAAAGAAACCTTCGTCGAAACGGTTGTAACCAAAACGAGCCTCGTTGACCTTCTTCGCGAATACGACTTTCACGTAAGAAAGCGAAAGCAGGTTGACCGTAGTCGGGGTGACGGTGTTGAAGCCGGGCAGCACGTTGCCCGCAAGTATCGCGAGAGGAAAAGACTGATCGCTGTTGCCGTAGTAGTAGCGGCCGGTGACTTGATTGCGCTCGTTGAACGAATGATCGATCTTCGCGATGAAGCTGTCTACATCGTTTAGCGCCGGAGTGGTAACGAACAGGTTCGGCGACGGATCAAACAGCGCGACCGGGCGATTGGGCGCCGGCCATGGGTTTCGCGCGAGCAGCCTGGCAATCACCGGGTTCTGCGGGCCGCCGAGCGCTGCAATCTCGCGCGGATCAGGCACTCGAGCAACCGAGTTCAGGCCTACGCGTTCGCGCTGACCTTCGTAGCTCGCGAACCAGAACGTCTTGTTTTTGACGATGGGCCCGCCGGCGGCGAAGCCGAACTGGTTGTTTCGAAAAGCCGTTTGCGGATCGGGCTTGGGGTTGAAGAAGTTGCGCGCGTCGAGCCAGTTGTTACGGAAGAACTCGAACAACGAGCCGTGAAAGTTGTTGGTCCCGGACTTGGTAACGATGTTTACGATTGCGCCGGAGTTGCGGCCATACTCTGCTTCGAAGTTCGAGAGTATCGCGGCTTCTGCGATTGCTTCGACGGGAAGAATGGTGGCGGGAGTGCCGAAGACGCCGGCTTCATTGATCGCCGGCAGATTGCGATAGCCGTCGTTCATATCGGTTCCGTCGAGCAGGTAATTGTTCGCGCGTCCGCGATTTCCATTCGCGCTGAACAACCCGAACGAACCGGGCGAGTCGGTTGCGCCCGAAGGGTCGCCCGTCGCGCCGGGAACAAGAACCAGGAACTTGGTGAAGTCCCGGCCGTTGATCGGAAGGTCCGCTACTTCTCGCGCCGCGATTGTTCCGCCGAGCGTGTTGGTCGTGCTTTCAACCTGAACCGCGTTCGCCGAAATCTCGACGCTCTCCGAACCGCCGGAGACTTCAAGGGTGACGTCGGTTCGCCGCTCACTGGCGACCCCGACCTGGACTTCGGTGACCCTCGAGGTTTTGAAATTGGCTTTGGTAACCGTCACCTCATAAGTGCCGATCGGGAGTTCTGGTATCGAGTAGTTTCCGGCGGAGTCGGTAGTCGAGGTTCTCGCGAGTCCGGTTGCGACGTTGCGCGCGCCGACTAATGCATCGGGGATCGCAGCGGCATTTACATCGGTCACGGTTCCGACGATTGAGCCTCTAAATGTCTGGGCGTTGACAAAGGATGGAAACACCAACGATGCACTCGCGAGCAGACCTGCAGCCGCGGTGAGAGTTAAGACGCGGGCGATAGTCGAAACAGTTCTTTGGAAATCTGATCGAGACATTTGGAATCTCCTTTTTTCATTCCATTCGAACCTGGCACGTGGGGTCCGGCTTGAAACAAAGGCGCCTGACGTGACTGAGACGCATCGATCACGGGGTACCAGCGCGCGCTTCGCAGCTATTCTAGTTTGCGGTCCGCGTGACGACAAGCAGTCCTGTTCGGATTCTGGGTTGCGTAATAACCTTCGCGTGCTTTGCGGTCCTTGCGTCTTGGCGTTGAGTATTGAAGAACTAAGACCCAAATACTCAGCGCAAAGACGCAAAGGACCGCAAAGCACGCGAAGGGTTGACCCGTGACGTTACAAGTGGACAAGATGATGAACGCATTGTCATGCAACCGGAGCGGTTGCCGGTTCATCTATAGCCCCCAAATGCGCGCTGTAGAGTTTACCAACGAGCGTTACAGTTACGGAGGCCTCTTATGGCTGATGATGACCAATCCTCACCCGACAAATCCAAACGGTTGGACGATCGCTTAAGCTACCTGGAATTGGTGGCGCGAGATACGGCCTCGCGACTTTATGAAATTGAAAAACATCTGGGCCTCGTCTTTCACGCCGTGCCGCGCGACCTGAAGACAGCTTCAGCGGACAAGCGCGAAGACGTGCATGCCGGCGACCAGGCTTCGAAACCTGTTGAACCGGCAACCAAACTCCCGGCGCATCGGGAGCCAGCCAACGCCCCGATCGCGAAAACGGTTTCCGGCGATTCGCCCGCCGGCCAACCACCGAGCTCTTTGCCGCAAGCTTCGGATCCATCAAGCGAGCCTGCCGCCGCAACGACGCTGCCGCGTACGCCGGCGTCGTACACTCCGCTGCCGCATACGGCGCGTTCGAGTTCAGGCGAGTACTCGATACCCGGGCCGCCAACTGTCACGTCGGCCCGTTCGCTGAGGGAAAGCGATCTCGAATCCCGCATCGGTGGAAACTGGTTCAACCGAATTGGCGTCCTGGCGATCTTTCTCGGCGTCGCGTTTTTTCTGAAGTACGCGGTTGATAACGATTGGATTGGCCCAACGACTAGAGTGCTGATCGGGGTGGCCATCGGCGTGCTGTTCCTGGTTGGCGGCGAGCGGTTGCGAAAGCGCTACGCGAGTTACGCGTACGGTCTCACCGGCGGCGGGATCGCGGTGCTGTACGCGTCGATATGGTTTGCGTCGTCAAAACGCTATGGGCTGATTTCCTCTACTGAAGCGTTCGCCTTAATGGTTGTAGTCACCGTTACAGCGTCGCTGTTAGCCGCGAGATACAGCGCGTTGCCGATCGCGGTCCTCGGGCTGATCGGCGGCTTCCTGACTCCGATACTTCTGTCCACCGGCATCGACAATGAAACCGGATTGTTCGGGTACATAGCGGTGCTCGACGCGGGGGTCCTTCTGCTGGCCTACTCGAAACAATGGCGCAGCCTTAATTATTTGTCATTCATCGCGACCATCCTGATGTTCGCGGCGTGGATGGAGACGTGGTACGACCCGTCAAAGCTGCGAACGACTATCATCTTTCTGTCCGTTTTCTTCATCATCTTTGCGTTGCTCGCAGTCCTGTACAACGTGGTGAACCGCAGGCCCACCGGATGGCTGGATCTCGCGATGGTGTTCTCGAATGCGCTGCTCTATTTCGGCACGAGCTACGCGTTGCTCGATGACAAATATCACAGCAGGCTCGGCCTTTTCGCCGTCCTTGTAGCCGCGTTCTATCTGGGGCTGGGCTACTTCACGTATCGCCGGGACCGCGAAGACAAGTTGCTGGTGTTTACTTTTCTTGGGCTCGGATTTTTGTTCTCGGTGCTTGCGGTGCCGATTCAATTCGAGCAGCACTGGATAACGATGGGCTGGGCGATCGAAGGCGCGGTAATGACCTGGATCGGATTGCGCGCGAACGATCGAATTTCACGGAACGGCGCGTTGGTAGTTTTCGCGATCGCGATATATCACTGGGCGATGTGGGACTTGGAGCAATTCGCTTATCTCGCGCCGGCTCATTTCGTTCCCCTCTTGAACAAGCGCGCGCTGTCGTGCGCGGTGCTTATAGCCGCGCTAGTCGCGGCGTCGATTTTCTACAAACGGTATAGCGAGAACAGTGAAGACCGGAAGAGCTTCGGGGGGTTGCTGCTACTGGCAGCGAACGCACTCGCCATCGCGCTGCTGAGCATCGATGCTAATGATTACTTCGAGCAGAGAAAGGCGCTGTCGGGAGTCGATTTTGCGAACTCGCTCGGCAACACGAAGGCGCTGACGCTCACCGCTTTATGGACGATGTACGGTGTAGGAACGTTGTTCATCGGGGTCACGCGCAAGATCAGGCCGCTGCGATTTCTCGCGATTCTCCTGCTCGCCGGAGCGACGGTAAAAGTTTTAGTGGTTGACCTGAACTACTACGCGGCATCGTGGCACTTCCTGATCTTGAATCAGACCTTTGCGAGTTTCGCGTTGATCGTATCTGCGCTTGCTCTTGGAGCGTGGTTTTATGCGCGCAACTTCGAACCTGACGATTCAGAGCGTGAGATCATGCTTCCACTGCTGATAGGCGCAGCCAACGTGCTTGCGCTCATCGCGCTCAGCGCCGAAGTGTGGGGACACTTCACAAGGATCAGATCTGAAGCGCAGGGCATAGATTACTTGCGACTCGAGAATACAAAGCAGTTTGTGCTCTCCGTGGTCTGGACGATCTATGGCGCGGTCGCGCTGTTCGTAGGCATCAAGCGCGGGACGCAGGCTTTCAGGGTAGGCGCGTTGCTCCTGCTCGCTCTCACGATTGGAAAGGTCTTGATAGTCGACCTGTCTTATTACAACGCCGGGTGGCACACGCTTTTTCTCAACCAGACTTTCGCGACATTTGCGTTGCTGGTGTACGCACTCGCGTCGAGCGCCAGGTTTTATTCGGGCGCCAGGTCAGCGGATAAGGAAGAGAGCAGGTTACTAGTGCCGGTTCTTGTGGCTGGCGCGAACCTGCTCGCTCTGGTGGCGCTTTCTGCCGAAGCGTTGGGTCCATTCGCGGCGAAGATCAGCGCCAGCGCGGCGACGCCGGGACCGCTCGGCGATTTGCGGCTGGCCCAGCAGCTTTCGTTATCGGTAGTATGGGCGATCTACGGTGGAGCAATGCTTACAATCGGAATCGCGCGACGCAGCAAGCTGCTACGGGTAATGGCGCTGTTGCTGCTTGGGCTGACGATCTTCAAGGTCTTCCTGTTAGACCTTTCGTCGCTCGAAAAGCTTTACCGGATAATCTCGTTCATCGTGCTGGGCGCGATACTGCTTGCGGTGTCGTTCCTGTATCAACGATACCGGCAACGGATGGTCGAATTTATCAGCGATCCAAACGCGGAGACCCCGGTGAGTTCCGAGTCGAATTGAACGCGCGAGGGGTGTGATTAAAACTGGAACTTGGTTGGGACATAGGTCACCCTGAACTCAGAGCGGGGAATCGAGCGTTCCGCCGGCAACCCCGTAGGGGTGCGATGTTTATAGTTACGGACGCCGACGTGGACTCCTCAGCTCCGTTAGGTGCGGCATAGAGTTGAGCGCAGGAACATTTCACGCCTACGGGGTTAGCAACGTATGGAGCTCGCTACTATAAACATTCTACCCGTACGGGGTTCCAGGGAATTCTCAGGACAGCGATTAAAGGCACCCGCGAGCTTTGCGGTACTTTGCGAGCTTTGCGCAAGGAATCCGCTCGAGAAAGGGAGATACGTTGAACGCTAGTGACCAATGACTGATAACAAAGCACCGATGACGCCGGAACGCTGGCTTCAAACCAAGCAACTGTTCTATGCGGCAATCGAGCGCGGGGCCGGCGGTCGGGCCGCGTTTCTGGATGAAGTGTGCGGTGACGATGAGCAGATGCGAAACGAAGTCGAATCTCTCATCGCCGCTCACGGGCAGGCCGACAGTCTCATCGACAAGCCCTTGATCGAAGTAGCCGCCCCCTTGCTGGCCACGCATGAGACTAAGGTTACGACAGGCCAGTCCCTTGGCCCGTACAAGATCATAAGCCAGTTAGGACGGGGCGGTATGGGAGAAGTTTATCTCGCGCAGGACACGCGCCTTGGCCGACGTGTTGCTCTCAAGCTGCTGCCGGCCGGCTTCAGGACCGATGAAGAACGCCTGCGCCGCTTCAAGCAGGAAGCGCGCGCCGCTTCTGCTCTCAATCATCCTAATATCATCACCATTCATGAAGTCGGTCACATAGCCGACGCGCACTTCATCGCAACCGAGTTCGTTGAAGGGCACACGCTGCGCGCCTCTATCAAAGGCGGAAAGATGAGGCTCGATGAATCGATCGATGTGGTCATTCAAGTAGCAAGCGCGCTCCTGGCGGCGCACGAAGCAGGAATCCTCCATCGAGACATCAAGCCCGAGAACATAATGATCAGACCCGACGGCTATGTGAAAGTCGTAGACTTCGGACTGGCAAAGCTGAGCGACCGGCAGGCCTTTATTCATGACACCGGCGCAAGCTTTTCAGCGGTAGATACAAACCCGGGAATATTGATGGGCACGGTGACCTATATGTCGCCTGAACAGGCGCGCGGGCTCGCGATGGACGGGCGCTCCGACTTATTCAGCCTGGGCGTCGTGTTTTATGAAATGCTCGCAGGCCGTCCGCCGTTCAAGGGCGCGACGCTAAGCGATGTCATTGTAGCGATCCTCGACAAGGAGCCGCCCGCGCTTTCGTCATACGCAGCCGAGGCGCCGGCCCAAATCGAGTCAATCATCAATAAGGCTTTGCGCAAGAATGTGGGTGAGCGTTACCAGACCGCGGGGGCGTTCCTGGACGATCTGAAAAAGCTCAAGCAAGACCTCGAAGTCCAGGCAAGGATTGACAGCGGCGCGGCGGAACGGTTTTTGGCCGAAGTTCGCGCAAGGGTGATCGGCGATCTGGTGTCGGAACATTCAGACGCAGTTACGCAGGTTACACAATGGACCGGCCTGTCCAGCATTCGGTCGCGCTCGCGTCATACGGTTGGCCGGGATAACGCGCACGCTGAATTACGTGAAGGTCTCGCTTCTGTTTTTGCCGGCGCCGGATTGCTGATGTGTGTTCGAGGCGAGCCGGGGATGGGAAAGACGACGCTGGTCTAAGACTTCCTGAGCGATCTGCGCGCGGGCAATAATTCCTGCATCATCGCGCGCGGCCGCTGTTCCGAACGCCTTGCGGGGACAGAAGCGTACCTGCCGTGGCTTGAAGCGCTCGACAGCTTGTTACTCGAAGCAGAGGGACCGGCTGCGGCGACGGTATTGGGTAATGAGTCAATCGCGCAGACGACCAAGCGCCTTGCGCCCACCTGGTACGCGCAGGCTATGCCGCTTCGGCCGGATGATTCTTCGGCGGATCGATTGATGGCGGAGCGCGCTCCTTCGCAGGAACGAATGAAACGCGAATTCGGCGCGCTGTTGGAAAAAGTGTCCGAACGCCGGCCGCTCGTGCTCTTCTTCGATGACCTTCACTGGGCTGATGTTTCAACAATCGATCTGCTGGCTTATCTGGCGAGCAAATTCGATGCGATGCGAGTGTTGGTCATCGCGACGTATCGGCCATCGGATATGCTGCTTGCGAAGCATCCGTTTCTGCGGATCAGGCCGGACCTGCAGGCGCGCGGCGTTTGCCGTGAAATCGAGCTCGAGTTCCTGTCGCATCCGGAGATCGAAAAGTATCTCGCGTTGGAATTTCCGGAACATCGCTTTCCCGCGGAACTGCCCGCGTTGATTCATGCGAAGACCGAAGGCAATCCGCTTTTTATGGCTGATCTCGTGCGCTACCTTCGCGATCGTGGGGTGATTGCCCAAGAGCAGGGGCAAGAGCAGGGGCAAGAGCAGGGGCGATGGGTGCTCGCACAATCGCTGCCCAGCATCGAGCGCGACCTTCCGGAATCGGTGCGCGCGATGATCGAACGGAAGATCGCGCAACTGAGCGAGGAAGATCGGCGGTTGTTGGTTGCGGCGAGCGTGCAGGGTTATAAGTTCGACTCGGCGATCGTTGCCAGGGCGCTCGATCTTGACCCTGCGGAAGTTGAAGAGCGACTGGAAGCGCTCGACCGAGTCTATCGGTTGGTGCGGTTCGTCAGGGAGAAGGAGTTTCCGGGTCGCGTGCTGACGCTGCGTTATGGGTTCGTCCACGTGCTCTATCAAAATGCGTTGTACGCTTCGCTGCGGCCGACGCGAAAGGCCCAGTTGAGCGCGGCGATTGCCGAAGCGCTGCTCGGTTATTACGGAGAAAAAAACGCGGCGGTGGCATCTGAACTGGCTTTCTTATTCGAGGCAGCGCGCGATTGGTCTCGGGCTTCCGATTACTACTTGATAGCGGCGAGCCACGCATCGGGAGTATTCGCAAATCAGGAGGCCGGCGCGCTGGCGCATCGCGGACTGGAGGCACTCAGCTTTCTTCCCGACACAGTTGAATGCGCAAAGCAGGAACTCGCGCTGCAATCGATGGTCGGGCACTCGCTTATGATGACCAAAGGCTATGCTCATCCGGAAGTCGAGCTGGCTTTCATTCGAGCGAAAGAGCTTTGCTTACGGCTGGACGACAACGTTCAGCTCTTCCGCGCGCAGTTTGGTATGGCGATAGTTTATCTGGTCCGCGCCGAGCATCAGCGGGCCGTCGGCCAGGCGGAACAATGCCTGCGCCTGGCGGAGAGTAAGCAAAACCCGTCGATGCTTATGCAGTCTCACTGGGTGCTGGGGCTGAGCCAGTTTTATTTGGGCGAGATCGCGGAATCCCGAGGTCATTTCGAACAAGCGATCGCAATCCACGACACCCAACATATTGGTTCGATGGTCTCCGTTTATGGCGCTGTGATAGGGCGCGGGCACCTGGCGCGGACGCTGCTCTATCTGGGCTTTGCCGATCAATCACAAGAGATGATGAATCAGGCGATTGCCAGGACCGAAGGTATGCACCATCCGGTTGGGTTGGCCGATGCGCTTGCGCTGAAGGCTCACCTGTCGGCGTTTCATCATTACGCGCGGTCGACACGGGAGACAGCCGCGGCGATCAAGCGGCATGCGGAAGAGCATGGGCTGCCTTACTACATTGCGATCGCGGCGATGATGAGCGGTTGGGCAATGGCAATGCAGAATCAGGAAGTCGAAGGTATCGCGCTGATCCGCGAAGGCCTGGCTGGGTATCTCGCAACCGGCACCAGGCATCAGTACGAGTACTACCTTGGGCTGCTTGCAGAAGCTCTCGCGCAGACGGGACGGAGAGAAGAAACACTCGAGGCCCTCACGGAAGCGCTGGACCTGGCGAAGCAGAACAATGAGCGTTACTTCGAGTCAGAGCTGTACCGCCTGAGAGGAGAGGCGTTGCTGAAAACCGGAATCGTTTCCGCCCCGGAAGCTGAGCGGTGCTTTCACCAGGCGATCGAAATTGCACGGCAACAGCGCGCGAAATTCCTGGAGTTGCGCGCGGTCATGAGTCTTGCGCGCTTGTGGAAAGAGATGGACAAGACGGGCGAAGCTCATCAGTTGCTGGATGGTGTTTACGGTTGGTTCTCCGAAGGCTTTGATACGCCCGCCTTGAAAGCCGCCAGGACTTTGCTGGAAGAACTGAGCTTAGCGCGGCTCGAATAGGAGCGCGCAGATCAGCGGCGTCAAAGTTCGTAGTCCGGCCTTCAGGCGGAAGTTCGTAAGCGGCGTAAATGAAAGCTACAAACTTCCGCCTGAAGGCCGGACTACGAACATTATGGTTTTCACGCGACAGACTGACCTCTGACCCCTGACCTCTGACTTCTGACTTCTGACTTCTGACCTCTGACTTCTGACCTCTGTCCTCCTGCTGTTGCGTGTCGGGCCGCCTATGCACATAATAGCCGCGTGGTTCGCCAGCGAATCCCTCGGACGCGCCTCTCCTGCTCCTTTTGCGCGCTCGCCCACATTCGCTGCATACTTCTTGCAGGGAGAACAAACCATGAGCACTAATCCACTATTAGAACTTAAGAAGCTGGGGCAGTCCGTCTGGAATGACAACATCGAGCGCAAGCTGATCACCTCGGGTGAATTGAAACGGCTCATCGACGAAGACGGCTTGAGCGGCGTTACTTCAAACCCCGCGATATTTGAAAAAGCGATTGCCGGTTCTGATCTGTACTCGGATCAGTTGCGTGATCTCGCTGAAAAGGGCGCGAGCGCGCAGGAAATATACGAAGCGCTTGCGATCACCGACATACAAATGACGGCCGATGTACTTGCGGGCGCTTACAACGAATCAAGCGGCACCGATGGATTCGTAAGCCTTGAATGCAGTCCGCTGCTGGCGAATGACACCGCGGGAACGATTGCAGAAGCGCGCCGGCTGTGGGGCCTGCTGAATCGCAAGAACGTGATGATCAAGATTCCGGGCACAGAGGCCGGAATTCCGGCAATCGAGCAATGCACCTACGAAGGAATCAATATCAACATCACGCTGTTGTTCTCGCTTCACGCGTACGAACAAACCATGGAAGCTTACATACGCGGGCTCGAGCGTCGCGCCGCCGAGAACAAGCCGGTCGATAAGATCTCGTCGGTCGCGAGCTTCTTTGTGAGCCGGATCGACTCAGCGGTCGACAAGGAGCTCGAGCGGCGGATCGGCAACGGCGGCGATGCGGAAGAGAAGACCAGGCTCAAATCACTCCTCGGCCGCGTTGCAATTGCAAACGCCAAGATCGCTTATCAGAAATACAAGAAGGTTTTTCACGGCGAGCGCTTCAGCGCGCTAAAGCAGAAGGGCGCGCAGTTGCAGCGACCCTTGTGGGCTTCGACCTCGACGAAGAACCCCGCGTACCCGGACGTTTACTATGTCGAAGCGCTCATCGGCCCGGAGACAGTAGACACCATGCCGCCGGCAACCATCGTTGCTTTTCGCGATCACGGCCGAGCGCGCGTGACAATCGAGGACGCTCTGGATAAGGAGCGAGAGGTCCTGTCGCGGCTCGAGGAAGTTGGCATTAGCCTGGATCAGGTGACGGCTCATGTATTGGCGGACGGCGTCCGGTTGTTCGTCGAGCCGTTCCACAAGCTGCTCGAGACAATCGAGTCTCGCGCGAACGATATTCGGAACCCTCGGTCAAGCGGCGTCGCAACAGACTAGAAATCCAGAAGCCACAGATGAACACAGATGAACACAGATGGTAGGAAGGGCGATAAGCTCAGGGGAAGAGCACAGCGGTTGCCGGCAGTATTTTTGAATCTCTGCGTGCTTTGCGGACCTTTGCGTCTTTGCGCGAAGAATTCTCAACGCGAAGAATTCTCAACGCAAAGGCGCAAAGGACCGCAAGGCACGCAAAGGTTCAACCCCTCGACTCTGTGTTCATCTGTGTTCATCTGTGGCTAATCTCCAGGAGCATTCATGCCCGCATTCTCACGAGCGGTAAACGTCGAAATGGATTGGCTCGATGAGGCAAGCTTCGAGATCCGCGGCACGCTCGACGACAACGTTCATTCGCTCGCGGCGCGATTCGTCGTAAGCTTCCCCGACTTTACTATTCGTGACGCTTCCGGCGACATAACCGCGATGCCGTATCCGGGATACTGCCAGGGTGCGCTCGGGGCGCTCGACAACTTCGTCGGAGAACGCATAGGACGCGGCTTTCGCAGGCGAGCCGGCGAAATCGTCGGGGGCGCCGCCAGTTGCAATCACCTTCACACGCTTGTCACCAACATGGCCGCGTGCGCGTTTCAGATGAACTACGTCGCGGCGAAGCAAAGGCCCGAAGCCGCCGCCGCGATGCGCGAGGCCCGAGACGACGCCCGGCTCCGTCGCGAGATGGTGTTGGGCTGGATGCCTCAGCTACGCAATTCATGTTTTGTCTTCAGCGAAGCCGCCGATCCGCTCTTCCAACTGACAATCGAAAAGAAAAACGACAGCTCGACTTTGAGCTTGAATGAGGAATGATCGTGGGAAAACACTTTGAGGACTTCGAGACCGGCGAGGAATCGATGACCGCCGGGCGAACGGTGACCGAGACCGACATCGTGAACTTCGCCGGCATAACCGGAGATTGGAACGAGATTCACACCAACAAGGAACTCGCCGAGCGCGGCCCTTTCAAGCAGCGCATCGCTCACGGCGCGCTGGTCTTCTCGATAGCGACCGGGTTGTCGGTGCGAATGGGACAGACGGCCGACACGGTGATTGCGTTCTACGGGCTGGATCGATTGCGATTCGTGAAGCCGACTTTTATCGGCGACACGATTCGAGTTCGGCAGAAGGTTCAGGAAAAGAGCGAACGCGACGAAAAGAGCGGCATCGTGACGATGCTCAACGAAGTGATCAATCAGAAAGACGAAGTGGTTGTGAGCTACACCGCAAAGGTGCTGCTCAAACGCCGGTGATAGTATTCGGACCCCGCACACTCGCAGTACCGCCTTCAGTCCCTGGTAGCGCAGGCATCCTGCCTGCCTGTCTTTCGAACGCGAAGTACGGAGCAGGCAGGGATGCCTGCGCTCCCAGGGCTTGAAGACGGCACTACGAACATCTTAATCAGGAGAACGTCTGTCAATGACTGTCACGCGAACGGCAACTGCGAAGAAGTTTTTAGCTAAAGAGCTCGAGAAGCTTGCTGCCGATGAGCGCAGCATAGTCGAACGGTTTATCAATCGCGGCCGTGTGGCTCGCAACGTCGCTGAAGAGTTTGAAGAGCACCTGTCTTTCGGCCAGCGAATCGCCGATCGTGTAGCGGCCACGATGGGTTCGTGGACCTTCATCATCATTCAGAGCACGATACTCTTAGTCTGGATAGTGCTGAACGTCACGGCGTGGATAAGACATTGGGATATCTACCCGTTCATTCTGCTGAACCTCGGACTATCGTTTCAAGCCGCCTACGCCGCACCTATCATAATGATGAGCCAGAACCGGCAGGCCGAAAAAGACCGGATGCAGACGAAGAACGACTACGAAATCGATATGAAGGCCGAGTTGGAAATCATGCAGCTTCACGAGAAGTTCAACGACCTGCGCGATAACTACTGGGCCGAACTGGTTCAGATGCAGCAGCGGCAAATCGAAATGCTCGAGCGGATCGTCGCCGAAAACTGCAAGCCGGAGTAGCGCGGACTTTCCATTCTGCGCAGCTTCCCTTCCTTTGCGTCTTTGCGGGACCCCTGGGAGCGCAGGCATCCTTGCCTGCTCTTCCTTGCTCAGAACCGGCCAACCAGCAGGCAAGGCTGCCTGAGCTCCCAGGGGTTCCGCAAAGACGCAGAGAATTGTCACGTGAAAATCGTCAAAGCCTTGCGCTCGCCGACCACTTCTCTAAACGAGCACTTCAGCTCGCAACCCATCCGACGTTTCTTCGCCGACCTTGGCCCCGGTTTGATCACAGGCGCGGCCGACGACGATCCTTCGGGCATCTCGACCTATTCGGTAACCGGCGCCTCATTCGGGTTCGCTCAGTTGTGGACGGTGTTCTTCGCGTTCCCGCTGATGGCCGCCGTTCAGATCATGTGCGCCCGGCTCGGGCTCGTATCCGGGCAGGGGCTGGCGGGAGTGATCCGAAGACGTTATCCGAAGTGGGTGTTGCTCGGGGCGTGCATATTGCTGACGATCGCAAACACGGTGAACATCGGCGCGGACCTCGGCGGCATGGCCGAGGCGATGAAAATGATGACCGGGCTCCCGTCTTTTGTGTGGCTGCCGCTGTTCGCCGTCTCGATAGTGGTGCTGCTTATATGGTCAAGCTATCGGCAGATGGCGCGCGTATTCAAGTGGCTCACGCTGGTGCTGTTCGCTTATGTAGTCGCTGCGTTCATGGCGCACCCGCGCTGGAGTGAGGTTCTGCGAGCGACCTTCGTCCCGCATATTCAATGGAATGCGGCTTACATCTCGACTTTCGTCGCGATACTCGGGACGACTATTTCACCTTACCTTTTCTTCTGGCAGGCTGCGCAGGAGGTCGAAGAAGAGCGCGCGAAGGGCCGCCGCACGATTCACTCCCGGCGAGGCGCCACCGACGAAGAGCTTCGGTCCGCGCGCACGGACGTGCTGACTGGAATGATCTTCGCCGGAGTGGTTATGTATTTCATCATCCTGACTACGGGCGCGACGCTTTATGCCTCGGGTCAGCGCGACATCGAAACAGCGAGGCAAGCCGCCGAAGCTCTGCGGCCGCTTGCAGGTAACGCGGCTTACTTACTCTTCACCGTAGGACTGGTAGGAACGGGGATGCTCGGAATCCCTGCGCTTGCGGGGTCGGCGGCCTGCGCGGTTGCTGAAGCGATGCACTGGCGTGGCTCGCTTGACGACAGACCGCGTCACGCAGTGAAGTTCTACGGCGTGCTGGCGGCGGCGGTAGCGTTTGGGCTCGCGCTCGATTATCTGAAAGTCAATGCGGTGAAGATGCTGTTTTACGCGGCGGTGATCAACGGTCTGCTCGCGCCGCCGCTTATCGTGTTGGTGACCATGCTGACGAGCGATAAGAAAGTCATGGGCTCGCGAGTCAATCCGTGGTTCTTGAAATGGGGCGGCTGGATTACGGCTTTGGTAATGACCGCGGCAGCGATCGCGATGTTTGTGGTGTGATGGCACTAGCTTGTTGGCTGCAGAATATTCCTCAGCGTCCTCGGCGTCCTCTGCGGTTTTCTTCATCAGTGCCGGGAAATCAACCGCAGAGGACGCAGAGGACGCAGAGGACGCTGAGGAGAACTGCGATCCATAGCGAGCTCTGATGATTCGCTAAGCGGCCGGCTGGCGCTTGATGAAGTACACAATCACCAAACCAGCAAACAAGCCATTGGTCAGTCCCATAAGACCGCCAACCAGGAACGATCGCTGGATCATGATCCAGGCCCAATTCGGATCGTGTGAACTGATCAACAAAAGCAAAGGACACGAGCCTGCGGTCACCGCTCCTACCACTGCGCCAAGCACAGCTCCACCTATCGCGCCTCGCGGGTAAGTTGCTTTGCCCGCGATTCGCAAGCCAAAGTTTGCGGCTGCCGCTGCGAGAAAGGCGCCCAGCGTAAGCCCCACCACATTTCCCAATATCAGCCTGAGGAAATAGATCGTGCGAAAGCTCTGCTCGGTTGCCGGTTCGAGCGGCGGCACGCCCCACGTCGCGACTACTACTATCGTAAAAACATAGGGCGGCATCAGTCCGAAGAACAGACCGGCGATTGCTGCCCACATCAGGATCTTTTGACGAAGCCTCTCCGGTGCGATCGATTCTTTCATGCCACTCCTTCCCGCTGCGGCTTAGGGCTCAGCCAGCGGCGTAGCGCGTATTCGAAAGCGAGAAAGTATGCTGCTGCCTGCGCCATCATGACCGCGAGATAGATCGGGTGAGATGGAAAGTACTTTTCCCATCCCGGGTAGATTGCAAACGCAACGTTGACGTTAGCGGTTGGCGGCGTCGCCAGCCGGCACAACAGGATCAGAACGACAAGCGCTACCACTGCTTTCCACCACGTGCCTCGCGGGAGTCCAAGTCTCCGGACACCATAGAGTCCAATCGCAAGCCCGCCTATATGGGGAAAGCATGATGTAGGATAGAACTCACCTCCGCCGGCCAGGTACATCACCCAGAGCGGTGTGCCCACGCACAGGAACAACGTTCCTATGCCGTTCGTCGTAGCTGAAGAAGTGAGGAGACCGATTCCTACGAGCGCCGCGCCGAGATGACACATCCAGAGCGCTTCTTCGGGCCGCCCGTTAAGAATGTGAAATCCGGCGTGAATCGCGTAACAACCGAGCGCCGCGATTCCGAGCTTGATCATTGGAGTCTTGTGTTTCGAAGCCATCATTCGCGCGCATCATACATCACAGTGAGCGCGCGAAGAAGCACGCGTAGAGTACCTTACCTTGCGAGGCCTCGCCCTGCTTCTCGATTTATTTCTGACGTGCTAAGCTATCGACAAGCCATCCTGGGGGCGAAAAACACGCGGAGGTTTCAGAGATGGATATCGAGAAAACGATGCAATTCCTTTTGGAACAGCAGGCACGATTCGATGCCCGCCAGGCGGAGTTTGTTGAACATCAAGCCCAGTTCGAAAAACGAATGGCCGACATACAGAACATTCTGCAGGATGTCGCCACATCTCAAATAAACACTAATGCGATCCTCGCGGAAGCGGTGGAACAACATGTCGCGTTAGAACGAAGCCATGCGTCCCTGCGACGCGACACAGAGCTAAGCCTCAAGGCGCTATCCGATGCACAGAATGTCACAGAGCTGAGGCTCAATTCCTTGATCGCGGTGGTTGAAAGACATATTTCAAACCAACCTTGATGCGGTCCGTCGGCAAATCCATCGCTCAACACGCCGATTCGACTTAAGGTGCGAACCACTCAGCAAAGCGGGTTCTCGTTGTCTTCTAGATACCTTTTTTTATTTGGATATGATCTCTAGACGTTGAACACAATTGATCCTCGAGGAGAACCGCATGCCAGAGATGACCGGCGCCGAAGCGATGTTCGAATTCATGGTGCGCGAAGGCGTGCGCTATGTGTTCGGGAACCCCGGGACCACCGAGCTGCCGTTGATGGATCTGTTCGCAGCTCGTGATGAGATCAAGTACATCCTCGCGCTTCACGAAGACTCCGCGCTCGGAATCGCAGCCGGTTACGCCGAAGCTACCGGCAAGCCCGCGGTAGTCAATCTTCACACCAATCCGGGGCTCGCTCACGCGCTTGGTAATCTCTATAACGTGTTTCGCGCGGGCACGCCTCTGGTAGTCACCGCCGGCCAGCAGGACACTCGGTCGATGATCGACGAGCCGTTGCTTTATGCCGATATGCTCGCGCTTGCAAGGCAACATACAAAATGGTGTTGGGAGGTTCATCACGCAGCGGAGATACCTCAGGCGATGGCGCGAGCTTTCAAGATCGCGCAGACTCCGCCAACCGGTCCGGTGTTCCTGTCGCTACCCGTAAACGTGATGGAAGAGCGGGCTGAAATTGAATTGCCTCCGGTGACGCAGATCGGCTCGCGCGTGCGAGGCGACCTCTCGAAGATCAAAGAGGCGGCGGCGATGCTTGCGGGCGCGAAGAACCCGGTGATCATAGCCGGCGACGGCTGCGCTCGCTCGGGGGCTCTCGGTGAACTTGCGAAGCTCGCTGAGATGATTGGCGCGCGAGTTCACGCCGAGCCGTTGAACTCACTGCTTGTTTTCCCGACGGGCCATCCGCTTTACGCCGGCCCGCTGTTCCCGAACGCAAAACAAACCCAGGGCTTGCTTGAAGGCGCGGACGTGATACTGGCGATCGGCGTCAATAATCTGGCGCCGCTTGTTTACACCGGAATCAGCTTGATGCCCGGTGGAGTTCGGATGATTCAGATCCATGCCGGCGAACACGAGCTCGGCAAGTCTCACTCGGCTGATGTTGCGATTCTCGCCGATCCTCGCTCGGCGATCGAGGAATTGATTGTCGAGTTGACTCCTTTCGCTGCGGGCGGCGCATCGGAGTTGCTGGAGAAGAGACGCGCGATCATCAAGGCGCGGCTGGCCGACGCTCGAGCGAAGTTCGCCGAGGGCGCAACGCTGGCATCTTCTGAAGGTCCGATGTCGCCCGCTTACGTTGCTCGCCAGATGCGCGAGGCTGCTGAGAGCGACGCGGTGCTCGTCGACGAATCTGTAACGTCTACCGCTTTTGTTCGCACGCTGTTTACGCTGGACGAGCCCGGCACGTTCTTCTACGCGAAGGGCGGATCGCTGGGGTTGGGACTTCCTGAAGCGGTGGGCGTGAAGCTTGCGATGCCTGACCGCCAGGTGATCTGCTCGGTTGGCGACGGCACGGCGCTGTACACGATTCAAGGGTTGTGGACCGCGGCGCGTTACGGGCTCGCGGTGAAGTTTGTAGTGTTCAACAACGCCAGCTACGCGATCCTGAAAGGCGGGCTGCTGGCAATGAACGGCGCGTCTGCCGAGCGCGGCGTGTTCGTCGGGATGGATATGACTGAGCCTGAGATCGACTTCGTTAAGCTTGCGGAATCGATGGGCCTGGCAGCTAAGCGCGTGATGAAATCTGGCGAGCTTCGACCGGCCCTTGACTGGGCGTTTGCGGAAGCGGGACCAACGCTGCTGGACGTTTCGATTCTGAGAGACGTGCGCAGCGTGCTGAGATAGGTACTCAACCGCAGAAGTGCGCCGAGGCCTTCGTCTCCTCCGCGGGTGAGTCCTTGTTGAGTTGCTTCGTCTTTGGTTTACAGCGCACGGGATGAACGCATGTCGCAGCTAAAGGGGACACGTCAATGAAGCTTTTTACTTTGCGGGAGGATGAAATTATTAAAAGGGACACATACTCATCAGTGGTCCACGTCAACCTTGATTGCGTCACGCACCTCGAAGAGATCCGCTATAAGCCCCCTCTGAACGGAAAACAACACGAGGATGTGTGGCTCATTTGCCTAGGCGACGCCACTCAATCTCTACACGTAACGAAGGCTGGCTTTGAAAGGATCAAGCAGGCGATGGAAACACCGTAGCCCACTACGGTCAGTTCAGCGATTGAAGCGAACTGACCGCGACGCAATGTCGGCTGCCCGTCACGCGCAACCCAACAAATCGTTGGACCGGAGCGCCGGGAGCGTGTTTCTTCAACGTGATTAATGCGACAGAGGTTGGATGTAATCGCCGCGCCCAGTCAACTCTGACGTTAGACCGCCCGCTGGATCACCATAACCGTCAAATCATCGGTCTTTGGCTGCCCCGCTCGAAACGATCTGGCGTCTTCAAGACACGCCGCAGTCAACGGATGCGGAGCGAGCGAGTGCCGGGCGCCTACGATTTCGCTGAGCCGCTCGATCCCATACTCCGAGTCCAGGGGATCACGAGACTCAGTCAGCCCGTCGGTATAAAGCAACAGGCTGTCACCAGGTTCCAGTTGAAGCTCGCTAACCGTGTACCGTTCCTGGCAGAAGATTCCGACCGGGAGCCCGGTCGCCTCGATGGTCGTTATCTCGCCTTTTCGAATCAGGAGCGGAGGGCAGTGTCCGGCGTTGCTGAGTTCGATCAGCCCTGATCGCTTTGCTCTGCCGCACACAAGAGTCGCGTAGTAGGCGGGCATGGTGGAGTCGGCGAAAAGCTGATTGGCTCGTTCGACCAACTGGTTCACCGGCAAATCCAGAGTTATCAGGCTGCGAAAGATCGCGTGGAGATGCGCCATCAACATCGAAGCCGCGATCCCCTTGCCGGAGACGTCTCCGAGCAGAAAGAAAAGATCGCCATTCTCGGTGCTGACAAGGTCGCAGTAGTCGCCGCTCACGGGACCTACGGCTTCGTAGTGATAGTAGACTCGCCAGCCGTCGACTCTCAGGTCTTGTTTCGGGAGCAGAGAATGCTGCACCAAAGAAACGGCATCCAGATCGTGCTGCAGCGCGCGCTGTTCCTGAGCGTTCAGACATTCGAGGCAGAACCTGGCGATCGGATCCTTTATCGCGTCGTCCTCGATAAGCTCGTGACAAGCTTCGCAAATCCCCGCCGACGCCGTTTCCATGCGAGTCAATGCCATGTCCACTTCGGACAGTAGAGGGACGAGGTGCGCGCTCTCTTCAAACTGGTCGATAGCCGATTCTAAACGGTGGCGCCAATCGAGTAGATCGGTGCGAAGATTCAATTGAGGCGTTGCCATCTGTTCTGACCCCCTGAAACTGCTGGTTCAACCATATTACTCGCGTGCTTGAACGGCGAGTTTGTCTCGGCTTGGCTGTGTCGAATTAAACGAAAAAGATGGCTCCCCAGTTCCGCATGATCCAGGTTGGAATCCTGGAATTTTTGAGGTGAGAACCCTTGCAGTTGTAGTAATTATGAAGCGCACTTTTGATGCTACTGTGAGCGAGAAAGCGAGGCTTACCCGAAGCTTGCGATCAAACCACTATTCCTGGTCGATTGCGCGACGAATGTCCTTCTTATGCTTCTCGCGACGCTCTTCGCGACGGCGTTTGTCTTCGAACTTTTTCGACGGCAATATTGGAGCGCGAGGACGCGGCCGCAGCTTGTCCTTTTCAATCGTTATCTTGTCAGCCTGCTTCTTTGCCATTCTGTTTGATTATACCCGGACGCCGAATAATCAAACACGAATTGTGTCGGCGTTCGATGACACGGACATATTCCGGTCCAATTCCACCAACTGCGAGACTGTGTGAAAAGTTCGTAGTCCGGCCTTCAGGCGGAAGTTCGTAATCCGGCGTAAATACAGATACAAACTTCCGCCTGAAGGCCGGACTACGAACATTGGATTTTCACACAGTCTCTGCGTTGGTGGGATTTGGCGGACCATCCGTCTCCGCGACGTTCTTCCTGGTCCGAGGCTTCCGCGGCGTTCGGCGTGCTGCTATGCTCTACGACCATGAAACACAAAACCTCTCCATCGCGACTTCTGCTTTCAGCCTTGATGTTAGTTGCTGCGGTTCCCCTGCTTGTAGCGTCGACGGTCAACAACGACAAGCTCGCGAACATACCGAAGGCTGAGTATCGCGCCCGACGCCAGAAGCTGCTCACGCAAATCAAGGACGGCGTCGTCGTGATGGTGGGCGGGCGCGAGGAGGATTTCGGCGAGGTCGGCCGCTTTCGCCAGCACAACGACTTCATGTACCTGACCGGGGTTCAGACTCCTGCGTCTTATTTGATCTTCGTGCCGCCGAATGTTGTTCCCGGCAAGCCGCAACACGAGACGGCGTTCATACCCCCGCGTGATGTTCGTCACGAACAGTGGACCGGAGTCCAACTTGGTCCGGGCGCGGAGGCCGAGCAGCTTTTCGGTCTGGAAGAGGTCGCACCGTCCACCGCGTTTAAGGATCGATTAGCCCAGTTGCTCCAAAAGACCGAAGGCAAGCCGCTGAAGATCTACACGGTGATTCCGGCCGGGCCGGGCTCGGAGTTAAGCCGCGAGAGCCGCTTCATCGAAATGCTGCGCCAGAGCTATCCGAAGAATGAGATTGCCGATGTATCGAGGATTATCGCGGAAATGCGCAAGGTTAAGTCACCCTCCGAGATAGCGCTCCTGCAAAAGGCCGTCGACGTTTCGATCGAAGGCCATCGCGACGTAGGCGCAGCCATAAAGCCGGGCGCTTATGAGTACGAAGCGCAGGCGGCGCTCGAGGCCGCGTGGACTCGATTGGGCTCCGAGCGGCCAGGCTATCCGTCAATCGTAGGCGCCGGAATCAACGGCACGACGCTTCACTACAACGAGAACCGCAAGCGTATCGAGGCCGGCGAACTGGTGGTCGTCGACGCGGCGGCTGAGTACAGCTACTACACGGCGGACATCACGCGAACCTTTCCAGCTTCGGGCAAGTTCACGCCGCGACAGCGCGAGGTCTATCAACTCGTGCTGGACGCGCAGCGCGCCGCCGAGAAGGCCTTTGTGCTCGGCAAGTCGAGCCTCGCCGATCTTCAACGCGTGGCCAGAGAGGTAATGCAATCCAGCCGTCTGCGCGACAAGCATGGCAATACGCTCGACAAGTATTTCATCCACGGGCTGGGCCATTGGATCGGGATGGACGTGCACGACGTGGGTGTCTACAACGTGTTGCCGGTCGGCTCCGCGTTCACGATCGAGCCTGGAATTTACATTCCAGAGGAAGGCTTCGGCGTGAGGATCGAGGACGACTACCTGGTCACCGAAAAGGGACTGGTGAAGATGAGCGCAAAGCTCCCTTCTGAGCCTGACGAGATCGAGCGAATGATGTCGAAAGCGCATTCGCGCTAACCCGTTTTTGCGAGCCTTGCGGTTCTTTGCGTCTTTGCGTTGAGAACTCTCCTCGCAAGGCTCGCGAAGAACACCGATTGTTGTTCAGACTTTATTATTGACCCCTGTCTTTCGTCCGATTAGTATTCCGGCAGTCGACTTCTCCAGCACCCCCAAAAGAAAGAAAGCTCAGCCCCGACTTCTAAACCAGGCGACAAATTGTTTCGCGGCGAAGCAGTTTGCCAGTGAGAACTATGGAAATCAAAGGAAGCATTCTGGACTCGCGGCTGCAATTCGTAAGGGACCACTTCGGTCCGAGGGCGGTCGAGGACGTTTTGTCGGCCTTGCCGGCTTCGGATCAAATGATCCTTGGAAAACCGCTCAACAGCGCGGGCTGGTATCACTTTCAAACCGGCCAGCGTCTGGATGATGCCATCGTCCAGGTGATCGGCAGAGGCGACACACGCTTGTTTGAAGAAATGGGCGCTGCGTCCGCGCTGCAGAACCTGAGCGGTATTCAGAAATTCTATCTCGATCCCGGCAATCCGCAGGGCTTCATGCTTCGCGCGCCGTTGATCTATCACGTCTACTACGACAAAGGCTGGCGCGACTACAAACCGACCGGACCTACTACGGGAATCATGACAACCTACGAAGCCGAGACATATTCGGCGGCCGATTGCATGACTGTGATCGGCTGGTACAAGCAGGCGCTGAAGATGTGCGGAGCCAAAGAGGTCGACATAGTCGAAGAAACATGCCGGGCAAAAGACGGAGACTGCTGCCGATACGTCGTGACCTGGAGATAGTCTCAATCGCTCAGCCAGCCGCGCCGAAACTGAGTTATCTGGACTACAACCACTGGTATCGAATCAAGAACAGCTCGCCCGGAATTTGCCCAGCACGAAGAAGACTACCAGCCCAAGCGCGGCGGCCAGACCGGCCTCGATCGCTTCACTCATCGTACTGTTTGAGAGGAGCCAAACGGACAACGCCGTTGCGGCGACCGCAACGCTTACGCCCGCGGGTGCGTTGAATCGAGGCAGGGGAGCGTTCTTTCTGAACCGCAACACCGGAAGGGAAATACACGTCGCGATATATGCAAGCAGACGAATCACCGTGCTGATAGTAAGAGCCGACATGAAAGTACCCTGCAGTGTGAACGCGAGCATAACCGCCGCAGAGATCAAAATCGCAATATGAGGCGTGTGAAAACGCCGGTGCGTCGTTGCCAGAGACTGCGGAAGCTGGCCATGTTCGGCCATCGCAAACAAGATGCGAGGCCCGGCCAGCATGATTGAATTCAACGTGCCGGTAACTGAAAGCAACGCACCTACCGAAAGAATGACGGCCCCGGGTTGCCCGAGGAAGCGCCTGCTTGCATCGACCAGCGGTCTCTCTGAGTTAGCCAGTTCTGGTAATGTTCCGATGCAGACGATTTGAATCATCAGATAGATCAGCGCCACAATGCCGGTTGCCGTGAGCAACGCGAATGCGATGTTCTTTTGTGGATTACGGACCTCGCCTGTGGGGATGACAGCCATCTCGAACCCGCTGAAAGCGAAGACGAGCAGTAACACCGCCCTGGAAAAATCACCAATGCCCGGTACCGGGTGCGCAGTGAATGGCTGAGGACTGAGGAAGAATAATCCGGCTATGACGAAGAGAAGAAGGGGCGCAATCTTACCGATGGTGAAAACGTTGCTCACCAACGCAGCCTCGCGCACGCCGATAACGTTAATCGCCGTCAGCGTGATGACAACCACAGTGACGACCACGGCGCGCGTCCATCCGAAAGCAGCGTCTGGCCAGAAGAAGCTAAGATAGCCAAGCAGCAAATTGCAGAGGGCGGCAAACCCGGTCAGCCGCGCCAGCCAGAGCAACCATCCTACCTCAAATCCGATGATGGGACCGAAAGCGACCCGCGTGTACAGGTACGGACCCCCGGTCTCGGCAAAGCGGCTGCCTACTTCGGCGAAACAGAGGATGATGAGAGTCGCGAGCGCCGCACACACGATGTACGCGAGTACGCTCCACGCGCCCGTCAGTCCGTAGACCCTGGCAGGGAGTCCGAAGATGCCCGCCCCGACGATGATGTTGACGGTCAGCGCCACGAGGTCCCAACGCCTGATACCGCGAACCAACCCCTCCTGTGTTGTCTGTTCCATCAACTATTCGGCATCCAACGGAGCGATGCGTTTCGCTCCGCGTGCAACCACTCCACCACGGTCACCCGGTGCTGCCGAGCCGAAGCGCTCCGCAAACACTGAAGGCAGCGGCCGAGCGTTCGCCGGCGCGAGCCATAAGCGCAACAAATGACGTTTGCGCTCGGGTTCGGGCCAATCGTCGAACGCGGTGCGATCATGAAGGATTGTGTGATTGTGAACGATCTGAACGTCGCCCGGTTGAAGCTCCATGTACAAATGAAGAGCGGGGTCATTCGCCAGGGAATCGAAGAGATCAAGCGCCTCGTTTTGAATGTCGGTCAAGGGAGGAACGTCTGCAAACCGACGCGCCGATTCAATGTATTGCCGCTGATAAATCGCGGATAGGAAACCCTCGTGCCAGGAGAAGACCGGAATCTTGAAGTATGGCTTTTGTCCTTCAATCGCTTCACCGCGACGATCGGTTTCTATCGGCTCGAACAAAACTCTTAGCAGGTCCGGCCGCCGCCTGCGCATCTCGTTGAAGATCGTAACGGAACTTACGAGGCTCGAGAGCCCTCCTGATTTGGCTGGCCGCAGGCATAAGAGGCAAACCACATCCGCGGAATCGGTATGGTAGGTCTGGCGTTCATGAGTTTGATAGATGCGGACATCCGGATCCTGGCTCGATTTGCCGAGGTCCTTGACGTGACCAAGGATGTGGCCTTGCGCGTTTTGCGAGCGAGCGTTGCCGAGGTGAGTGCCGATTCCGAAAAAGGCCATTGCAGACTCGAGTTTCGTCCAGGCCTCGACGGGCAACGCCCGGAGCACGACAAACCCTCGCCCGTTCAAAACCTCATCGAGGAGTCGCCGAAGCCGGGGCGCAAGCGTTGGCAGAGGAAAATCTTCGCTGCCGATCGTAACGATGTCCCGCGATTCCGATGTCAATCGCTTCACCGCGCGCTCGACTTCGTCGACATCAGTTGACGAAAGATATTCGAGCCACTCCATGCGTCTCGTTAATTCCGGGCCATACCATGCGGATGGTCCCTGGATTTCGTCCGGCAAGCGCATCGGCGTCGCACACATTGGAGGATAAGCGAACCTTCGACGCAATGGTATTGCATCCGATTAAGGCTGGCAAATCTGATGACCGCTCTAACAGCAACGCAACGAGCATAAAAGAGAAGAACCACAGATGAACACGGATGAACACGGATTATTTTTTCATCTTATCTGTGTTTATCTGTGTTCATCTGTGGTTGGAAATAGTCTTATTTGTGGCGAATTTTGTAAGTGCTGATCTCGCTGATGATCGTTCCGTCAGGTGCGTCCTTTTGCTTATGGGATTCCGAAACGCGATAACGTTTCCGCTCCCTCGTTTCCAGTTGTCAATCACTATCACTCCCGACGGGCTCATCCCGTTGGCGGAGGCGAAGCCGCCACCCCAGAAACCGGGAATTGATCCGGGAATCGCGTAAGCACTATTACGGTGTTCGCATTCCTTCGTGGCCTGTGTAATTTTGAGCTGGTTCCGGTCACATAAGCTTGAAGGTTGGAAATATTTGAAAGGTCGGGCCTGCAAGAAATGAGAACTCGCCAGGCTGAAAGCTGTTGGACCTGGCGAAGACCGAAAACAGGAGTCATCTTAGCCCCCAGGATGCCCTCACCGCCGTTGGGCCCGCGTTGTCTTGTCAATCCGATGTTTCAGGGGGTTTTGGCCGTGCTCTCCAATCTAAAGCAGGATGACGATGGATCGGGAACGCCGTGCGCTAATATTTGCCTCCACCGCCGGGGAGAACTCCGTCTTGAACGCAGCGTTACAAGAAACCCGGATCAAGGCGGGGTCACCGCGCGACTTCTCGAACCAATCCGATGAAGTGTCCCTCGTCGTTGTTGATCGTATCCCGTCTCAGGCACTGCTGATATGTGCAAATCTGCGTAAGGAAGAGAGATTCAAGAAGCTCCCGATTCTTGTCCTTCTCGACGGCGCTGAAAGGAAAGAGCTCTCGGGATTGTCTGCATTGGGAGCCGACGTCCTTTTCAAACCTGTCATCGCGAAGGCTCTCATCCGCTATCTGAATCGCAGCTTGGCTCAAGTCGTCATTGCTGGTCCCGCGCCGGCCAACGCTCAGGAAGTGTCCCAAAACACGGCATCAAAGAAAGAGGAGACGACAGAGTTCCAGCCTCCCGGCGAGGCGGTGGATTCTGTTACCGAAGCGGCGTCCGTCGTCTCGCAAGCCCTGGAAGATGTAATCCCGACTTCGAGCCGTTTGCTTCAATCCGGAGATGGCAAGCTTGCATTCAGCGGCGGATTGTCGTGCGCGCATTGTGATCGATGGAATTGCAGGCGGGACGATCGGTTCTGCTCGCGATGCGGCCGCGCTCTCGCGGTTCTCGAGATTGGCGAGGAACGGGTGATACTGGAGCCCCTCGGAGATCACCGTGTCGGCAGGCTCATCGAACTCACCAACGCCGGACAGAACCCAGTGCTCCTGAGCTTCCTGGTCAGCGGCTTGGAGGATGTCGCCAGGCGCATTCGTGTGGTGCCGGCCGATGGAGTTCTCTACGGCGGTTCGTCGGCCGATCTCCTGGTGACCTTCGACGCGCGGGGGCTCGACTTGACGAACCGGTATCGCGCCGCCCTCGAAATCACCTCGAATGAAAACGGGGGGAGGCGGCATCGCGAGGTCGTGATTGAGCCGCTGTCGATCCCGACCGTTATCACGCGCGGAAGCTATCAATATGCCGTCGGCGGCTCGACTGAGTGGGAATTCACCCTCGCGAACAAAGGCGGCGGGACGCTGAAACTCGAACGAGTGTTGATCGACGAAATTGAGTTGACCCCGACGGGTCAAGTCTTCGCGCAAGCGGGAGACTCGGTGCCTGTTCGACTTGGCGTTCCCGCTCTGGACATCCCCGTCGGTTCTCACCAGAGAACGATGACCTGGCATTTCGGACCTTACGGCTCGGTGAGCGTCGATTTGACAATCGTGGCCACGCGGCCTCCTCGACTCACCGTGCAACCGCCGGAGCTTGACTTCGGCGTGGTTTCGACCATGCGCAGCGCGGGTCTGCATCTGGAGCTGCTCAACGGAGGCGGGGAGGACCTGATAGTGGACGCGGTCAACTCGCCTTTTGAGTGGGCTGAATGCCCGGTAACGACTCCGATCCGGATCTCGAAAGCGACCGCGATCGTCGACGTTCAAATCCGCGGATCGGCTGAGCTGGAAGGAGACCAGAGCGGCGAGATAACGATCCAGAGCAACTCTTACCAGAGTCCGATTCAGGCGGTTCCGTTTCGCGTGAAGTTCGTCGTTCCCGAGCCCTATGAGGAGTACATCGGGATCGACTTCGGCACAAGCGCGTCGTGTGTTGCGGTGCTCGACAGCAACAAGCGGCCGATGGTCATCGATCTCGAACAGATCGAAGCTGGATCGCCGGCCGATCCGCGGATCATGCCTTCCGCATTGTATTTTCACGCCGACGGCAGCGTAGCCGTCGGCCGCGAAGCGTTGCAGCACGCCATAATCCAACCGGCAAACGCCGTAACCTCGATCAAGCGCGTGCTGGGATTGAAAGGCAGCAAAGCGTTTGGAGGCCGAGAGTACACCTCGACTGAACTCGCTTCGGAAGTGATAAGCCAGCTTGTGCGACTGACCGAAGGCGGGCTCTTTCAAGTCGGCGAATACAAGACTCCTCGACGCGCCGTTGTCACCACCCCCGTCGAGTTTCTCACCAATCAGAGAAGCGCTCTGCTGGACGCGTGCAAGCTCACCGGCCTGACTATGGGTTCGAGCTCGCATGGCGGATCGGTGATAGATGAGGCACACGCGGCAGCGCTGCACTACTTGACCAAGCGCGTACGAGAGGACGGAGGAGTCGACGATGAGCGGCTGCTGATTTTCGATTTCGGCGGCGGTACTCTGGACTGCGCGCTGATCGATATCAGCTCTGTTTACGACAAGATTGTAGTCAAGACGCTGGCGCCGGGCGGCGATCCGAAGCTCGGCGGAGAAGATATCGATTGGGCGCTGGTCAACCAACTGGGCTTGCACGCGCGAAAAGAGTTTCCGGACTTCGACATCGATTGCCTGAGCACCGACGAAAAGAAATTCGCCCACAAGTTTCGCACTCCGGCGCTGTATGAAGCAGCCAGCAGCAGCCGGGCTACGTTCAAGCGCCAGGCGGAAATGGCGAAGATTTCGCTGAGCACCGCGCCCGAGATCGAAGTGTCGGTTGAACCGCTCTTGTCGAGCACGTTCTCCGCGACGAAGCCGTTCATACAGAACGGTCACGGACGCGCCTGCCTGAAGGCGACGCTTCGCAGGGACGAAGTCGAACAGGCGCTCAGTCCCTTCATAAACCGGGCGGTCGAGTCGGTCGAAGTCATTTGCGAAAGGGCCGGTGTGTCTCGCGAGTCCGTAAACACGATCCTCCACGTGGGGCGTACCAGTCTCATCCCGATTCTGCGAGCCAGGATCAATCAAGCGTTGCCCAATGCAAGTGACCGATCCGATCTGATCGAACCGAAGTTGTGCGTAGCTCTCGGCGCTGCTTATTGGGGATACATCAAGGATCGGCCGAACGCCACCGTCGAGTTGATCGGCGGACCGGACCAGCTCATCCATGACATCGGTTATCTCGACGTCCGTGGCCTGAAAGAGTTCTTCATCGTCGTTTTTCCTGCTTACACCCAAATACCGCGGAGCGAAACGATCGAGTTTCCGAAGAAGGATGAGATCGTGCTGCGGCTGGCCGAGAACCGGGGCAGGGCGCGAGCAGGAACCGACAAGACTGTCGAGATCGGAGTCGTCCGAATCGACGGCCGTCACGCGGATGGTTGCACGATTCCGGTCGGGTTTCGCCTGGACGAAAATCGAGTCCTTGAAATCACCGCGAACGGACGCGGCCACCGAATCCTCGAGGTGGGAGCGGAATAGAGGTGATGAATAAGCCATGAGAAACTTGTTAGCGACCACCTCAGCGGTCTTATTAATAACTTTGATCATCGCGCCCGCAACGGCTGCCTTGCCTAACCCCGCGCCTTCATCCAGCGCAAACAACCGCGGACACGCATCGAGGCAGGCCGGCGGCAATGCGAGTCGCGATCAGGGATCAACGACGAATGCTGCCCCGGACGCCGCGGCCATCCCGGCTGCTTCAAGTCACGAACCCGGCGGCCAGGAACCGAGCAAACCGGCTTCACCGACCGACTCATCGGCTTCAAGGACGGACCACGGCCCCGTTTCTGAATCGGGGTCGTGGACGACAAATCCCTTCGTGGTCGCGCCGATAGCGCTCGTCATTCTGATCGCGCTCGCCCTTCATTTTGTACATATCTCGACCGAGTCAAAGCTCAAACAACAACTATCGTCGCTGGGCGCAGAGTTGCAGCGGGTATCGGTTGCCAACAGGGGCTCGAGCTCAACCAACCGCAACGCGGTCGAAAGCCTATCCGAGGCGGTCGAGCGGCATGAGCAGACTCTGGTTGCCATCGGCTCGCGAATTACGGAACTAGACAATCGCGCGATGTCGACACATTCAGAGGTCGCACAAAACGTCGACGCGACCAGACTGCTGGCCGATTGGCTTGGGAACTGGAGAATCCAGGACCTGTCGGCCCAAACCAGCTCGAGGGCAGACGACGTCGACCGCCGCAAGTCTTTCAAGATCGTGGCCGGATACAAGGAAGCATTCGCCGAAAACGCGAAGCGAGTCCTTGAAGCCCGGGACGCGCTTGATCGCTTAGTCGCGTTTCTGAATAGCCATCCTCACCGGGCGACGGACTTCGTCGCCAGGGTAGAAGCGCTCCGCCAGAACATTCAGGAATTCGAGCGTTGGGATTACGAAGTCGGGCAGCGGCTGCGGACTCTTGAACTTGTTCCTTTTGACCAGCGCCTATCGGCGTTCCGCTTCGAAAGGGACCAGATCGCGGAGCAACTCACCGGCGGACGGATTTCCGCCGCGATGTACGTAGAGGGGAATCGGCGTCTGGTTGAACACCACTTTCCATTTGACGCTCAAAGCCATGGCTCTTCAGATCCTTGCGAGCACGAGCAGTACGTCCGCGACAAGTTCGATGGAACGACCGATTACTTGATGGACTGGTTTGACCGGCTCTATCAACTCAGGAGCCAGGCCAAGAGCGGCGCCTATCCCTTGATGGATGCCGCCACAGTGGGCGAGTTGGCCGAGGTTTACAAAATCGCCGAGGAAACTCTTGCGCGGTTTGATATCCAACCCGAGGAGATAGACGTGGGACTGACTAATTTCGATCGCCGCCTGCACGATACCGCGCTGGTGATGCAGAGATCCAACGTGCCGGCGAACACGATTGTCGGAGTTCAACAGTGTGGGTTCAGGCGTCTGCCGACGGGTGATGTGCTGCGCCGGCCGCGCGTGATCGTCTCCGGCGCGGGAGCTCTCTGACTCGAAGTGAATGGCCGCCGATCCGGCTAAGGAGAAAAAGTTAAATTGGCTTCAAGCCCTGTCAAGATGGAGTTCTCCAAGCGGTGTCCGTACATCGGTTGCGGCGAGACGATGGACGACGAAGCAGCGAGCCTGGACCGCTTATGCTCGCACTGTGGAGCGGGCATTACAATGTGCGCCGCTTGCCATGCTGCCAATAGATTGCTTGCGGGTTACTGCCGGGGCTGCGGCGCCGGATTGGGTGCTGAAATCTGGCCATGCCATCCCGGTTTGCGAACGGCCACCTTCCGGTCTTCGATCAGCTCGATCAAGAAAGCGCGGGTTGGCTTCCCGGTTCATCTCGGCCGGCAAGCGATCGCGTCTCCGCTCGCGGTCAGCGGGCTGCTGATCGTGTCGCTCGCCGACGGGAGCATAGATCTGTTGAGCGAACACACCGGAAGGCGACTGGGCAGGCTGGGTGTGCCCGAAGAGATCGTGGTTACGCCAGCAATGCATGCCGGCCGGTTGTTCGTTGCAGCCGGGCGAAAGGTCTATTGTCATGATCTCGCCCGATATCTCGACCAGTCTTCAGACACGAACGGAAAGCCAGTTTGGAGCTGTGGCCTGGGCGGCGGCTCCGCGGCTCACCCGGCGCTGGTGGACGAGCGAACAGTCTATCTCGCGTCCCAGGACGGAGAAACGACGACGCTTCACGCACTGTCGCAGGAGGATGGCAGCGCGATCTGGGATGACGCGCCGCGTTTCGAGTGCGGGCCCACTGCGCCGCCGCTCCTGGTCAACGATCAGATCGTTGTGATCTCCCTCTCAGGAGAAGCATTTCTCGTCAACCTCGCCAGCGGAACAATAGAGCAGACTTTTCCAATGAGACGCGAAGTCGAACCGCAAGTCGCTCCGTTCGTCGCGGACAACCGGATCATCCTTGCCGACAAACGGCATTGTGTGTTCGAGATCGTCCTGAACTCGAGCGACGGCCCTTCGATCAACGAACTGCACGCCATGCGCGCGCGGGTGACGAGCCTGGCCGCCGCGGATGACTTCATCGTCGCAGGCCACCTCTCCGGGTTGACCCTGCTCGATCGCCGCGGCCACCAGCGCTGGTCAGCGGACGATATCGATCCCGTATCCGTTACGCCGATAGTTGCGGGCGACACGGTGTTTGCCCTGGACGACGCCGGCAACGGGTTGTTGTTCAACGCACTCAAGTCGAATCCGGTCGGGAAGGTCCGGTTATTTGGCGGGGAGGTCGGCCCCCCGCCGCTGATTACGCGGACGAGCATTGCGGCGGTGAGCGCCGCCGGCGACGTCGTGGCCATCGAATGGCAGTAAAAACATGAGAGCATCAATCAAGACCCTGGTGATCATTATCACAGTAGCCGCTGCCCTCGCCGGCGCCGCGCGAGCCCAGAAGCCGGCGAGCCGCTGCCACATCCTTCTGCTCGACGTGTCGGGCAGCATGCGTTCGAAGTACGCCAGCCTGAAGACCTGGTTGATCGAGCCGCTGTTGAGCGCGGGAGCGTTTGCGCCGGGCGACCGCGTCATAGTCCGGTGGTTCCATCAACGCGGTAACGCCGACTTTGAACTAAACGATCCGCTTCGTAAGTACGACGACAAATATGACGCTCGAGCGGTCGCGGCTGCGGTCCCGGCTCAATCACAAGCGGACGGGCAGCATACAAACTTGCCCGAGGCGCTCGAGCTGGCTCTGGCGGACGTGCGCGGCTTCAAAGTAAGCACCGATGTGCTGATTTGGATGGTGACCGACAACGATCAGGATGCGGACGGAACCAGGGACGCGAACGCGCTCTACCAGAGGATCAGCGGCGACAAGAACTTTCACGCCGCCTATCTGTATCCGTTAACGAAGGAGAATGGAAAGCAACTCTCCGGCAACGACGCCGCGCTGGTTATGTACCTCCTCCATTACTCCACGCTCGGCTCGCCGCCGAATCTGGATTCACTCGCGGATGCGGCGGGCAGGAAGATCGGAAACGATCCGATCACCTGGATTCCGGTGGCCGGCCGTCTCAACATCGATGAGTCGAACATCACAGTGAACTCGCAGCCCGCCCGGATAGTCGACGGCAAGTTGGTGCTTCCGCCCGTCCCTGAAGGGTCCCCGCCCGAGTTCAATATTCAGTTCAGGTTCAGCTCGAAGCTGCGCGGACGCGAGATCGAGCGAGGGAAGATCACTCCGGAAGGCATTGCCGCGGTGCTTCCGTCTTCGCTCGATCCTACGGGCGACGTCAACTCATGGCGGGCCACGATTTCACCGCGGGACATTCGAATCAAACCGAAGCAGCAGTCTTCAGCCGCGTATACTGCCGCGGTCGGCGCGCCGGGACTGACTCTGCACGCGGCGGGATTTTGGGACGCGGTCTGGCGCTCGGAGAGTGATCCTGTGGACGCGACCCTGCGCATCACTCTCAGCGACACCAAGACCCGGCTCGATTCAACCGCGATTTCTCAGGTCAAGAATCTTGCGAGCATCCAGAACATAGTTCAGCAGAGCCAGAACAGCACGAGGCCCATCGTTATTCCGATGACGTTTCGCGTAGCCTACAACGCGGCCTGGCGTCGAGCGGCCGCGGCGCTCGCGGGTTTGCTTCTTGTGGCTGGGGCCGGCGGACTGGCGAGCATTTTCCTCATCAAGAGTCGATACACGTTGACCGCGCGAGGCGAAGAGCGCGTTCTGGCGCTGCCGCTGATCGCCAGGAACTACATACCGATTGACGGCGAAAACGCGGCGGTTATCACCAGGCGATTCGGCAAGCTCAGCGTTGCGCCGCTGGGTCTCTATCAAATAAACGGCGGCCACCAGCCGGTTCGACTGAAAGACGAAGACAGTTTTCTGGTTCACAACGAAGCCGGCGAACAAAAGTATCCGCACGAAATCAGCCGGCAGCACCGGGCGCTCCCGCCCAGCGTCGAACGTGACCCTTTTTACGAATGAGCCGATCCGCTTCGTAGGCAAAAACAACGAAGCGGCAACATTGATTCGAAACGAGGTGACTATGAAAAACAGAAACGTTTTGCTGTGCGCGTTGCTTGTCTTCATCGCAGCGGCAGGTGATACAACTCGCGCGCAATCACCGGATAAATTCGTGAAGAAGACGAGCAAGTACTATTGGAGAGACCAGAACCGTCAGCCGTGGAGTGATACGAGCTACGAGATGGCCGTGAGAATCGATCCCCAATACGCGCCCGCGCTGGGCGCCCAGGAGATCAGCGACAACGATCCGGTCCAGCCTTTGAAATATGCGGTGGGTGAATTTCGCCGCTTCGGTTTGAAGAAGGATGGTCAAGGAACCTATGCCGATGTCGAATTTCTTGTGTATGAGAACAAAAGCGACCCGGTCATCTATCAAGTAGAGCTTCAGAAAAACGGCCGAGCGCTGCCGATGCTCACGCCCAGCAAAGTAGAGGTCAGCAACGACACGCCCGATCGCCAAACAGGTGAAGTAAAGGAGAACAACACGCTCTTCTTGAAAGACTGGATGATCGTGGCGGCGGTGATGCTCGGCGGCGCACTGTTGATTTACATCCTGCTCTTTCGAGCGTTGTTTTCCGGCCTGCTCTTCAGGCGCCGCTGGGGAGTCTCCAGCGCCGAGCACTTCACCTGGTCGATGAGCCTGCTCGCGATTCTTGGGCTGGCGGCCGGTATGACGCTGCTTTATTTGGGGCCGCGCCTTGAAGCCTGGGTGATCATCGCAGTCATGGGAGCGTTCTGGCTCCTGCACGCTTTCGTCTGGCTCATATCAGGCAAGGAGGCATGAGGAAGATCATGAGTGAACAAATTATCATCCGCGGAAAAGTAGAGGCGCGCGAGGTCAAACAAGCGCCGGTCAAGCCAACCATCATAATCGGAATCGGGGGATCGGGCGGTGACGTGCTGCTGCGAATTCGAAAACGGTTCTTCGAGAAGTACGGGGCGCTCGCTCAGTTTCCGATCGTGTCGTATCTGTGGCTGGACACTGACGCAACGGAAAAGAACGTGGGAGCCGGGATCTTCACCGAGCACATAGCGTTCGCTCCTTCCGAAAAGCTGATGACCACGATGGCCGACACCACCAGGGTCACCGGCGACTTGAACCAGTACCCGCACATCAAGAGGTGGTTCTATCCCGGCTTGACCAAGCTCAAGACCATGACCGAAGGCGCGGGTCAGATTCGAGCTTACAGCCGGCTCGGGTTCTTCGAGCATTACGCGAAGATCAGAAACGCCCTGATCAGCGCCGGCCAGATAGTCCGCAACGTCGAGAACATTCGCACCGTTCACGAGAGGCATCACCTGGACACAAACCCCGACGACTTGCAGGTGTTCGTTGTGTTTTCGATCGCCGGCGGAACGGGCAGCGGCATGTTTCTGGATCTTGCCTTCCTGGTCAAAGACATTTTTCGAGGCACTGCTCTTACGACCATCGGGGCGGTGCTGATGCCCGGCCTTTTCAATCCGCACGAGGACCGTATCTTCGCCAACGGCTACGCGGCGCTCAAGGAGCTGGAGCATTACAGCTACGAGAACGACTTTGTGGTCGAGTGGCCCGACGGAGTCGAGCGCAAGATAGAGGGTCCGCCGTTCACCTAC
>DATNBZ010000158.1:0-13079 GCA_035607285.1 Blastocatellia bacterium | reverse complement strand
CGCCTTCCTGTTTCCAGAAAGCGGTCTTCGGCCCCTCGTTCGCGCGCGCGGCGAGAGTGTTTATCGCCGATTCGGTCCACGCTTTGTCCTTGCCGTAGTCAGCGGCGAAATTCGCGATCACCGCCAGCGTGTAAGCGTCTTCCTTGCCGGTCACATGCGAAGCTACAAATTGCTTTGCCTTGTCAGCCGCTTCGCCCTTGTAGCCCGTCGTCGCAAGAGCCCACCCGATGTAAGCGGTAATGCGCACCACATCGGTGTTGTAGCGAGTCGTCGCGCCTTCGTTGATGAAATACGTGTCCGGTTTGAAGCTCCCGTCTGGTTGTTGCTGCGACGCGAGCCAGGCTTGAGTGCGTTCGATCAAGCGCGGATCTACTTCGTGAATGCGCGCCATGTCGGAGAACTCCATCAAGCCGTATGCGGTGAGGATCTTATTAGCGGGCGCCTGGCCGAACCACGAGAACCCGCCGCCCGGAACTTCGAAAGTTACGAGACGCTGATAGCCCAGCGAGATAAAGCCCTCGGCCTTCGCCTGGATTTCGGGCGTGATCTTTTTGCTGGTCTTCAGGTAATCCATCACGAGGATGTCAGGATAAGTGGACGACGAAGTCTGCTCGAAGCAACCGCCCGGCATCTGCAGTATCGAGTCGAGCCCTTCGACAACTTGCGAGAGAGCTCCGGGATAGAGCTTCACGAATATCTTGGACGCGTCGGCGATTGCACCGGCGGGAATCACGACGTCTTTAGTGACTGCTCCCTCGAGGCGTTCGTTGATGACTACCGCCTTCTCTTCGCCGTTTGGCAGCACATTAACCGAGCGAGCTATCGCATCGCCCGGTTGATTGGCGGGCGCGTCGATGAGCTTCGCGGTCACTTGCAGTTGCTGCTGCCCGATCTTCGCAGCTTTGACTCGGAAAGATGCCGATGTAACTTCGCCCGCAGCCACCTCGACTTGTTTGACGGCGTTATCGCCATCGAGCGCGAACCACGGATCCTGTCTCAACTCGAGCGAGACTCGCTGGGCTTTTGGCAGATAGTTGTAGACCGCAACCGGCACCGAAACTACGTCGCCTTCGGTTAGCGAGACCGGCAGATCGAGGTCGACAAAGAAGTCCTGAAACACTCGAATCGGAGCCGTCGCCGAGCCCAGCGCGCCTCGAGCGGTTGACGCCAACGAAGTCACTCGCCAGGTCGTGATCGAGTCGGCCATTGGAACGTGAATCGAAGCGCGGCCCTGCCCGTCGGTGATCAGCGAAGGATTTGTGTAGAGGGTTTCGGGGAAGAAGCTACGCACGCGAGGTTCCGCGCCCCCGGAGTTTTTTTCGTCTCGTCCTGCTATTCCATCCACAACGACGCTCGCACTCTCGACGATCACCACGGACTCCGGCTTGGCCATCGGCAAGGCCGCCTGGTTTGCGACTCCGCCGACTCCGCCGAACTCCGCGTCTTTTCTCCGGGCCCTCATTTCCATCGGCGCCGCCATATCCATCGCGCCCGCTTTTGCGAACCGCCCGTAGAGACTGAGCGTGACCGGCGCGGCTCCACGCGGCTGAAGAACTGCCTCGACGGTTCCGCGTGATCCAGCTTCCAGAGCGAGCGTTCGGTAGATCGTCGATTGGAACGAATCGCTCTCGAGGATCACGTGATAGTTTCCCGGAGCGAGGTTTGGAATGACGAAGTGGCCCTGCGAGTCTGTGTACACCCAGATCGTGGCGCCGTTTGAAACTCGCCGGGCAGCTATTCTCACGCGCCCAACAGCAGCGCCGGTTTTGTCTGTAATAACTCCTTCGATCGCGACGCGGCCGCCCGCGATCGCGTCTTCCTGCACGGACGCGTTGCCTTTGAATGGTCCGTAGCGCTGCACCTCGCGTCTGCGTTGCGCGTAGAGTCCAATCGCGATGTCATCAGCAGTCTTGTCGCTGCCGTCCGGACCCATCGAGCGCAGAGTCAAATAAGCGTATTCGTTGCCGTCGAACCGCCCGTCTCCAATAAGCGCGTTGCCCCACGGATCCGCGAGCATAACGGCCTCGGTCTTTCCTTTAGCGGCAAACGATTGCAGATCGCGATTGAAGCCTTCCGGCGAAGTAGCGTTGCTCGCGTAGTAGGTGGTCATCGCGCCGATCAGCGGCTGCGCTTTCTCGTAGAGTCGCTGCAGATAAAGCGACGCATATTGCGCTCGCCTGGCTTCGATTCCTTCGCGGCCAAATTCGGCGCGCACATCTTTGTCGTGCACCGCGCCTGCCGCGGCCAACAAAACCTGGGCCGCGCGCTCGCGCTGCGCCAACGGCTTCTCGCCTGCGAAGTCGTCGAGCAGAACTTTGTCGAACGAGAACTGATGCACTTCGTAGCGAGGAGTCAGCAATTCTTTTTCGAGATACATGAAGACTTTTTCAAAGCCCGGCTGCTTGTCTGAAAGCGCGAACACCGCTTCATCTACAATTTCGACTCCGAGCGCCGCGGACACCGGACGTCCCATCTTGTCGGTCACCCGAAAGTGAACGCACGCATCGTCTCCCGGTTTGTAGCTCTCCTGTTCGGAAGACACTTCCACTTTCAAATCGTCAGCCGGATCAACGTAGATCAACCGCCGATCTGAAATCGGGTCGGCGTCGGATGTGATTTGATAAGCGCGAATCTCGACGGTCCCGAACATTGCCGGCGTGAGGTCGAGCGAAAGGTCTCCGCGCCCGCCGGATATTTCAAGCGCTCGAGTGACAAGCGTCTGTCCGTCTTTCACGACGTCGACGTAAACCGCGCCGCGCTGTTTTGTCGAAAAGGTTTCGACACGGACCTTGTCTCCGATCTTGTAGACGGCCTGATTCGTCCGCAGCATAAGACTCTGAGCGCTGCTCGCGTTCTCGAGCTTGACGTCCGCCTGTGCTGCTCTGCCTCGGGCGTCGATGGCCTTCAAGCTCAACGTCACCGTATCTTTTGCCGGACGCATTGAAACGGTGGCGACTCCGCTCGCGTCTGTTTGAATTTGTGAGGGGCTGACGTTGCCGGTGAGTGTAGTCTGGGCCGGGGACCCATCAGGATAAGAGGTCAAAATGTAGACGCGGTTCTCGAGACCGGGCAGAAGACGCCCGCTTTCGGGAACGGCCATTATGAGAATTGGAGTTTTTGCTACAACGATGTTGCGCGACTTTGTCTCGGTGTGCGCGGCGGTGTCTTTGACCTCGACCGCAATCGAAACCGGAGCGCTGCCCTGCTGCGTGGAACGGCCCGCGAAGAAATCGGGCAGCTTTTGAGAGAACTGAAAGCGGCCTTCTGCGTCGGTCCTGCCGTTCACCTGTCCAAGCTCGACCGACTGAACGTCAAACGTAGTGAGCTTCACAGAGACGTCGGCATTCGCAAGCGCCTTACCAAAAAGATAATGAGCCTTGATCGTTCCTTTGACAGTCTCGCCCGGCGAGTAATAGCTCGACTGTTGTTTTGCGGCGTCGCCCGACAGCTCGACTTCTACCTTGAACTTCGGCAGAACATAGCGATCCACGGTGACGGTCTTCTCCTGCGTCGACGCGGCTTCGGCCTCACCTAGAATCGCGCGAATGTGATAGGCGCCGAAGTTCACTTCATCGGCAAGCTCGAAGTCCGCCGAAGCGATGCCAAATCGATCGGTGCGATCGTGCTTCTTGAAGACCTTGTTCCCTTTTCCGTCTTCGACTTCGAGTGTGATGGGTTTATCACTCTCGGCCGCGCGGCTCGGACCATCCAACGCAAGAGCGCGAAGATGAATCGTTTGACCCGGTTGATACAAAGGCTTATCGGTCGTGAGCAGGATCCGATCTCGGCGTTCGAGTTGAATCGGCTGAACCGCAGTCACGACGCCAAGCACTGTGTCCGCGGTCACACGCAACTGTCGCGAGCCGTAGCTTTCGGCAGGCAGACTGAATGCCACCTGCGCGGTGCCGAGCGAATCAGTGCGGCCGGTGAAGAGAGTGGACGAGCGATCGCCTTCCAGAAGCTCGATCTTGACGCTGCTGTTGCGCAATGGATTGCCCGCCTTTGAATCGGCGGTAATAATTCGTACCGACGCGGTCGAGCCTGCCGCATAAGCGCGCTGGGCAAAGAGTCTCACAACCGGTACGCGAAGGATCTCCGAAAGCGAAACGATCCTGGAAGAATCGCCTGCGTTGATTTTCAAGCGATCCCACGCGAGGTCTTCCAGAGCGATGCTTCGGTCAAGCGGAACGGTGACTCTGGAAGCCCGATCCGACGAAGCATATCTCGCGGCCTTCGCGATCAATTTTTCGTTTGCATCGATTATCTCGAGGTTGAATGCGTGATTTGAAACCACGCCGTCGCTATTCGGCACGATCACTTCAAGCGAGCCGTTGCGAAAAATCGCGGCGAGTTCGTTATCATCGGCGAACACTTCGTCGCGCGGGGCGACTGAAAGCAACAGCGTTGCGATTGCAACGCAACTCAACACCAGGACAGTTCTCGACCATTTGTTCTTTTTCAGGAATCTCATTGGGCACACCTCCGGTCACGATCTTTATTGTTCGTGCGTTTTGACTGTTCGCCAGCGCACGTATTCTAATGACGCTCTGTTTTGGGGGACTTCTTTTACGGGCTGCTCGGCAAATACTTAACCGCGATAGTAGAACGGCACGCGGAAAATCTCTTGCGATGGATTTCTTGCGGGCTTTTGCGACCAGAGAACCGGTGGTTAGACTTAACAGGCTGCTGTAATAATTGATGATGGCATGAGTATTCGGTTCAAATCCCACCAACGCAGTTGGTGGTTCGTTCATAATCGGCCTACTCAAAAGGCACTGAGCCCGGGTCCGGAATCCCACCAACGCAGTTGGTGGATTGTTCATATCCAACCTGGCTTCGATCAGTCGCAAAGTGGATCCGACCGGAGAGTTAGGCTGCGTATGAACAATCCACCAACTGCGTTGGTGGGATTCGGGGACGAGTGGCGGCGGTCTCTTTTGTGTAGGCTGAGTATGAACGAACCACCAACTGCGTTGGTGGGATTATCGGCACCCGATGTGAGAGCCGTCGCATTCCCTTTTCGGCAGCCTGCCAGGATCAGGATGTTTGGCGAGTCGGTTGGTAGGCTACTGAAATCTCTCTCTCGCTTTTACTATATAAGCAATCTCGTTCCCGGGTGATGTTAGCTCCGCTTCCATCAGTCTGATGTGACGCTGTCTAAGTGTGAACAACTTGCCAACTGCTTTCTCTAACTGGAATTTAGCAAGGTTCTCCACGAACCCGACCCCTATTTCAAGAATTGTTTCGAGTGCTCCGTAGTTCGCTTTGAGCTTGTGAAGTTTCAAGTGCTCCTCGAATCGTGTGATTAGGAACTGAAGCTTATCCTCTATATCATGTGGGGCTAGTTGAGCCCTCGCGACATCATTCATCCAGTCTTTTAGTGCCCAGAATTTACTTCGAGTCTCTGGATCATCGCGGTAGTCTCGGATTTGGTCCCATGATACTGAGCCGTCCGGCATTGGTAACGACTTGAGTACGATTTGTACGACATTCGTCTCAAACGCCCCTGACTGTTGGTCTAGCAGAATAGAGTCATCAAGAATCGGAACCGCGCGGACCGTGTCCAATTCCCGAAGTTGGATACTAACCATCCGAGCGAAACAGGCCGAGCTGACTCGGTTTCTATCTAATAACTTGTACAAGTCCGAAAACGCCTCTTCCCCATACTCAGAAAGTAGAGTGACCCCTCCACTATTGATTAGCATCTCATCTGGCTCGGGGAACCGGTGCTCCGCAAGCTCCTTTGCCTCCGTGAAAGCTTGCCTGAACAGCTCGAAGGAGTGACGAAATTCTGGCAGGCGAATCAAGGCTTTAATGATGGCCGAATCACGCACCGGGCTTGGTTCGTAGAGAATTGATCGCTGAATTAGCCAATTGAGCTCATTCAGAAGGTCATCTGGGAAATTTACAGACGAATTCTTCAAAACGATCGACAGGCCCGGCATTGCAACGCGGTCGAAGAGTAGCGCAGCTTGCTTGAGACAATCCAGATCGAACTCAACCGCATCGGAGAGTTGCAGTGGTGACATGACGCCTATGAATTCCCCCACTCGCTCTTCCTCCCATTTAGCTAAACACCGCTACTTATCTTGTCCGTCTGCTGCTTGATCGGCTTTGCGCGGAGAGGTCTTGATGTCGTTGAAATTCAGCACCGCGTTGAACAGCATGTTGAACTCACCAAAGTTCTGCCATCGATAACATGGATTGGTCGAGAACAGCAGAACGCGGCCACGGCCTACCGGCACGTCGACAATCGCGGGCCGGTTGCGAATCTCGGTCGCGCCCTTCATCAACCCGCTCAGCACCGATCTATCGCCGCCCGGGAATCGCATCAACACCTGACTGCCGCGGTCTCGGTCGGGCACTTGAAGCAAAGGTCCGTTTGCGTAACGCACCGGCACTGTCCTTTGCGAGTAGCCATAGAAGATCGGATGAGTCGATTGAAGGATCTCGGCCTCGACGATTGGTCCGGGTCCGTAAAATTGCGGGGAGGTCCTCCCGGCGTCGATCGTTCTTGTGAGCCCGAACTCCGGCGGGAAGAAACTCGCGCTCCCAAGCGTGACGAGCAGCCCTCCGGCGCTTATGAACTTCTCGAATTCCGCGACGCCGGCGATCCCCATGCCTCCGGTGATGTCTTCCGATTCGCCGTACATCCCGAGGTTCTTGAACCGCTCGGTCTTTGTGTACGCGATCGGTTTGCTCCTGGGCTCTAGATCGTAGACGAGGCCTTTTCCGCCGCGTCCCTGATTGGGCACGACGATCACGTCATAAGACGCCCGCAAGTCACCTTTCTTGATGCGCTCCTTGAAGATCAAATCGAAAGGCACTTCGAATTTGTCGAGCGCATAGCGGACCCAACCAACCTCCTGCGTGTTGCCCCAGGTGCTGAAGACCGCCAGCCTCGGAAGATCCAGGTCATGCATTGGCACGTCGGGCGTCTTAGACAGCGCCGCCGCAGTCAGACCAAGTTGCTCGATTGCGCTCTTCACGAGCGGTTGAACGTTCTTACCTGCTTGATTCACCGGCACGATGAATGATCCGGCCGGGAATTCGACTCCGCCCTCTTTGAACGACTGCTCGACGGCGTGCACCTTGAGGTCTTTGAGCCGATACCGAAGCGTGATCATGTTGTTCGAGCCGTAGTGTGCTATCGCATACACAACCGAAGGCTGGCTCCCGGCTACGGTTCCCTTGAGATCGAGTTTCTCCACGGGTTGAACGGCTACGTCGAGAATCGACTTGTCGGCGATCTCTTTCACATCGGCGTGACTCATCAAGCCCATCGTCCAACCGGTGTCGTCATAGGTTCGAAGGTTCTGATCGGGGAAATCTTGTTTCTCCAGAAGTATCTTCGCCAGCCTGCCGTAGGGCTGATCTCGCTTGATCACCAGCGATCCGGCGGCAAAAGTTCCTTCTTTGACTTTTATCTCGGCGGTCGCGCGGCCAACCTCGATGCCCTGTATGCGAAGCAGGTTTACGAGGCCCGCAACGCGCGTCATATCTCGTTGACCTGCTGGAATCACGTAGCCAAACGGCGCTTCTCTCTTGCCCGACTCGATCGAGTTGCGGCTCTTGCGATAGAAGTTTTCGAGAATGACTTTCGGGAACGACGCGGTAAGCTGAAGCGCCGACAGCACGCCGGTTTCCATGTAGTTGGTGTTGTTGCGCATCGACCAAACCACTTCTTTGTAAGGCGGCAGAGGGCGATACCATTCGCGGCTGGTTGGGCTGACTCGTCCACCGCCCGTGGCTTCGCCCGAGTCGATCTTGCGCTTCATCGTGTTCGCGCCCGCGTTGCCGAACGTCTCGTACATTCGCAGCATGCCGTTGTGATTCGACGACATGAACCCGAGATAGCCGGGCGACCACATGTCGACAAAAGCGTGCGTCCAAACGCCGGGCATTCCGTACTTGATCATCTGGGTCATCTCGAAGTTCGAGAACCAGGGCAGCTCACCGTACAGGATCGGATCGAGCGTCGGGTTCTGCGGCGCTTGCCCGCTGAATGTGTACATGAACGGAACCGACTCATGAAGTTCGTGCATGATTGGCGGATGCCATTGCAGATACCAATCGAGCAGGGTTCGCATCGTCACCTGTGAGTAGTTAATGTCGCGGTTGTTATCGTGAAAGATGTACTTGCCCCAGTAGGGCGGTCCGCCGATGCTGTCTTCTTCAGTCTTCTCGTCGATCTTGTAACGATAATACCAATCGACGTAGCGGTCGCGGCCGTCGGGCTCGGCTACCGGAGTGATGGTGACGATTACGTTGTCGCGAATCTGATTGATCACCGGCGAGTCCTCGGTTGCAATTCGATAGGCCAGTTCCATCAGCATCTCGGTGGGCCCGGTCTCCGCGCTGTGAAGCCCGCCCATCACGTGATAGATGGGCTTCGCTTTGGTGATGATCTCGCGAGCTTGCTCGTCGGTGATCTTTCTTGGGTCCGCAAGCTGGGCCAGATACGCGCGGTACTGATCGATGTTCTTAATTGACTCGTCGGAGCCGACGGCTACCACGACGCATTCACGTCCTTCATCGGTTGTCCCGACCGAATACACTTTTACGCGAGGAGTCTTCGCTGCGAGCGCGCGATAATAGGCGACCGCGTCCGCGTGATAAGTGAGCTTGCCCGGCGCGCCGATATGATGGCCGAGCACGTCTTTTGGCGACGGAACTCCCGGGACCTTCGGAAGGTGATCAACCAGCGGGCTGATGAATTCCGGTTTGGTCGTCCACTCTTTGACGGAACGGGCGAAGTCTTCGTCGGGTTGCTGGGGTTTTTGTTGCTGACCCGAGCCAACCGACTCGAGCAATGTTAGAACCGTCAGCGCGAATAGCCATCGCAGGCGAAACACTGGTGCATGCATCTATTGAATCTCTCCTTCAGGGCATCGGGCACAGTGCCGGACGCGTGTAACGTCGGCGTGAGTTTTATCATTATTGACTGATTCTTTCCAGACACCCTTTGCGGGCTTTGCGGTCCTTTGCGAGCTTTGCGGATACGAATTACTGTTCTTGCGCAAAGCCCTCAAAGAACCGCGGAGCCCGCGATAGCATGCAAACGCCGCCGGATTGTGGTTGAATTTGCGGGAACGGATCGAGGCGGGGCAACCTCGCGACAACTTCGCGAATTTGTCCGGGATCGTAAAGAGATCTCGAGATGCGGTTAATAGAAGGTTGTAAGGACTCGTTGAGACAATCAATCCGCCGCGAGCTTACGCGCAGGAAGGACCGTGCGTACCTTCGGCGTCTCGTGGCTTTCTAAATTGGAGGAATGAAAAAATGCCAGAAGTAACAAGTCATGCACCGGGATCGTTTTGTTGGATCGAGTTGAATACAAGCGATCCTGCTGCCGCAAAGACGTTTTATTCGGGTTTGTTTGGCTGGGATGCCGAGGACACGCCCGCGGGGCCGGATATGGTTTACACGATGCTGAGAATTAAGGGCCTGGAGGTCGGCGCTATGTGCGGCTTGCAACCCGAACAAAAAGCCCACGGCGTGCCGCCGCACTGGATGTCTTATGTTACGGTCGAGAGCGCCGACGACGCGGCAGCAAAAGCAGCTTCCCTCGGTGGGACCGTTGTGGCGGGCGCATTCGACGTGATGGACGTCGGGCGAATGTCGATCATTCAGGATCCGCAAGGCGCCATGTTTTGTGTCTGGCAACCTAAGGCGCACATCGGCGCGAGGCTCGTCGGTGAGAACGGGACTTTTGGATGGGACGAACTTTGGACGACTGACCGAAAGAAAGCGATCGACTTCTACACTGGGCTGTTCGGTTGGGGAGCGAAAGACAGCGCTCCAGGAGCGCCGATGGCCTACACTGAATGGCAAAACGGCGGTCAGTCGATCGGTGGCATGTTGGAGATCGCGCCGGAGATGGGACCGGTCCCGCCGAACTGGCTTCCTTATTTCATGGTTGACGACTGCGACGCCATCGCAGGCAAGGCTGCCGAGTCGGGTGGCAAGCTGTTCATGCCTCCCACCGACATTCCCAACGTCGGACGGTTTTCGGTGATCCAGGATCCGCAAGGCGCGACGTTCGCGATCATCAAGCTGACCGGCCCTCACGCGTAGCGATTGAAGGAGAGTCCGGAGTTCAAGCTTAGCTTGTCGCTGGCAATCGAGGACAAGCTAAGGGCTTGAACTCCGAACCTCTAATCGGCTCTCGTTTACGATGCTAGACAACCAGAGCTCAATAGGTTTCTCCTCACTCCTTCAGTTTGATTGAGAGGTGCGATGCACGATTTTGACGGTTCGATCGTAGTAGTCTATTGAAAGCAGGCAGTCGCTCAACATTTGCCCTCCGAGCAGAGCTTCGGTGATTTGCTGGCTGACGGCTACAGGTACTTCGATTCGCTCGTTGAACCAATCGATCTCAACAAAATAAACCACGGCCGCGAAAGTTTGACCCGTAGCAGTAAGAAAACTCTCGAAGCCTTCAAAGGCATTGGAGAGATCAATCGCAAAGCCACTCGGCACAATCAGCCAACCGGCAAACCCAGTGTCAATCAGGATTTCTGCTTGTCCAAATCCCAGATCGAGCTGAATTGCTGGTTCACCAGACGCGTTGAAGTAGCCGTCGAGTTCCATTACTGTCGCGGGGACATCAATCGGTAAGTGTAAATTGAGCCAACGCGCAAAAAATATAGCGGCCCAATACGTCCGGCGTCTCGTGCGCGATGGCTGGCATCTATTTCATTCGTTCCCAGGAAGTAATCTCCGCTTTCAGGAGCGATCGCTACGATCTCTCCAGTATGCTCTGGCTCAAGAATCGCAGCCAGTTTTTCTCGATAGATATGCTTCGCGCGCTCGACGAACTGCTCGACTTCTTGCTGGCTCCATTGTACGGTTGTCGTTGGCATTAAGCTCACTATAAACCGCCCGTTGCATCGAAGCAACGGCATCGTTTTGTTTCCTCCGTCTTTCACCGTTCAGCAGAGGTTCCTCAGGGCGAATACCGTCAAGCTCACAATCGCTGAGCATCCGATTTCAGGAAGGCTTCGTTTGATCTGGTTACTGACTGAGATCGGCTAGTTCTTCACCCATCTGTATCAAATCTGCTTCGCTGACACCCATCGCTATCGCGACCGTCGAAGCGCCCGCCTCCATTCCCTGCTGGTATAACTTGAAAGCCAGTCCTGATTCGCCTGCCTGATGCAGCCAGTAGGCGATTTGTATTTTCTGTTCCGGTCGCTTAATCGGCATTCGCGCCGCACGCTTCACAGCATTTAGCCACCCAGCTCGATCCCGTTGTTTCCTCAGTAGGTCTATCAGGTTGAGACTAGCCGCCGCACAATCCGAGTCGGAAGCGATCGATTCTCGATTCTCGTCCATATGCTGAAGCGCTGCATCGTAGAGAACTATCGCTTGAGCTGGCATTCGTAGATGTTGGTCAGCAATGTCTCCGGCGCACAATATGTTCGTTGGATCGATGTTTGGACCAACGAGCGCACCCGAGAGCAACGCTCGCAGACTGAACTGGACATCATCAGCGCTTAGGCTCTGTAATAACCTCATTATCGCTGGCACATCGAAGTTTAGGAGTGCACATCCAAACTCTTGAAACGTCTCTGGTTCCATAGGTTCGCCTTGGCAAAAATTTAAACGCTTGCGGCGGATCCGCGAGCGCACACTAAGCAAGCCGCTCGTCTACTACTTTTGCGAATTCGCTGCATCCACCGCAGCGCCCTTGTTCTTACTGCTGTGCTTGTCGAACCACGCCATCAGATAAAGCTGCTGAAGCAACTGATGTGAAGGCCGCCGCCACCCGTGATACTCGTCGGGCATTCTCACCAGCAGGGTGTCCTTCTTCAGCATCTTCAATGCTCGATAGAACTCCTCGCTCTGCCGAATGGGCGTTCGCAAGTCCGCCTCGCCGGTCATCACCATCGTCGGTGTCTTCACGTTCGCGACGTAGTGCAGCGGCGAGCGCACGGCGTATTGCATCGGGTCTTCCCACGGATACTTGTCGAATTGGTAATACCAGCTCGCCCCGTCAGTAGTCCCGACGAACGAGCCCCAGTTGATCACCGGTCTCATCGACACCGCGGCGGCGAAGCGATCCGTGTGACCTACGATCCAGGCGGTCAGCACGCCGCCGCCGCTGCCGCCGCACACGAACATGTTCTTGTCGTCGATCCATCCTTTTGCGACTGCCGCGTCGACGCCGGCCATCAGATCGTCGTAGTCCTTGCCCGGATATGAAAACTGAATTCCGTTGACGAAATCCTGACCGTAGCCGGTCGAGCCTCGAGGATTGAGAAACAACACCGCGTAACCGTTGGCCGAAAAGTTCTGAAATGACCAGCTAAACGCAACCGAGTACATGGACCAAGGGCCTCCGTGGATCCACAGCACCATCGGGTACTTCTTCGCGGGATCGAAATCCGCGGGCTTGATAAGCCAGCCCTGAACCTTCAAACCATCTTTCGAGCTGAACCACATTTCTTCCCCGTCGCCGAGCCTGACGCCCGCAAGAACGTCTTCATTGACGTCGACAAGTTTCTTCGCGTTCGCGGCGTCCTTAACGTTGAAAGTCACGAGAGTCCCGGGTTCTTTGAAGCTCGATCGCACGGCCGCGACCTGGCCGTTGTTTGACATGCTGTAGCCCTGAAGCACTCCAACGCCGTCAGTAATCTTTTTTACCTTGCCGTCGGGAGATACAAAATAAATGTGCGACGAGCCCAGCTCTTCCATGTCGTAATACACGCCGGAGCCGTCAGCGGCCCAGCGCACCGCGCGGGGCGAACTTGGGAGATTGCCGGCCCATAGCTTTTTGCTCCCGCCGACATTGTCCATCAGATAGAGACTCGCGACGTGATTCGTATAGTTCTTCTCGTCGTAGCCGACATAGGCGATCCAGTGTCCATCGGGTGAAACCTGCGGGCTGCCGTCGGGGCCGTTGCGGTCGGTCAACGGTTTGATGTCCAGCGACTTCAAATCGACGGCGTAGATTTCGCTGTCTCCGTGGAGGTATTCCGCATCGGGCTTTCGAATAGCGGAGAGATAGACGGTCTTCCCGTCGGCGGACCACTCGGGCGCGTTGTGATTGTACTTACCCGATGTGATCTGGCGAG
>DATNBZ010000128.1:0-8019 GCA_035607285.1 Blastocatellia bacterium | reverse complement strand
CGTGAAAATCCACGCCGCAATATACTGTTTCCGTCATAGCGCCTCCCCACAGCGGTCAACTGTCCGGCGCGCGTCTGAGTTTATCAGTCGCGCGCCGCGGGAGGCGCCCCGCTTCATAACATCACTACCGGAATTCTCAGGACACTTCCTCCGCCGAAGAGTCGCGGGCGGTTCCCGCCCAGGTCCCACTTCTAAATCACACTCCGCTTGCGGGGTCGCCTTCGGTAGTGGGGTCATAGCGTGTTGGTCCTCCACGATCGCGTTGACCCTCTGCGTCCTCGGCGTCCTCTGCGGTTGATTCTCACCATTAATCAAGAAAACCGCAGAGGACGCCGAGGACGCAGAGTTACTGGGTTGCCGCCAACACGCTAATACCCCACTACCTCGCCTTCGCGTGCGTTGACTTAAAGCGCTGAAACTCTATATCGTGAACTAAACTTCAAATGGGGGTGACGCGAGGATGAAAGTAGGCATATCGCTTCCGCAATTGGGTCCGACGGCTTCACCGGAAAACCTGATCAGCGTAGCTCGGCGCGCCGAAGAGCTGGGCTATGATTCGGCGTGGGTGCTCGAGCGTTTGCTATGGCCGCTCAATCCGCAGGAGCCCTATCCGGCGTCGCCGGATGGCAGCTTGCCTGAAACTTATCAAAGCGTTTTAGACCCGCTCGAGAGCCTGACTTTTGTCGCAGCTCATACTAAAAAGCTGCAGCTCGGCACCAGCGTGCTTGTGCTTCCCTATCACACGCCGATTCAGCTTGCGCGGCGAATCGCTACGCTGGACGTTCTGTCCGGCGGGCGGGCATTGGTAGGCGTCGGAGTCGGGTGGTCTCGTGATGAGTTCGAAGCCGCCGGCACGCCGTTCGAGCGGCGGGGCGCGCGGTGCGATGAATTCCTGCGGGCGATGATCGAAGTGTGGACCAGCGACACGGTGAAGTTCGACGGTGAGTTCTATCACATTCCCGAATCGAAGGTGGGACCGAAGCCGGTTCAGAAGCCATACCCGCCAATCTACATCGCGGGGTTTGGCCAATACACTTTCGATCGCGCGGCGAAGTTTGGGAATGGTTGGAACCCGGCGGGAGTTCCCAGCTTTGAGTGGCTCGAAGGAATGATCGGTCAATTCCGGCAGACGGCAACTCGAGCCGGCCGAACCGATATGGAGGTCGTCCTGCGATCCTTCACGATGCTGTTCAAGGATTCACCCGGTCCGCAGCGTACTCCGATGATGGGCACCCTTGATGAGGTGCGCGAAGATACGAAGCGGTTGCGCGACATCGGGGTGACGCACCTGATTCAATCACCGCCGGCGATTGGATTCGATCCCTCGGCAAGCGCCGACGATATGGTAAGGCTTATGGAGCAGTTGATAGAGATTTCAAAGTGAAACGTGATGCGTGATGCGTGAAACGTGATGCGTGAAACGTGATGCGTGATTGGTCTAAAACGGTCGGCATCTTATCACGGTGACATCACGTTTCACGCATCACGTTTCACGCATCCGTTACCCGTATGCCACTGGACATCGACGACGACACGCGAGCTTTCATAATCAACCATCGCGTCGGGCGGCTCGCGACAGTTGGGGAAGATCTTCAGCCGGCGGTTATTCCGATTTGCTATGTCTTCGACGGCGAGCACATATATTCGCCAATCGACGAGAAGCCAAAGAGCGTCGACGCTTCATCGCTCAAGCGTGTGCGAAACATCGAAGCAAACCCGCAGGTCGCGCTTGTAATCGATGACTACTCAGAGGACTGGAGCAAGCTTTCCTACGCGCTCATAAGCGGCACCGCCGAGATTATTCTTCCCGCGAGCGGCGCCGGCAAAGAGGCAAGCAAAGAGGCAAGCAAAGAGGCAAGCAATGAAGCACAGGAGCACGCGAGGGCGGTCGAGTTGCTTCGCGAAAAATACCAGCAATACCGCTCGATGAAAATCGACGCGCGGCCGATGATCAAGATCAAACCTGCAAGAATCAAGCGGTGGGGCGCCAGCTGACGGGAGACCAGATTTATGACAAAGCAGATTCGCTTCGGCGTGCAGGTGGCGCCTCAGAACACCACCTGGCCTGAGCTTCTCGATACGTGGAAGCTTGTCGATTCGCTCGGCTACGATACCGCGTGGGTATTCGACCACTTCTTCGCGATACTCAGCGACCCCGCAGGGCCGTGTTTTGAAGGATGGGTCTCGCTCACCGCGCTCGCGGCCGCGAGTTCGCGAGTGCAGGCAGGCGTCCTGGTAACCGGGAACACATATCGCCATCCCGCGGTGCTCGCCAAGATGGCTGCGACTCTCGACCACGCGTGCGGCGGCCGGTTGATAATGGGGATCGGCGGCGCATGGTTTGAACAGGAGCACAACGCTTACGGTATTCCGTTCTACACTACAGCGGAGCGCATTCGACGGTTGGATGAAGCGGCTGAAATCATCAAGCGGCTGTGGAGCGAGAAGCAAGTTACCTTCGACGGCCGCTACTATCAACTGAAGGATGCGTACTGCGAGCCGAAGCCGCTACAGCAGCCGCGTCCGCCTATTATGATCGGCGGGTCAGGTGAAAAGCTGATGCTTCGGATCGTCGCAAAGCACGCCGATCAGTGGAACACTTTTGGTTCGCCCGAAGTCTTTCAACATAAGATCGACGTTCTGAAGGAACACTGTTCGGCGGTGGGCCGCAACTTTGATGAGATCGAGGTGTCCTGGGCCGGCGCGTGCCTGGTGACCGATTCGCGAGAAGAGAAGGACGCGTTGCTGGAGCATTGGGCGGCAGCATTTGGAATCACGCCCGAACAATACGAGCACGGCGCGCTGGTCGGCTCGCCCGCGGAAGTGCGAGATCGAATAGCGAAGTACATCGACGTGGGAGTCACGCATTTCATTCCGATAGCGAACGCGCCGTTCAATCAGCAGTCTATTCGACGGTTCGCTGAAGAAGTTATCCCGGCATTTCGAAAGTGAGCCTCTGCGTCCTCTGCGGTTTGATTCAGGCTTAGCCGCAGAGGACGCTGAGGACGCCGAGGAATTCCACCCGATGCAAGTACTGACCTCGACAACTGAATTCGACGACGCCCTCGACGCTGCGGGTGAAGGCGCGATCACAAGCGAGATTGCCTCGGTGCTTATTCGCGCGCGTGAAGGGGGCGAGCTCGAGGCGCTGATGGCAGCCGCCGCCGAGTTACGCAATCGAGTTAAGGGCCGGAGCGTTACTTACTCAAAGAAAGTTTTCATTCCTCTTACGAACCTTTGCCGTGACTACTGCGGCTACTGCACCTTTCGCAAAGACCCGGGGCAGCCAGGCGCAAAAACCATGACTCCCGACGAGGTGGTAGCGGTCGCGGAAGCCGGCGCGCGCCTTGGATGTAAGGAAGCTCTCTTCAGCCTGGGTGATCGTCCCGAAGCAATCTTTCCCGAAATGCGAGAGACGCTCGCTCGTCTCGGGCACCGAACGACGCTTTCGTACCTGGCCGAGATGTGCGAGCGAGTGTTGAATGAAACCGGACTGCTGCCGCACGCAAACCCGGGCCTGATGGGCCGCAAAGATCTCGAGACGCTTCGCCGGTCCAACCCGAGCATGGGCCTGATGCTTGAAAGCACAAGCGATAGGCTAACACTTCCGGGGATGGCTCATGACAACGCCCCGGACAAGCCGCCTTCGCTTCGATTGAAGACCATCGAAGAAGCCGGCCGGTTGAAGATTCCGTTCACGACTGGAATCCTGATCGGCATCGGCGAGACGCTCGATGAACGAGTAGACGCGCTGTTTGCAATACGCCGGCTTCACGAGCGCTACGGTCACATCCAGGAAGTGATCGTGCAAAACTTCCGCGCGAAGCCTGAGATCCCGATGCGTGATCATCCGGAACCGAGCATGTTGGATCACGCTCGAACGATTGCAGTCGCGCGGCTGGTGCTTGGAGACATGAACGTGCAGGCGCCTCCCAATCTTTCCGACGACAAGTATCCATTTCTCCTTCGCGCAGGCATTAACGATTGGGGCGGTATTTCGCCGCTGACACCGGACTTCATCAACCCGGAAAAGCCGTGGCCTCACATCGAACGGCTTGCCGAGCGAACCGCTATTGAAGGATTCGAGTTGGCCGAGCGTTTGAGCGTGTATCCAGAATATCTGCGTAAGGACGATTACTTCGATGAAGGGCTTCGGGCGCGTGTGCGAGCGATGGCTGGGGGGTAGGGATTGCCGGCTTAGGCGCGCCGAAAGCAATGTCGGTAACGAAGAGGACAACAAGATGATGTGGACATACCTCGTTCTCGCGATCTTGCTGGAAGTCTCGGGGACAACGTGCATGAAGTTGTCTGAGGGATTCACCAGGACCGTGCCCTCGATTCTGTTGTTCGTCTTCTATTCGCTGAGCTTCGGGATGCTGACGTTGGCGCTCAAGCGCATCGACGTCAGCGTCGCGTACGCGGTTTGGTCGGGAGTGGGAACGGCGTTGATCGCGACTATCGGAGTGCTGTGGTTCAAGGAGCCGATCACCGCGTTGAAGCTCATCTCGCTGGCGCTGATCATCGGCGGAGTGGTGGGGTTGAACCTGGGCGGTGGAACGCATTGAGCTTCAGATGAAGAAACAGAAACTATTGGCCAAGATACTAACCGGGTCGAAGAACGTCAGCTTCGACGAGATGGTTAGTCTGGTTGAAGCTTTCGGATTTCGCTTATCACGCGTAAGCGGAAGTCATCACATCTTTGTGCGGGGCGATGTGCCAGAACTGATAAACCTGCAGGAGGTCGGCGGTATGGCGAAGCCTTATCAGATTCGACAGTTCCTAAAGATCGTGGAGCGGTATAATCTAAAGATCGGAGATGCATCATGAAGGACTATCACATCAACATCTTCTACAGTGAAGACGATGCGGGATACATTGCAGATATTCCGGACTTGGAAGCGTGCTCGGCATTCGGCAACTCGCCCGAAGAGGCCCTCAAAGAAGTGCAGATCGCCAAGGAAGTCTGGATTGAAGCTGCGCGCGCGGAAGGCAAACCAATACCGCTTCCGATGTATCGCCCAGCTATCTACCAGGTAGCGTGATCATGGCCGAGCCTGAGACTGAAATTGACTTGTCTGCGTTCACTGCAACAGCGGGTGGACTCGCTCGCGTCGGACGTGGCTTCTACGACCGCGGTTGGGTCCTTGGCACAAGCGGCAACTTCAGCGCCGTCGTCAATCGCGATCCGCTGCAGCTTGCGATTACTTCGAGCGGCGTAGATAAAGGCGTTCTCGCGCCGGAGAACATCCTGCTCATAGACGACGACGCCAAAGTAATCGAAGGCACAGGGCGCCCTTCGGCTGAAACTTCATTGCATCTCGCGATCGCGCGACTGCGCGGAGCCGGCGCTGTATTGCACACCCATTCCGTTTGGAGCAATATTCTCTCGAACGCGTTCGCCAGTGACGGCGGATTTAAGATTGAAGGATACGAGATGCTCAAGGGACTCGAAGGCGTCTCGACGCACGAACATTCGGAATGGGTGCCGGTAATTGAGAACTCACAGGATATGACCGGCCTTGCCGCAACGGTATCAGAAACGCTGAGCAGGCATCCGGAATCGCATGGTTTTCTGCTGCTGAGGCACGGCCTGTACACCTGGGGCAGGGACCTCGAGGAAGCGAAGCGGCACGTCGAGATCTTCGAGTTTCTGCTGGAAGTCACCGGGAGAACGTATCTCGCGTCGCGATGACTGACTTCGCTAATGGTGGCCTTGGCGAACTTGGCTAGAAGGGAAGGAACCGCTGATGGGCGCAGACGTTGTTTCGCTGATTCTGCGCCGATCTGCGTAGCGAAGGCAGCGTGAATCAGCGGTTGTTTCCCTGCGCAACACGAACTAACCAACTACCCGGTTTCGGAGAAGAAGCAAATGGCAATAGTCGCAATCCCCGCTGAGGATCGAGCACTTCACGATCAACAGTCTATCAAAGACTATCTCGCGGGCATCGGGATTGATTACGAACGTTGGGACACGTCGAGACCAGTGTCCGCTGACTCGACCCCGGAAGAAGTTCTTGCGGCCTATGCCGATGAAATCGACAGGCTCAAAGCTCAGGGCGGCTATGTCACGGCGGATGTGATCGACGTCAACCCTCGCACGCCGGGTCTCGAAGCCATGCTCGCAAAGTTCAACCGAGAGCACTGGCACGACGAGGACGAAGTTCGTTTCATCATTCGAGGCCGAGGATTGTTTCACATTCACCCGAGCGAAGGCCCGGTGGTTGCCATCGAAGTCGAGGCCGGTGATTTGATTCGCGTACCGCGAGGCACACTGCACTGGTTCAACTTGTGCGACGACCGCGAAATCAGAGCGATCCGGCTCTTTCAGGATCCGGCCGGCTGGGCGCCCAGTTATAGTGAGAGCGGTGTGGATGCGGACTACCAGCCCGTTTGTTTGGGTGCTTCTTATTTTAAACTCATACCGTGACTTTGCCGCTCTTCACCAAACCGATCACGACCCTCGTTCTCGACATCGAGGGCACAACCACTCCAATTGATTTCGTTTACAACGTGCTGTTCCCGTATGCGCGGGAACATGTGAAGCCATACCTGGCGGCGCATCTATCGTCGGCCGATTTACAGGCAGACATTCGCGCATTGCTCGAACAGAATGCGGAGGACCTCTTGCGCGAGCTCGATCCGCCTCTGTTGAAAGGACCCGCCGATTCCGTATTGATCGAGGAAGCGGTTGCTTACATTCACTGGTTGATGGATCGCGACAGCAAGACTACGGCGTTGAAGTCAATACAGGGGAAACTTTGGGACGAGGGCTACACAAGAGGTGAATTGTATAGCCAGGTGTTCGAGGACGTGCCGCGAGCGTTTGAGCGTTGGCGGCAACAGCGAAAAGCGATTTGCATTTATTCTTCAGGAAGTGTGCTTGCGCAGAAGCTGCTGTTCGCTCACACCGAAGCGGGGGACCTGACTCCATATATCCGCGCTTACTTCGATACAAACGTAGGACCCAAGAGAGACGATGGGAGTTACCGGCGAATAGCATCCGAACTCGAGCTGGCGCCGCGAGAGATAGTTTTTGTATCCGATGTGACGGCTGAACTGGACGCTGCCGCTCGGTCGGGCTTCGAAACGCTGTTGTGCGTTCGCCCGGCTAATCCAGGCCAACCGGCCGGCGCTCATGCAACGATTCAAACCTTTGACCAGATACTTTGATTTCCGCGGTTCAGGCTCAAATGAGAGAGCCTTCGTTAATTGTGCATTTCATCACGGCGCGAAAACGAACCGCTGATTAACGCTGCCTTCGGAACGCTGATCTGCGCAGATCAGCGAAACATCGTCAGCGCAAATCAGCGGTTCCTTCTACTCGAGTTGGATCACTCAAGAGAAGTTGAACTCACTACCCTGCCTTGCAACCTCTCGAAGGCGTATGTTAGACATACGAAGGATTTGAATTTAATAAACGCAGGATAAAGAGGATTTATGAGGGGCAAGATAACGATTTTCATCGATGGTAATAATCTATTTCATGCGGCAAGGTCGGTTGGTGTCGAAATTGACTATGCCAAGTTTCTGAATTTTCTTCGCAATGATTCTCCGCTCCTGAGGGCCTTCTTCTACACCGGGGTGGACGAGAAGGCCGAGCGCCAGCAGGGCTTCCTTCTCTGGATGCGGAGGAACGGCTATCGAGTAGTCGAGAAGGAGCTGAAGACCTACGCCGACGGCACCAAGAAAGCCAACCTCGACGTCGAGATCGCGGTGGACATGCTTTCACTGGCCGACAAATACGACACCGCGGTGCTGGTTTCAGGCGACGAGGACTTCGCTTATGCGATAAACGCAGTCGCCTACAAGGGCGTGCGGGTCGAGTTAGCCGGTTTTCGCAGCAACACCAGTCCCCGGCTGATCGACGTCGCCGATCAATTCATCGAGCTTGACTCGCACATCGACGAGATCACCAAGGCTGAAAGCCGCTACAATCACAACCACCATTCGGGGAGCCACGCCGCATTCGGACGAAACAGCGGCAGCTTCGCTCGCGTTCAGGACGACGACCCGGAGGTC
>DATNBZ010000149.1:0-35754 GCA_035607285.1 Blastocatellia bacterium | reverse complement strand
CGGACCACCCGCTGTTGCCGGCGTAGGAGGCTGAGTGATTGTGACTACCACATCGGCAGTGGCGTTCGCGCACGGCGCGTTCGAGACCGTCCACCTCAGAGTGATCGGACCCGTTCCCGTAGCGTGAGTGAACGTGGCTCCCGGCGTCGTGGCGTTGGGATTGAACGTTCCGGTACCGCCGCCCACTATCGACCACATACCGGTGGCGCCGCCGGCCGGCGTGTTGCCGCCCAGACTTGCGGTCGTACCCAAAGCGCAGATCGTCTGCGGCCCGCCTACGGTCGCCGTAGGCTGCAGCTTGACGGTAACTATCACGTCGGACGTTGCGCTTGCTCCGCACGTAGCATTACTCACAGTCCAGCGCAGGGTTATCGTGCCCGCTCCACTGGTCGGTGAGAACGTCGCGTTCGGCGTCGTCGCGTTCGGAGTGAACGTACCGGTCGCTCCGCCGGTCACGATTGACCACATGCCCGTCTCGCCGGCTATCGGAGTGTTGCCGCCAAGGCCCGCCGTCGTTCCATTCTCGCAAACGGTTTGATTTCCGCCGTTGGTTGAGAGCGGCGCGGGTTGGAGAGTAATGGTCACATCAGCAGTAGCGCTCGTGCACGGCGCGTTGGTAACCGTCCATCGCAAAACGAACGGTGAAGTAGACCCGGTCGCGTGAGTAAACGTAGCGCCAGGCGTATTCACATTAGGATTGAACGTGCCGGTGATGCCGGCAGTCACGATCGACCATGTTCCGGTCGCGCCCACCGGAGGAGTGTTGCCTCCAAGCGTGGCAGTCGTGCCACCGGTACAGATCGTCTGAGGCCCGCCTGCAGTAGCAGTGGGCTGAGACTTGATCGTGACAACCACATCCGCGGTAGCATCCGTGCAAGGCGCGTTGGACACCGTCCATCGCAGAGTCACGGTGCTGCCTATCGCGCCGCTCGTGTGAGTAAACGTAGCACCGGGCGTTGTCGCGTTCGGGTTGAACGTTCCCACTACACCGGCAGTCACTATTGACCATGTCCCCGTAGCGCCCACCGGAGGAGTGTTACCTCCAAGCGTCGCCGTCGTACCGCCCTGACAGATCGTCTGCGGCCCACCAACGGTTGCAACGGGCTGCGACTTGATCGTTACCGCCACATCCGCGGTAGCATCCGTGCACGGCGAGTTGGACACCGTCCATCGCAGAGTTATCGTAGTGGCTATTCCACCGGTGGCATGAGTAAACGTAGCGCCGGGCGTGTTCGCGTTCGGGTTGAACGTGCCGGTTACGCCGGCGGTCACGATTGACCACGTGCCGGTCTCGCCCGCCGCCGGAGTGTTACCTCCGAGCGCGGCAGTCGTACCCAACGCGCAGATCGTTTGCGGTCCGCCCGCGGTTGCCGTCGGTTGAGACTTGATCGTGACAACCACATCAGCAGTGGCGTCCGTGCAAGGCGCGTTGGACACTGTCCATCGCAGAGTAACGGTGCTGCCTATTGCGCCGCTTGTGTGAGTGAACGTCGCGCCCGGTGTTGTAGCACTAGGGTTGAACGTCCCCACGACTCCGGCGGTCACTATCGACCACGTCCCAGTTGCCGGCGGAGTCGGGGTGTTGCCGCCGAGACTCGCCGTTGTACCCAGGGCGCAGATAGTCTGAGGTCCGCCTACGGTTGCCGTGGGTTGCGCCCTCACGGTGATGGTCACTTCGGCGAATGAATCAGGACACGGCGGATTCGAGATCGTCCATCTCAGCACTATCGGCCCGGTCCCGGTCAGGTGAGTAAATGTAGCGCCGGGCGTTGTCGCGTTCGGATTGAACGTCCCTGTTCCGCCGCTCTGCACGGTCCACGTCCCGGTGCCGATCGTGGGAGTGTTGCCGCCAAGCGCGGTAGTCGTCCCTAAAGCGCAGATGGTCTGCGCTCCGCCTACTGTAGCCGGCGTAGGCGGTTTCTTGACTGTCACCATTGTGACAGGTGAACTGGTGTTGTTAGCTGTATTCGGATCGGGTGTTGTAGAAGTCACACTCGCCGTATTCGAGAGCACAGCGCCGTCAGCTACCGTTCCGTCAATACTCACGGTAACGGTGAAACTCTGGGACTCACCATTAGGCGACGGTCCGGTCCTCGAGAACATGATAGTGCCGTTGCCGCCAACCGGGACTGAATCCGTTCGGGTCCAGTTAGCCGGTGCAGGCGCGGACACAAGGCTGGTGCCGGCGGGCATCGGATCGCTCACTACGACGGCGAGAGCGCTTGCAGGCCCGCCGTTGTGGTAGCCGATTGTGTAAACGACATTGCTGGTCGAGCACGTGGTGCCTGAACCAGCACCCTTGGTCACACTCACATCGGCGACGTTGAGTTGCGTGCAAGTCGGACCGTTTACGACGGGCGGACCGGGGTCAGTGGTGCCAAAGGGAGCAATACCCATAGCGCTGACAGACCCCTGGTTGCATATCTGGACGGTGCCAGGCGGGAAGGTGTTCGCGGGGTTAACTATTACCGAGAACATGATAGTGACAGACTTGCCCACCGGAAGAGTGAAGCCGCTGCCTGAGCCGTTGACCGTGACAGTTTCGCCTGAGAGCGGAGAGGCTGAGCCTGCACGCATCGCTCGATTTGCGCGCGGCGTGTTCGCTCCGCCGATGTTCTTGGTCGTCATCATCGCCGGCGTCGGTCTGAGTGCGGCTGCACTGCGAACCGCTGCCGGAATAAACGCTGCATAACGAGTTCCGGCCATCGGCGTTGAACTGCCTTGTTGAGAAAGCGCAGGCTCAACGACGCCTTCGGTGTCCTCAGTTTCAGGTGCTGAGCCTGATTGAGCCAGTGTGCCGGCCTTAGCCGATGGGAAAGTTGAGCTTATCGGTGAGAGAGGCGTAACTCTCAAAAGATCCAGCGGCATTCGCCGGACTCCCGGTGAGAGCGTATCCTCCATCAGCGGCCGCAGATTCTCGCGCGTTCGGTTCGCTACGTGCGACTGTCCCTGCAAAAAGACGTTACCCAACTCGCGCATTACGACGGTCAGCAAATCCATCTTGCCGTTTGCCGGGCTCAGCTCGTTTGTCTGGAGCTCCTTGTTCGGGACCAGAATCCGGAAGTTACTGTCGTCCAACGGGAATGCATCTATGAACCAGCCGTAGCCTGCCGCTGTTTCGTCAATCTTGATTTGAGCACCCGAGAGAGCGAGAAGATCGCCGGGCAAATCGCCAATCGCAAAACTCACTGCTTGTAGCCGGGCCAGGTCTTCGGAAGAGATTCCCGTCTGCCGCCATCTTTCAAGGGCCGCCTGGACGGCGAAGTTGAGTGTCTGCTGATTGAGTCTTTCAGCCGATTCGGAATTTGCAGCTTCGCCCCAGGTCGAGCGCAACTCATCGTTGCTCTCAGCCGAGGACTCCGATCCATCGCTTACCGGGATAGCGCTTTGCGCGATCGGCCCCTGATCGTGGAATGTTGGGAATACGAAAGTGCTGCATGGAGCGACTGCCGGCTGAGTGGTCCCGCCGGCAGCCGTGTAAAGCGTAGCTGGCGTAGTGGTCGTGTTTGCACCCGGAGGCGTTGTGCCTCCATTTGAACCAAAAAAGTTCTGGATCTGAGTTCCATTGTTCGCTGCGCCTGTATAACCAACCAGGTTGGTTGTGGATCCCGGAAACGAATCGAGATCGACGCTGGCAATAGCCGACGCGGGCATGGTTACTGAATTCTGTCCCATGTCTACGCAAAGCTGATTGCTCTCACCGGCCGTGCCGGTGCCGGCGTTTATATGAATGCCATATTGCGGATTTACCTGTGCGGGGTTTCCGTTGAAGGTGTTGCTACGTATCTTCAAATTGAGCTTTGCGGTCTGGGAAGTTCCGGCGTCAAAAACGTTACCGCTAAGCGCCTTCACCTGATTGACAGTATTTCCGGTGACCGTTGCAGTCATCGTGCCCGCGCCGGTGCAGTCAAGCGCTATGCCCGCGCCCAGGCCCGAGCCTGAGTTCGCCTGCCCTGCATTGCCGATGATGTTGTTTTTGACCGTGCCGATCATTTGTGACGTTGCTGTTGAGAGGCCGGCCAGAAATATGTTTATGGAGTTTGAGGTGGTGGTTCTGATGCCCTGGCGAGTGGTGTTGCCGCTAACCTCGAAATTGAGCGTAGTGCCTGCGCCCTGATGGTCGATGTCGATATCAACGCCATTCTGGTCGGATGAGACCCCGCCGAACGTGCTGTTCATAACCTTCACCGTGCCGCTGGCAGTATTGTTGCTGGTGAAATGAAAGCCGGTGAGTCTTGCGTTGCTAAAGGTTGAACCACTCGCAGTGAGCGTCGAGACAGCGGTCCCGCTCGTCAGCAATTGGAACGCGGCGTCGCCTACCGCCGGCGCAGTCCCCGTGTCAGTGTCACGAAACTCGCAGTTGGTGACGGTTAGATTGACATTGGAGCTGCCGCTGTTGGTGATCGTGCAGATGTCCTCACGCGAATCGAAGAACAACGAGTTCAACATCGTGCAGGTGCCAGTCAAGTTGTCTAAATGGACATCCCAATTATCGGAAGCCTCCACGCCCGATGTCTTCCCGTTGGTGTGCATATCAGTGTGCTGCACGTTCAGCGCTGACAGTGCGCTGCCCTGGAATCCGTCATTGCCCAGATGCCCCGTGACGAGCACGTTGTCAAGAGTCAGTGCCGACGAACTGGCGGCGTTGATGCCGTCGGCGCCTGAATTCACGCCGCCTGCATTCCCGGTGAGTGATACATTACGCAGCGTTACGTTGGCTGCGTTACTGAGCGCGATTCCCGGTGCGGTGGTATTAAGGATCGTTCCTCCTGACCCGAGAGTAATCGTGCCGCCTCCCTGTTTCGCTGTCGTCCTGCCTCGGGTTGTATTGGCGGGGTCGGAAGCTCCATCGCCGGTGACTGTAAAGCTCCCGGTTGTGTTGGTGAGTTTGATTCCGTTGGCTCCGCCATTGGCCGAGACTCTGAGGAGCGACATCGTCAACGGCGTACTGCTCGCAGCGGTAATGTCAATGGCAGTCGCGCCCGCAGAATCGACCACACTGCCCGCTGTTGTTCGTATTTCGCCGCCGGTGTTTGTCGAGACAATTCCCTTCGCCGACGCGCCGGTTGTGAAAATGCTGACGAGACCCAGGTTGTAGATAGCCGGTGCGCTGCCGGTATTGATCGTCACCGCCGAATTGACCATCCGCGAACCGCTGGTTCCCATCGTCATCCCGTTTGAGAAAGTAACACTGCCGGTGGAGGCATTGATGTTGACGCCGGAGCTGTTAGCGCCACCGGTAATGGTTCCGGTTTGGAAGAGGATCGTGTTGCCCGTGGTGCCGTCAATGTTAACAACCCGTTGACTGGCAGTGTTCTGTGTAATGGTGCCGCTGTAGGTGACATTTGGGTTGCCGGGGCTGGTGCCGACGTTGAATGCCGTGCCGCTTGGACTGGTGATGGTGGTACCGCTCCCGAAGCTGAAGGTGCCGGCTGAACCATTCAGAATGTCGATGCCCGCATCTCCGCCGTTGAGTGTGGTCGTACCGTTGAAGTTGTATGTGCCGTCGGCGTTGTCGAATTGCAAGCCGGTGCCGCTCGTTGCGCTGAGAGTCCCGGTATTGAAGGTCAGTGTGCCGCTGTGTGTCGCGGCGACGCTGAGCAGCGCGCCAGTGGTGGCCTTCGTAACATTGCCGACATAAGTCATGCTCACCGACCCGCCGCTGATATTGATGGCCGCGTTAGTGGCGGCGCTGCCGGTGAAGCCCGTCCCCGGCGAAGTCATAGCCAGCGTACCGGTCACGCCGACCAGATTCAGGTTATTAGTTGCCGAACTGGTCGATTCAAAAGTACCGAAATTGACAGTCGCACCAAACGTCCCACTGGTAGAGACGCTCATCGCGCCGCCGGTGCCTGTCTTGTTCACCGTTGCGACGGTCAGCGAGCCAACCGCGGTTCCGTTGAAGCCAAAGCCCAACGGTGTGTTGCCGACGTTGAAGCCGCGTAGCGCATTGCCGCTTCCCAGATCAACGCCGTTCCCCGTCGTTGCCGTGATAGCCGCGGCAGTTCCCGTGCCGGCCGCAAAAGTGTTGTAAGCCGACGTGCTGTTGGCGTCAGCCGTAAAGACGGTGTTGAATGCCACCGCTGGTCCGGTCAGCGTCTGGCCGTCTCGCAAATTGACTCCGTCGGCTTCCGCGTAACTTCCAGAGGCCGGGCGGACCACAACGTGATGGCCGTTCTGCGGGTTGGGAGCGGCTCCGCTGTTGACCGCATTGAAGGCGGCAATGGTCTTGAAGGGTTCTGTGAAGGTGCCTCGGCTGTTCGCTGCCGCTGACGTGTTGTCGATGAACCAGACCATATTGCTGACGGTGATCTTCACGGTTCCGCTGCCGGTTTTTAGAGAGGCATCGCTGATCTGATAGGTGAATGTGTCGTCACCTGTGAAGCCGGGCGGCGGCTGATAGGTAAATGTGCCGTTTGCCGCCACGGTAACCGAGCCGTTCACTCCTCCGATTCCGGCGGCCGTAGTATTTGTGGGATTACCCACGTTGCCCGCTGAGCCCTGTACCTGTGTGACCGTCAGCCCCGCGTTGGTTCCGGTGTCCGGATCGATATCGTTTGCAAGCAAGCTCACCGCAGGCGCGATCGGGATGTTCCCCGAAGCGGTGTAGGCATCGTCGAACGCAATCGGCGAACTGGCAACCACTCCCGACAAAGTCGTATTCGAATCAATCATGTCCGTGAAACTCACGTTCATCGCGTCAGTGGTCCCGGTGCTGGTGATCACCACCGTGTACATTATCGTGTCGCCCGGATTGGCCGGAGTTCCGGGACTATCTGTCTTGGTCGCCGTGAGAGCCGGCCCGACAGGGGGGAGCGGCGTTGGAGAAGTAATCGTTCGCGAAATCGGTCCGGCTGCCGGCGTTGCCGTTGCGCTTACTCGAGCGTTGGACGGCGTTGAAGATGCCGATGACGAGTTCGGCGATACCGAAAGCGCCGAAGCAATCAGTATCATAAAGCTAGTCAGACAAAGAATGAATGCTACCGAATAGCGCGATGCGAGGTTTGAGCGGGTTGACTTCATGATTTCCTTCTCCCTGATTTCAATACTTTATAGCCGGCGCAACGGCCAGCCGATTGGCTCTTATATGCCACCTGCACGACGCGCCCTGAACGCTTTGAAAGTTTGGACTCGTCGCAATTTGTTTTTCAAAAAGTGTTAGCCGCGTAGCGACTTGCAGCATCAACTTGGAATCACATTCTGTTACGACAATCCTGAGGGGGTCGCGGACTATCAGCAATCGTCGTTTTCGATTCAGATACGCTGGCGTTTCCTTGCCGCGAGTAATTCTCTCTGATCAATCATCCCAGCGCCTCGCGGCTAAGTGACACAAACTGAAGCAGCGTGATTTTATGTTGGACAGACTACCTAGTCAAGCGATAAACCTCAACAACCCGACCAGAAAAAGGCCCAGGGTAGCCGAGAACGGCAACCCTGGGTTGAGAGATGCAACCTCTTTCGGGGTTGCTTGCCTTGTGGATGAGGGTTGCGCCGTCTCCCTCAGAACGTTTTGCTCCAGGTTCCGAATGCCACGAACGGATTACCGCCTGAATTGCTAACGAGCTTATCGACGAAGGTCCTGGATGAGCCCGCCGCAGTGTTCAGAACAAAGCCAGTTCGCAGGAAATAATCCGACGTTGAACCCGCAATGGTTGCGTCGAAGCGACTTCCGGCATCGCGACTCGCTCCGCTGTCGATCGCCGCGCCGTTGTACCACAACCTGGCCGTGCCGCTATTATGGCCGCTCGTGGCAGCGATGCGAACCGACAGCCTGAAGCTCATCGTATCACCCGGTCCCATTGGTACGGCTGAGGTCAGCGCAAGAGTGATAGTTCTCAACACAGCGTTGTTGAATCCGTTGCTGCCGCCGGGTACATCGTTCAACTGGCCGGAACCGACGACTGTCCCGTTCCTCAGTACCTCCGCAAGCAGATCGAACTTCGTTCCAACATCATCGCTGTTCTTGAGTCCAATCCACATCTTGGCCGGGCTCAACGCCGTCAGCCCAACGGAGTTGACGGTCACCGTGAACTGACACGACGCAGTGTTGCCCGACGTATCCATCGCGGTGCACGTCACCGTAGTCGTTCCAACCGAGAAGCTCGACCCGGAGGCCGGAACACAATTCACCGTTTGTCCGGGACAATTGTCGCTGCTGCTCGGAGTAGCGTAAGTAACCGTCGCGGAGCCTGAACCCGGAGGATTCTCATCGGTGGTTATGTTCGACGGGCAAGCCCCTATTGTCGGCGGCTGGTTGTCGGTCACGCTAACCGTGAACGTGCAGGTCGAGTCTGGAGGCGTGCCGTTTGTAGCAGTACAAGTAACCGTCGTCGTGCCCTTGGGGAATGCAAACCCGGACGGCGGCGCGCAGTTGACCGTCGGCGCGGGACAGCCTGTCGCCGTGGGCGTGCTGTAGGTAGCTACCGCGGTGCAAAGGCCAGGATCGGTATTCTTCATGATGGGTCCCGGACATGTCCCGATGACAACAGGCGTGACTATGTTTGTGACGTCCGCGTTTGTATCAACCGCGGGGAAATTCGAACCGGTCACGTGACCCTGATTTGTCACCGAGCACACACCGTTGGGCAAGGGATTGTTGATCGTCACCTGGAACATGATGGTGACGCTCTCGCCGGCAGGAACGATGCCGATGTTCAAGTTTACCGTTTCGCCGCTGAACGGATTAACCACGCCAACGCGTCGCGCAATCGTCGCATAGTTGACGCGCTTCGCGTTTTGTCCATCCAACTCCGGCGTTAGACTTCCATTCGTATGGAAGACGGCCGGAATCGGCGCGACTCCGGACTTCAATGCCGGAGACGGAGCTGTTGCGGCTACTCCACTGTTTATTGATTGACCCTCGACTTTGACTATTGAAGCCGAGCGCTGTGGAAGATTGAATACCGGCATGCGTCTGACCGCCGGCGACAAAGTGCTATCCATCGGCGGCCGCAGATTTCTGGGCACACGATTCTTGCCTGAGAGGTAAACCGCGCCAAGCTCACGCATGAGCACGGTCAGCAAGTCGATCTTCCCATGTGCCGGGCTGAGCTCGGTCGTCTGCAGTTCCTTACCCGGAACCGGGACGTCGAACTCAGAGTCTTCCATCGGCGTCTGATCGTAGAACCATCCGTAGCCCGCGGCCGTCCGGTCAATTCTAATGTGGGTTGATGAGGAAGCGGCTAGTCGCCCGTCAGCCAGATCGGCGACTTCGAAGGTCACCGCGTTCAGGCTCGCGATGTCTTCAGCCGAGAGATTGGTTTGCGCCCATCGTGCGACCGCCGCCTGAACCATCCGGTTCAATTCTTCCTGCGTCAGTTGCTGAACCGAATCCTCGGTAGTCGCTTTACCCCAGGTTGAGCGCAAAGAGTTGTCGTTGGCAGGCGCGGCCTCTTCGCCGGCGTCCGCATTCTTTCGGCCCGCGCTTTGAAGGCTTATCTCGTGCCCGGCTGACATTGGGAAGACTACGCTGCAAGCCCCAGAACCCTGAACCGTGCCGCCGATTACGAAGACCGCAGGCGCCGGGCTCGTCAGGGTGTTAATGCCGGGAGGTGTCGTAACCGGACTGTCGCCAAAGAAGTTTCCGAGTTGAGTTTCGTCGTTGGTCGCCCCGGTGTAGCCGACTACGTTTGTCGTTCCGGAAAAGTTAGCAAGATAAACGCTGGCAAACGACGTTGCCGACATCGTCACGATATTGGAAGCCATGTCCAGGCAGAAGCTTCCATTCTCGCCCGGCGTTCCGGTGCCGTTGTCCATCTCGAGTCCGGCTACGCCGAACGGCTCGGCTGGATTTCCGGCGAAGGTGTTACTGTGTATGAAGAGATTGTGCTTCGCAGTGTCATTGATGATGTCGACGAATACGCTGCTGCTGCTTCCCCTCACTTGAGTGACATTGTTTCCGGTAACTGATGCTGTTAGCGTTCCGGCTCCGCTTGGATTGATCTGGATGCCTGCGCCGAGGTCCGAACCGGAGTTCGGCACAAGCACGTTGCCGATCACATTGTTCTTGACGGTCCCGCTCATCACCGAAGTAGCCGTAGAGAGGCCGCCCAGGAAAATATTGACTGAGACTGACGAGTTCGCCTTGAACGTTTGGCGCATCGTATTGCCGCTGACTTCGTAGTTGAGCGTCGTGCCCGTCCCCTGGTGCGCGATGTCAACGTCAACGCCGTTCTGTTCGAACACACTGTTGCGAACATTCACGGTCCCGCTGCTGGTGTTGTTCCCGGCGTACTGGAAGCCTGTAGTCCTGACGTTCGAGAATGTCGAACCCGTTGCGGTTACATTCGTCACCGCGCTTCCGCTTGCAACAATCCCAAAACCGACATTGCCGGCGGTGGTAGCTGAAGTATTGCGAAACTCGCTGTTGGTGACGGTCAGGGTGAGATTCGAAGTTCCTGAGTTGGTAATAAAGAAGATGTTCTCACGGGAGTCGAAGCAGAGCGAGTTCGTGACCGTCGACGTGCCGGTAAGATTGTTTAAGCGAACATTCCAGATGTCGAGAGCTTCTGTGCCCGCGGTAGTGGCATTGGTGTGCACGTCGGTATGCATCAGGCTGAGCCCGGATACGGCGCTGCCGGAAACCCCGTCGTTGCCCAAATGCCCTGTGACCAGCACGTTGTCCAGCGTGAGGCCCGATGAGGACGAGGCATTGACGCCGTCCGCGCCTGAGTTGACGCCTCCGCTGTTTCCCGTAAGCGCAGAGTTGCGCAGCGTTACATTGGTTGTGTTGCTAAGACTCACCGCCGGCCCGGTGGTGTTGTTGATAGTTCCGCCTGAGCCGAGAGTGATCGTACCTCCACCCTGCTTTGCGGTTGTCCTGCCTCGAGTAGTATCGGCCGGATCTGAGGCCCCATCGCCCGTCACAGTGAAGCTGCCCGACGTATTCGAGAGCCTTATTCCGTTGGTCCCGCCGTTGGCAGCCACGCTAGTAAGCGACATCACCAACGGTGTGGTCCCCACGGCTCGAGTGATTTCCACCGCGGTTGCGCCGGTAGTCGCGACGGCGCCGCCGTTCGACGTGATGGTCAGCGTATTGTCGGTTGCCAGCAATCCTCGCTGCCCGGAATCCGGCGTGATGTCCAGGGTGCCGAATGTAATCGTGCCGGAATTGGTAGTCAGGCTGACTCCAGTTCCGCCCGAGGCGGTTGAAGTCGTAGCGCCAAAATCCAATGCGCCGCTCGAAGTGTTGACGCTGATCCCAATCCCGCCTGGATTGGTGATGCTCGTCGAGCCACTCGACATCTTGCCCGCTACGGTGGTCAGAGTGACGCCTGTAGTTGAGCTGTTGGTCGACGAGATGCTCTGAAAGGCGGCAGTCGAAGCAACAGGGCCGCTAAGAGTTCCGCTGTTGAGACTCAGCGCCTGCCCGGTTCCGCCCAACGTAGTCTCAGCCACGCTGAGAGTGCCGAAGCCTGAGCCGGTCAAGTCTATCGCACCTGAAGCTGTACCATTGAGCGTGACGCCTCGAATCGTATTGCCGCTCCCTACCGTCACGTTGGCGCCCGCCGCAGAGATTGTCGGATTTGTCCCACCCGTCGAAGGCAACAGGTTGGTTCCCGAAGGCTGCGTAAGGGCAGTGATGTTGATAAGCGTGTCGCCGGCTCCCTGGCCGATCAGTTTTTGCGCGTTCAGCAGCGTCATTCCGCCTGTGTAGCTTCCGCTATAAACAAAAATATTGTCGTTAGCGATGTCGGCCGCGGCAGGGTCAAAGCAACCGGCGCCTACCAGACAGTTGAACGGACTCGACAGCCTGCCGTCGCCGCCCGGGGCTGCTCCGGCGTTGACGAACCAGATCAATCCGTTGACGGAGATCGTAACCGTTGCCGTATCGGTCGAGCCCGAGCCGTTATCCAGCTCATAGGTAAAGCTGTCACTCGGTCCGCGATACGCAGCATTGGGAGTGTAAGTAAAACTCCCGTCGCTACTCATCGTGACGCTGCCGTTAGCGGTCGCTGCCGTCGCGCTGCCGCCGCCGGGAACAACCGTCGCATTGACTTTTGTCACGCTCAGCGTGCCGCTTCCCGAATTCGAGTCGTTCGCGGTGACGCCTTGTGCCACCGGCACCGATATGTTCACGTTGCCGATAGTGTGATAGCTATCATCAACCGCAACAGGCGAGGTTTTGACCGAGCCCGGCACGAGCGTGGTGTTGGGATCTATTGTGTCGGTGAAATTGACGCCGGTGGCATCCGAAGTTCCCGAGTTGGTTATGACGATGGTGTAGGTCAGAATATCGCCGGGGTGCGCGTTACCCGCCGGCGTGTGAGATTTGGTTGCTGTGATATTGGGAGCGAAGGGTGAAAAGGCTGAAAAGGCTGAGGCTGGCGCAGCTAGTTCCGCTCGCGCCCCTGTCGTGCTTTTGCCTTTGCTCGCGAACAGGCCGTTGTCCGCACTCTGCGGCGCGCTGAAGTTGGAATTGTATTGACCCGAGGTTGCTATTGCCCGTTGATTCACGTCATCTGGGGACGTTCTCCCCGAGTTCGACAGTACGTTGAAGCAATTGCTCACTGCGATCAAGGCTACTGACAACCCAATGACGCACTTAATAAAACGAACGGATAGGTTTCTCATGATATTCTCCTTTTTAGCGGTTTTTAGCGGGTTGGGCAGACACCGGTTGAAGTCGTCTGCCTTGTTTCGATTCTTCCATGACTGGTGATCTTTACTTCATTAAGTAGAGATCTGTTGAGTCCCACAGGCTGGCTCGCCAACTTGTGTTGCGGAATGAGCGCGGTCTCTTGAACTCGCGCTCGACGTCAAAGAACAACGGGCAAGAAATAAGAAGAGCTGGATGCTTGAAGGAACATCCGTATTACGCTGACGTTTGCCGGGGCGAATTGAAAGTCACATTGGACTTCCCAGCCGCAGGCGTGATGAATCGCCTTCAACTACTCGCTGATTGCCGTGCGGCGCTCAGCTCAGTCTGGCGGTGTAAGAAGGACCCGCCAGACTGAACCAGCAATTCATCAACAACCTGCGAAGCCAAAGCTCCGCGCCCGGACACTCCAATCCTGCGCCCTAAGTGCGAGGCGGGTATACGCCCTGGAGGGCGATGCAGAAGTTCAGCGTCAGGTACGGCTGCAGGTTATTATGCGGCTGGTCACCGCCTGCAGGAGCAATCACGTTGGGATTCATCTGAACGATATTCGCATTGGTGACCGACTGGTATGCGTTGTCACCCTGCGAACGAGCCAGACTTGCCGTCGGAGCCGGCAGCTTGAGCAGCGCAGGGTTGGCAGCAGCAACGATTCCGTGCGAGTGCGACGGTATCTCCGACTCGAGCAGCGAGACTGTCTCGGAACCGCCCGTCTCACCCAGATCATGAAGCGAAAGCCCAGGCCCCTGCCCCGGATGCATCGGAACGTTGCCCTGCATGTCGGGGAGAGCGAAGTTGGATTTGCCGTCGCCGCCGTAGGTCGTTCCAAGCAGCGAAAAGAGCGCCGTGTTTTGCGAAAGCGGCAATAGTTGGCCATCGCAAAACGCCCAGCCCTTGGGTGCAAAATTAAAGGGGAAGATTCTGATTTCAGCAACAAAAGGATCCATTGGTTTCTCCTATCAAGATGTGGCGCAGACTGTCAGTCTTCGCGGTTCAACATTCGGAGGTATCAAAGCCCTGCGCAGACTCGACCGTCTGCGCTCCGCGACTCCTATGTCTGCGACGGGAAAATCCCAAACAGCGAAATGATGAAGTCGACGCACAGATACGGCTGGAAATTATTGTGCGGTTGACTTCCCCCAACAGGCGTCAGGGAGTTCGCAGCCATTACCGCCGCTCCCGGCGCCGCGAAGTACAGCTTGGTAACGCTGGGTTGAGCAACAAGCGTGTTGGAAGGAGATCCCTGACTAGCGATATCCGTAGTTGCCAGGAATGGATGGCTATGAGCCGGTATCTGCTGCACAGTCAGCGTTATCTCTTCCGCCCCGCCGGTCTCAGCCAATATGAACCCATTGCCCTGATGGAGCGGAATGCGTCCTCGCAGATCGGGCAGCGCAAACGTTGATTGCCCATCGCCGCCGTACGTCGTTCCAATCAGGTTGAACAATGTCTCGTACTCCGAGATCGGGAGCAACTGCCCCTCGCAAAACATCCATCCGGCAGGAGCGAAGTTTCCTGCGAACATTCTGATTTCACCTACATATGGTTGTGCCATTTTCTTTTTTCTCCTTAGGTCTGCGACGGGAAGATCCCTTGCAGCGCGATGCAGAAACTCAGCGTTAGAAACGGCTGCATGTTCAAGTGCGCCTGACTGCCACCTACATTCGCTACCGTGCTCGGTTGAAGAGATGTCAGGTTTGCGGAGGGCCCGTAGAGCTGAGTCGCCGCGCCGGGCGCCAGGAGCGTGCTCGTGGGTACGGGCCCGTCTCCGGCGGTGCTGGATGCCTGCATCACGTGTACGTGGGTCGGTAATTCCGAAATCGAAAGCGTATGCGCCTGCTCGCCGCCACGCTCGCCGAGCGTGTGACCGGAACCCATGTGCATCGGCAAGCGGCCTCTAAGATCGGGCAGCGCAAAATTTACTCGCCCGTCCCCACCGTAGGTCGTCCCCAGCAGCGAGAACAAACCCTGGTTTTGATTGATGGGCAACAACTGCCCATCGCAAAGCGCCCATCCCTTGGGCGGAAAGACGAAACTCATGATTCTGATCTCAGACAAAAATGGTTCAGCCATTCAAGCGTCCTCCTTGCGGTCTCGGCTGCGGTCAAGTCGACAGTCGAGTCATAGTCAAAGCGATAGATTTGCACACCTATCGGAGTTGAAGGTTTGTCATCCACTAATTTGAGGTTTCGCATGCGCGAAAGAAGCGTTCCCGAAATCCCCACTGGTTTCCCGATGAGCCGACCAACCTGAGGGTAGTCTCAGCTTCGGGGCGGACGGATTCTATCTCCGAACCAAAACCATGTCAATTACAAAACGGGTCTGTAGCGATAATTTCGCATTCTCGTAACCCTTGTTTCATAAGAGTATCGGGGACGACTGCGGGTTCTCCGCCAGACAGATCCGGCGGCGCCCGGATCAGCTCCGTCCGCCCGATTATTAGAGTTGAAGCTTCGGCTGGCGCGCCCTACACTCGTCGTCGCAGGGTTCAAAATCTGGCAAATGAAAATGGAAGGGGATGACCAATGAATCAATCACGACGACGTTTTTTGCACGTGGGAAGCATGATGGGGCTGGCGGCAGTAGTCACGGGAGGCCTGGCCCCACTCGCCTTTGGGCAGAACAAACAGCAGCTCGGTTCGGGAATCGGCAACGTGATTCCAAAACAAGTTTTCGCCGACCCGCTGTTCTATCTCGGCAGCAAGATGTTCACTCAGAACCTCAACACCAAGTTTGCGTTTTCGCTTGGAGAAATAAAACTGGGCTACCTGGTGTTGATTGCGGTCAACGATCTCAATCCCGCCTATGTAAAGGGCGACGTGACAAACGGCAGGGAATGCTTTTCGCTCGTGTTTCAAGGGCCGAGGAGTCTGCCTCTGCGACAGGAGACCTACACGATCACTCACGACACGATGGGATCGTTCAAGTTGCTGATAGTGCCGGGAAGGCAAACCGGTCTGTCAGGCAGGCACTACGAAGCCGTGATCAATCGCCTTGACCCATAGACGAGGACGGTCGCTGAAGACAGCTCCTAATTCCGCGAGCGACGCCGAGGCTCAAGCTGGCCTCGGCTTCGCTCGTTGCGGATTGTCGTCGCTACGCCACGAGATAACATTGAAACGTCTGGCTCAAGCAATGCGAGAAGGGTTCGGCCGCCATGCTAACAGGTAGCTGTAGCCGCTCTCTTCCACCTTTACGAATCCCAGTCGCTCGAATAAACGCTGCGACGGGTTGAAGCTCTCTACGTAGATTCGCAAAGGCTTTTCGATGGCTGCCGCTTCTTCCATAAGCCGCCTGATGATCGGCGTGCCAATGCCGGCCTTACGATGCTCGGGAAGCATGGTGATGTCGATGATCCGAATCTCCGCTTCGATCTCCGCAACGTACAGACGACCGACGGGCTCTTCGTCGAGGAGGACGATCAGGTGCTCGCCCTTCGGATATGTCTGCCGATAGTGAGCCTGCTGCGCCGCAAACTGCATTTGAACGAAGGCGTCGCGCTGTGCGTCGTCCCAATTGGTAAGCGCCAGTTCCTCGAGCCGCGTGCTGCCATAGGCCCGAATAAGGAAGCGTTCGTCATCGGCCGTGACCGGACGAAACGTCACAAGCCGTGAGCCCGCCACCGGAATTCGCTGTGATCCGAATTGCATTCGTTTAGAAATGGCAGACTAAAAGAATTCGCGTGATTCCCTCAAATCAGCGTCATCCGCGGTCGATGGGTTGGAAGAATAGACCGCGGATGACGCTGATTTGACGGATCTGCACGGATCATCGTCCTCACCGATACACCGCGACAGACCGTCTACGGTTCGATGACCCGGTTGAAGATCGCTTCGTACTGCACGCCTTTGTCGTCCCTGGCAATCGGCACAAGAAACAGATCCAGGGCGCCGAGCGCGTCATGATCCATTTTGTAAATCCCTTGCGCGATCGGCGCATCGAGAGGTCCGAGGAACTGGAGCGAGAACTGCTGCTGGCGCTCGGATGAACCCACGTCCTTTACTCGAATCAACACAAGCTCGGCCGTTTGCGAATCGCCGTAGTGCATTAGAAACTTGCTGTTCTGATGATCAGCAAACACTTCAATGGTAAAGAGCTCTGGCATTATGAGGTCTCCGTTATTTCATTGCCATCGGGCAGCCATTCCATTTTGTAACTGCCGCCCGTCTCATCGATCACCGAGAATCCAAGCCGCTCATAAAGTCGCGCGGCCCGACTGAACTTGTCAACGTGAAGCGTAACCGACTTGCCCGTCAATCTGGCTTCTTCAAGGAGTGCTTCAATCAGCGAAGCCCCGATGCCTTCGCCTCGGTGTTCAGCGAGCAACGCTATATCGACAAGCCGAATCTCGCGTTCGGATCGGTGCACGAGAATACGGCCTATCGGACGATCATCGCAAAGAATGATCTTATGCTCCGCTCCTGAAAAAGCGATATCGTAGTGCCTCTCCCGCGCCTTGAACTGCAACTCTAGAAACGCCTTCTGCTGCGCCTGATCCAATCCCCAAGCAGCCATCTCCTCCGCGCGAGTGCTGCAGTAGAGTTCGTACAAGAATTGCCCGTCATCGGGTCCGGCAAGTCGCAGAGTCACCATTGCTTCTTTCTTTTCCTGACGAGATCACAGAAGAAATCGACAAGACTTAGCAGGCCGATCGATTGCCACCGGACACGAAGACTCAAAGAAGCACAAAGCCGTCACCGACTTGGTGCGACTTCGTGTCTTTGTGTCTTAGTGGCAATCTCCTTTCCGAGCGCAGCTAGACCGCAAACGCGTCTATCATCACTTTCACGTCATCCCCAAGCGGATAGAGAACCGGGCAAGTGCACCCTGCGTCGATGTACTCCTGGACTTTCGCTCGACACTCGTCGGGGGTGCCCGATGCGGTGATGAGCTGAACTACTTCGTCGGGAACAAGCTTCATCGCTTCGCGGATCTGATGTTCTTCGGCGGGCCAGGTGAGCACACGGCCGATATCGTCCAGGACTTCCTGGCTTACTCCGCTGGCCTTCATGATGTGCGGCTGCTGGCCGAGGTACTGAGTCACAAGCTCGCGGGCATTGTCCAACGCGCGTGAACGATCTTTATCCAGAGAACAGACAACCAACTGCGGTCGATCGATTTGTTCGACTGTTCTGCCTGAGCGGGCGGCGCCCGACGCCAGGTGATCCATCGCTTCACGGTTGTAGGCCGGCGAGACCAGGTAATTAAGCAGCACTCCGTCGGCGATCTCACCCGCAAGCTCCATCATTTTCATGCCGGTGGCGCCGATGTAGATCGGAACGTTCTTCGGCGAGCGATCGCCGTGAACGATGTCGATCTCGATGTCTTCTACTTGAACGAACTCGCCTTTGAAAGTGACCTTCTCCATCGCAAGCAGCCGTCGCACGACTTCGACGGTCTCGCGCATTGCCTGAAGCGGCTTGCGACGATTGACTCCAACCTTCGTAGCCAGCGGCTCCCACCAAACGCCCAGCCCGCACATCATTCGACCCGGCGCCAGATCATCGAGCGTCGAAAACGTAGCCGCAATCAGTGCGGCGTTGCGAGTCCAGTTATTGATCACCCCCGAGCCGATCTTGATTCGCTCGGTGGTGGCGCCGTATGCGGCCATCGGAACGATCGCATCGCGAACCAGTCTGGATTCCGCTTGCCAGACTGCTTCAAAGCCTCGCGCTTCAGCGTAGCGAACGTAGTCGATGGCTTCTCGAAGCGGGTGCTTGTCCTGAAGATAGAGGGCGACGCGACTCGGAGAGACAGTCATGTTTGGCTCCCTGATTTACAGTTGTTCACAAAACGAGGATGCATCATAGCAAACTAGCAATTGCTTGCAAGCGGGCTCCGATTCCGGTCGTGGGGTGATAGTGTTTTGCTCGCTGACCACCGCGTTGCTCCTCTGCGCCCTCCGCGTCCTCTGCGGTTGATTCCCAACACTGATTAAGAGAACCGCAGAGGACGCCGGGGACGCAGAGGGCTGCCATGTCGGCAACACGCTAATACACCACTACCCCGATTCCGTGTTAACCTAGATGTCGCCGCTCCTGGCCGCCTAACCCAGTTACAGAGGAGGAACCATGCGACCCATCCAACTTCCAATCCGCGGGCTCTATGAAGTAGCAATTCGAGTCAAGGACCTTGCACGAGCAGAACCGTTCTATCGCGAAGTGCTTGGCCTGGAAGTCGGCATTCGAGATGAGAAGCGCAACTGGCTGTTCCTGCGCGCGGGCGGCGACGCCGGAATGGTTGTGCTTCAGGAAGACAAAAGTGAATGGCCTTTACAGCATTTTGCTTTCACGATCGACGAAGCGGATATCGACAACGCCGCGGCGATGCTTCGCGAGCGCGGAGTGGAAGTGGAAGGCCCGGTCTTACACGACTGGATGCCCGCGACCTCGCTCTACTTTGAAGACCCCGATGGCAACGCGCTGGAGTTGTGCGCGAACCCGAAACGAGAAGACTGATGATCAAAACGCCCGACTTGATACTGAAGAGAGGACTGGTCGTCGACGGGACCGGCCGGCCAGGAGTGATTGGCGATGTCGCGATCAGACGAAATTGGATTCTGGCAATCGACGCGCCGGGGTCGCTTGAAGGCGCGCCGGAAGAACTCGACTGCAAGGGTCTTGTCATCGCGCCCGGCTTCATAGACACGCACAGTCATTCGGATCTGCGGGTACTCACCGAGCCCGAGCTTCCAATGAAAGTCCGCCAGGGCATCACGCTCGAAGTGTTCGGCCAGGACGGGATCTCGGTCGCGCCGATTCGCAAGGCCGACCGTCCCCAGATGGAACGCTCGCTTGCGGGTCTGCTCGGTAAGCTTGATCGCGAATGGGATTGGGAGTCGGTCGGCGAGTATCTCGCCGCGGTCGCGCGTGTGAGGCCGTCGCTTGATTGCAGCTACTTGATCCCGCACGGCGCGGTTCGCCTGAACGCCATGGGCATGGAAGACCGCCGAGCTACTTCTTCAGAGACTGCTACTATGAAAGACCTGATCCGGCAGTCGATGCGCGAAGGCGCGCTTGGCATGTCTACCGGGTTGATCTATCCGCCTTGCTGTTTCGCTGACACTGCGGAACTGATTGAATTGTGCAAGGCAGTAGCCGAGTTCGACGGCGTGTTCGTCGCTCACATGCGAAGCGAGAGCGATTACCTGGAAGACGCAGTCGCCGAGATGATCGAGATCGGCAAGCACTCGGGAGTCAGAGTTCATATTTCGCACTTCAAAGTCGCGGGCCGCGAGAACTGGCACGTGGTCGACGGTGTGCTCGAGATGGTTCGCATCGCGCAAGCCGAAGGAATGCGCCTGACTGCGGATCAATACCCATACATCGCGGGCTCGACGATGTTGGGCGCGATTCTTCCGCCGTGGGCTCACGCGGGTGGAGTCGAAGCTACACTTGGGCGTCTTGCAAGCGAGGACGAACGCGGGCGCATGAGCGACGCAATGCTGGATCGCTCACGCTCCGAATGGGACAATTTCTGGAAGTGGTCCGGACCTGAGGGGATCATAGTCTCGGATATTCCTTCGGGTAACCATCCGGAATACGTTGGCAAGAACCTGGCGGAAGCGGCTGCCCTGAGCGCCAGGTCCGAAAACGGAGGGAGCGAAAAAACGGCGGCTGATTTCGCGCTCGATCTTCTCGCGCAGGAGCGGATGGGCGTCGGGATGATTTCGTTCAGCCAGTCTGAAAAGGTCGTTCAAAAGATCATGCGTGAGCCTTACGTCAACGTATGCACTGATGGGTTGTTGGGAGGCAAGCCTCATCCGCGCGCGTATGGCACGTATCCGCGAATACTCGGCCGGTACGTGCGTGAGCTAAATGTACTGAAGCTCGAAGAAGCGGTGCGAAAGATGTCGAGCCTCGCCGCGGAGACTTTCAGCTTGAAGCGTTACGGCCGGATCGAAGAAGGCGCACAGGCAAACATTGTTGTGTTTGATCCGCAGCGTGTGATCGACCGGGCTACGTTTGAAGATTCGAAACAGTATCCGGTTGGAATCGACCACGTGATTGTTGAAGGTGAGGTAGTCATCAGGTACGGCGAACAATACATCTCGGGCAGCGGGGTCGCCGTCAGGTCGCAGCATCCTTAGGTAGTGGGGTGATAGTGTGTTGCTCGCTCACATTCGCGTTTCTCCTCTGCGTAGCTCGGCGTCCTCTGCGGTTGATTTCGAGCCACTGAGCAGGAAAAACCGCGGAGGACGCAGGGGACGCAGAGGACTGCTTGCTGGCAACACGCTAATACCCCACTACCCATCCTAACGAGGCTTCCGAGCCATAAACGCGACGCACCCAATCAGCATCGCCTGCTCTCCATACGAGCTGAGAGCGCGAACTCGAAACCCAACTCGCCGAAGTTCATCCGCGACTTCGGACCTTCCGTATAGCTGCAGAACGTGAACCTCTTCGCCCCGGATGTAGTTATCGCCGCGCTTTCGGAAAGTTGTTATTCGACGCGTCAGTCGATTGGTCTCAGGGTCTTCAACTGTGTCGCTAAGCACCGCCCAATCTTCGCCTTGCCGGTGTCTCTGAGGAGAGCCTTTCCCGCGTCCCGGCTCTGCGATGTCGAATACAAACACACCGCCGGGCTTCAGCGCGGAATAGACACGCTCAAACACGCCTCGGAGCCGGCCGATACTATTGCTCTTATCAAACATGTAGTTTAAGCACTCGCCAAGCGACGTCACCGCGTCACACATTGGCAATTTGGCTCTCAACAACGACTCGGTTCGAAATTCGCCACGAGGCACCCGCTTGCGAGCGATGTCGATCATCGCGGGCGAGATGTCTATTCCCAACACATCGTAGCCGGCGCGTGAGAGCTCGCGCGCCCATATTCCGCTTCCGCAACCGAGATGGCCACCAGTCCATTGTCGATACCGTTCTGGCGCAGAGTTTCGAGCAGCCAGGGCGCCGATGCCCTGGAGAAGTCTCCGAACCCGGCGTCGTGAATGTAAGCGAGATCGTTTTTGTAAGCATCCATAGGCTGATCCAAATCGGCAGCGATGTTTGCAGCGAGATGTACCCGCGATCTTGTGGTAGTATTCGAACCCGCAAGACGGATTGAGTGTATCGCATTCTCCAAAGGGTCCTGAAGCCGGCTCGCCGAAACTCAAGCCGTCCAATCCATCCTCTTATCCTGGGAGGAATGATGGTCTGATCACTGCTTCGATTGTGTCGCGAGCGACACAGGGTCAACGTGATATGACCGAATCATTGCTAAAGCTCCCGGTAGAAAGAATCGAACAAACTATCTTCGTCATTCGCGGAGAGCGAGTCATGCTGGATCGCGATTTGGCGGCGCTTTATGGCGTCTCGACCAAAGCGCTCAAGCAGGCTGTTCGCCGTAACCTCAGCCGGTTCCCGGCTGACTTTATGTTTGTGCTCAGTAAGGACGAATTCGAGAACTGGAGGTCACAATTTGTGACCTCCAGCGCCGATCGAAAAGGGCTTCGCTATTCGCCAATGGCATTCACCGAGCAGGGCGTCGCGATGCTATCCAGCGTCTTGAATAGCGAACGAGCCATTCGAGTAAACATCGAAATCATGCGGGCCTTCGTTCGTCTTCGTCAGATGCTCTCCTACAATGTCGCGCTTGCCCGAAAGTTGCTGACCTGTAACGTCTGGTCAGTCCTTCGCGTGCTTTGCGGTTCTTTGCGCCTTTGCGCTGAGTATTGCGTATTGAAGAAGCAAGACCAATACTCAGCGCAAAGCCGCAAAGGACCGCAAAGCACGCGGAGGTTGTTAGCAACGCAGAATCCGAACACTATTCTTCATTAGCTGCTTGTCGCGGGCTCGCCGCTCGATGCTAGAATGCGTATCTCGGGCTCGGGGCAGCTATTCTCAAACTCGGCGCTCTGCTATTCGGGGTAAGCCCCGACAGATTTCGCTGCGTCCAAGTCAGAGCGATTGGTTGTTTTCCTATGCTTGCTCATCTAGTCACATTCGGCTGTCAGATGAACGAGTACGACTCGCACGCGATCCAGTCGGAGCTTGCGGGCATCGGTTACTCGTTCGTCGATAACTTTCGAGAAGCCGATCTCGTGCTCGTAAACACCTGCGCGGTGCGTGGCAAACCTGTCGAAAAAGTCCAGACGTTACTCGGCGAGCTTCGCAAGGAGCGGAACCGGCGCAAGAACCTTACGATCGGTTTGATGGGTTGCCTGGCTCAGCTACCGGAAGGTCAGCGCATGGGTCGAAGATTCGGTGTCGACATCATGCTGGGGCCCGGCGCAATTACCGAAATCGTCCCGGCAATCCAACGCGGCAAGTTTCAATCATTCGACTTCAAGCGCGAGCTGCAGTTTTACTCACCGCCGCCTCAAACCGGCACGCTGAGCGCGCACCTGACGATCATGCGCGGCTGCAATCATCGCTGCACTTATTGCATTGTGCCCGCGACCCGAGGCCCGGAGGTCTCGCGGCCCGCGGAAGACATCATCAACGAAGCTCTCGCGCTGAAGGAAGCCGGCGTCATCGAAGTCAGTCTCCTGGGTCAGAACGTGAACTCCTACGGGATGGCCCCGGGCACCGGATCGCGACGAGCGCTGATGCCGGGTTATCCTTCGTTCGCCGAATTGCTGCGTATGGTCGGGCGAATAGGAATTCCACGCGTTAGATTCATTACCTCTCATCCGATCAACTTCGACGACGAAATAATCGAGGCGGTCGCCGACATGCCGGCTGTGTGCAGATTCATTCATCTTCCTGTGCAGTCGGGCTCAAACCGCGTTCTGAAGCGGATGGCTCGCGAATACACTCGCGAGTTCTATCTCGATCGCGTCAGCAGGGTGCGTGAGCTTCTGCCCGACGCTACGATTTCAACCGATTTGATCGTGGGCTTCCCCGGCGAAACTGAAGACGAGTTCGAAGAGACGCTCTCGCTTTATCGCGAGGTTCGGTATGACATGGCTTACATGTTCATCTATTCCGAACGTGAAGGAACACCGGCGGCCATTCACTTCGATGATATCGAGCGCGTCGTAAAAATAGATCGCTTAACCCGCCTGATCGAATTATCGAAAGAGATCTCTCTCGAGCAGAACAACACATGGATCGGCCGCGAAGTTGAGGTCCTCGTCAAAGGCTCCGCCGCCGAAAAGGGTTTCGTGCAGGGGCACACACGCGGTAATCATGTCGCGCTGGTCAACGCCGATCTCGCGCCCGGCATACATCGACTGTGCGTGGCGCAGGCGACTCCTAATCGACTCTACTGCATGACGGATTCGATGGCGCAGAGCAACGATCTCCGGAGCGCACAACTACCTTCCGCCATTCACCAATTGAGTATTGCTTCCCACCGATGATCGAGAGTCGATCGTCGTTCAGAGTTCAGCCTTCAGGCTGCTGATCACGACGCGCAAGGTGAACCTTGAACTCTTAACTCACCCACCGGTCGACCGTCTTGTTGCGGCCAAATCTAAGTGATATATTGAACTGCTGTTAATCAACCGTGGGCGACGGCAATAGTGAATAGTGCGAATCTTCTTAACTGGAGGATGAGATGGCAGAGAATCAAGGATCATCAGCAGCCGAGAAACTAACGTTCTTGTTGATAGGCGGCGGCATTGGCGCGACCCTCGCTCTACTGTTCGCTCCCAAGACCGGGCGCGAACTGCGCGGCGATATCGCCGATTACACCAAACGCGGCATCGACGTCGCCGGAGAACAAGCTCGCGTGGCCGGCCAGCGAGCAAGTGAGATCTACGGAACCGCCGCGGAGAGAGTCTCCGACGCTTATGGCGCGGCGGCCGGCAGGGTGTCCGATGTCTATGGCACGGCGGCCGGCAAAGTCTCCGACGTATACGGCACCGCACGCGAGCGCGTCGCGGCCGGAGCCGAGTCGGTAACTGAAGTCGCCGCGCGCCAAAAGGACCAGATAGCGGCTGCGATTGAAGCAGGCAAGCAGGCGTATCGCGAGGAGAAACGCAAGGCGGGCGCCGCCGGCGAAGCGGATGAGGCTTAAACGATCCCGGCTCGCGAAATAAAACCGCTCTTTGGCAGTACAAGAATCGGAGCAGTCATCTTCTGAGAAGTAAGCGCCACGATTTTGAGATCGGTGCGCTTGTGAGCTCGGTCGGTTTACCTTTAAGTCATCTCCTTTGGCGGCTTGCCAGAATTTAGCGTCTTCAAGGAGCGCAAGAAGGCCCCGCAAGGACACTCATGGATCAACAAAACTTTTACATCGTCATGACGGTTGCGGCGGCGGTCATCGTCATAAGCTTCATCGTTCAAGCGGCGATGTTCATGTTCATCTATGGCGCCATCAAGAGGCTGACGGCTATCGCCGCTTCGGTTCAGGCCAAGGCCGAACCTGTCCTCGCCAAGGCCGGCCCCGTCATCGATCAAGTTCAAAGCACGGTTGCCACGGTCAAGGACTCCGTTGAGAAGATAAGCGCCCAGGCAAAAGACGCCTTCGATAAGCTGACGATCGAAACGCGCGCAGTCGCCGCCGCAGTTTCGACTTCCTCGCAGGAGATCACGCTGCTCGCGCGCCATCAGGCGGAGCAACTGTCGCAGACGCTCGATTACACAACCAGCACGATTCAACGCCAGGTCAGCGAACTCGACGGCTTGCTGGTGCGAACCCAGGACCGCTTTGAGGACACAACCAAAGAGGTTCAGGCGACGGTGCTGCAGCCGATGCGAGAGCTTTCAGCAATGCTGGTTGGCTTGCGTCGAATCATCGAGACACTGTTTGGCCGGCATCGAAAACCAATCGATCAGGCATATCAAGACGAGGAGCTGTTTATTTAGCTTATCCTTGAAATCGGCTCCTGTAGCCTGTTTCACGGGAGCGGGGATTTGTTGGTCAATCGCACCTGGCTTCCTTTAGCGAAAAGGAGCCAGGTGCTTTTCGTAGCACCGCGTAGCGCGTACCGGCGAATCAAGTGAAGCAATCCTCTGCGTCCTCGGCGTCCTCCGCGGTTTTCTTGAACGGTGGTGGAAATAAACCGCAGAGGACGCTGAGGACGCAGAGGGGCAATCATGTCAACCGAAACGCCTTTTGATCTGAAGGCAACCGTGAATCTGCCGAAGACCCGCTTCGCGCAGAAGGCGAATCTCACCCAGCGCGAGCCCGAGCGGCTGGCGCGTTGGAAGGAGATGGATCTTTATCACAAAATCTGCCGCGCCCGAGCAGGCCGGCCCGTGTTTATCCTCCACGACGGCCCGCCTTATGCCAACGCCGACATTCACATCGGCACGGCAATGAACAAAATCCTGAAGGACTTCATCATCAAGTCGCATTCGATGATGGGATTCGATGCGCCTTACGTGCCGGGCTACGATTGCCACGGCTTGCCAATCGAGAATTTTGTCGACAGAAAGCTAGGAGCCAAGAAGTCCCAGATGAGTCCGATCTCGATTCGCCGCGCCTGCCGCGAGCACGCCGCGGCTGCGTTGAAACGACAGACACGCGACTTCCAGCGTCTCGGGATTCTTGGAGAGTGGGACGATCCCTATCTCACGATGTCGAACGCGTATGAAGCCGAAACCGCGCGGCTGTTCGGGACGTTCGTCGCGCGAGGCTACGTCTACAAGGGCGCGCGCCCGGTGTATTGGTGCATACACGATCAGACCGCGCTCGCCGAAGCAGAAGTCGAATACAGCGAACACACCAGCCCGTCAGTCTACGTCAAGTTCCCGCTGCCTGATGACCAGGTGCGAGAGTTGGAGAAGAGAATTGCGGATTGCGGATTGCGGATTGCGGATTCTGAAGATTCCAGCGTCAGCACCTTTTCCGGCCAATCCGCTATCCGCAATGCGCGATCCGCAATCGACAAGCCCGTCTTTGTTCTGATCTGGACGACCACCCCGTGGACGCTTCCGGCTAATCTCGGCATCACGGTCAATCCGAATTTCGAGTATTCGGCCATAGAGGTCGGGGAGGAAATCTACATCGTCGCGAGGGACCTGGTTGCCGCGGTCGGCGAGAAGTGCGGACTCGGCGAACCACGAGTTCTTGCAAGTTTCCCGGGATCCTATCTCGAGGGCCTGAGGGCGCGACACGCCTGGATCGATCGCGATTCGCTGTTGATGTTGGGAGAGCACGTCACCCTGGGCGGCGAAGCTGACGCCGAAACCGAAATCGATGTCGCGTTCGCTCAGAAGAAGGGCACGAGTAAGGCGGGGACCGGATGTGTTCACACGGCTCCCGGTCACGGACACGATGACTTTGTGATGGGCCGGAAGTATCGCGTGCAGCTTGCGCCGATCTACGACGCGCTTCGAAAGACCGGCGTGTTAGCCGGACAGTTGGAAGGGTCCGAAGTTTATTGTCCGGTCGATAACGCAGGCCGGTTCACCGCGGATGTTGAACGGTTCGCCGGGCTCCAAGTCTTCGAAGCCAACCCTCTGATAGTCGATTACCTCCGAGAGACCGGCGCGCTGGTTTACACGGAGAACTACGCGCATCGGTATCCGCACTGCTGGCGCTGTCACAACCCGGTCATCTTTCGCGCAACGCCACAATGGTTTATCTCGATGGACAAGGCCGCTGGCGAAAGCAGCGCGCTGCGAGCAAGCGCGCTCGAGGAAATCGAGCGAGTCACCTGGGTTCCGGCTTGGGGCCGCGAGCGGATGCGCAACATGCTCAAGGGACGTCCCGACTGGTGCGTGTCGCGTCAGCGAGTCTGGGGCGTACCGATTCCCGCTTTCTACTGCGAGGGCTGCGGCGAAACGATAGCCGATGAAAACGTCATCAACCACGTCTCGTCGATCTTCGAAAAAGAAACCGCCGACGCGTGGTATGCACGTGAAGCCGAATACTTGTTACCCGACGGGTTCACCTGTTCAAAATGCGGCGGTTCGAAGTTCACCAAAGATTCCGACATCCTCGACGTCTGGTTCGATTCGGGCTCGTCGTCGCTGGCGGTGCTCGTCGCCGAACGGAATATGCCGTGGCCCGCGGACGTCTACCTCGAAGGCCCCGATCAATATCGCGGATGGTTCAACTCGTCACTGATGGTCGCGCTGGCCGCCAGGGATCAGGCTCCGTATAAAACAGTCATCACTCACGGTTGGACTGTAGACGGCGAAGGCAAAGCGATGCACAAGTCTACGGGCAACGCGATTCCGTCCGATGAAGTTGTAAGCAAACAAGGCGCGGAGATACTGCGGCTGTGGGTGGCTTCATCCGATTATCAAGAAGATGTTCGCGTCTCGCCCGAGATCCTGAATCGCGTGACCGATGCCTATCGTAAGCTTCGCAACACAGCGCGCTATGCCCTGGGCAACATCGGCGACTTCGATCCCGAACGCGATCAGGTGGCTGAAGATGAAATGTGGGAGATCGATCGCTGGGCTCTTGCGATGACTCGCGAACTCACGCGCAAGGTGGTCGATGCATACCGGCGATATGAATACACGGCGGTTTATCACTCTCTATACCACTACGCGACGGTTACGCTTTCGAACGTCTACATCGACATCCTGAAGGACCGGCTCTACACGTTCGCGCCGAAGTCGGCTGGACGTCGAAGCGCACAAACTGCGCTCTATGAGATCGTGGATACGTTAGCGCGATTGCTGGCGCCGATACTCGCGTTCACCGCCGATGAGATCTGGGAGAGTCTTCCCGGCAAGCGCGAAGCTTCCGTGCACCTCGCTGAATTCCCAACTGTCGACGGGGAAGATGGCGACGCCCAGTTGCTGTCTACATGGGAGCGGTTGTTTGAGATTCGCTCCGATGTGCAGAAGGCGCTCGAGGAAAAGCGTAATGACAAACTCATCGGCGCGTCGCTCGAAGCAAGAGTAGCGTTGCGAGCGGCGGGCGAGGCGTGCGATCTGCTCGAGCGATATGAGGATCAGTTGCCTGCGATCTTCATCGTGTCGCAAGTCAGCCTTCAACGTTTGGAGACCGGCGACTTGCAGGTGGAAGTCGAGCACGCGGACGGAAAGAAATGCGAGCGCTGCTGGAACTGGTCCGAATCGGTCGGCCAGGACGAGCGCTTCCCGACGATCGATGCGCGCTGCGTTCGGCAGATCGACGAAGGATGGGGCGCTCGATGACCACTTTAGGTTAAACTAGATGCACTGGCGTAGAGGGGCGGGACGTTCACACTCGCAGTAGGAGCAAGAAGTCAATGAGCTCAGAAGCAATAACCACGAGAGCCGGCTCACAAAAAGTCTGGTATCTGGCCATCGCCGTGTTGGTGATGAGTTTCGATCAGTTCACAAAGTACTGGGTGTCGGTAAAGCTTCGCGAGGGTGACGAGATCGACATCATTCGGGGCTTCTTCAAATTCAGCTACACCGAGAACCCGGGCATCGCCTTTGGCATGTTGAACAACGGCAACGTGAAATGGCTGCTGGTGACGATCTCGGTGACTGCAATTATGGTGGTCATCTATTACATGCGACGCACTCCGATTTCGAACACCTTACTGCTGTGGTCGCTCGCTCTCCTGGCTGCCGGAATTTGCGGCAACCTGATCGATCGTTTCAGGCTGGGTCGTGTCATCGATTTTCTGCTGCTCTATTATAAAGACTATCAATGGCCGGTGTTCAACGTCGCCGACACTGCGATCACAATCGGCGCGGCGCTGATGGCGATCGAGTTGTTTATGTCTCCCCAGGCCGAGCGCCCACCGGTGGTTGACCCGATCGAATGATTAGTCCGTAGTCAGTAGTCAGTGGTCAGTGGTCAGTGGCTAGTGGTCAGTAGCAGTGCACTGCTAACCACTGACCACTGACTACTGACCACTGACTACGGACTACTGACTACTGACTACTGACTCCTATTTATGTTTCCAGAGTTATTTAGAATACCGGGGCTCGGAATACCGATCGCAACTTATGGGGTGCTGCTCGCTATCGCGTTCATCACCGCGCTATGGCTGATCGCCCGGCTCGCCGCGCGCGACGGCCTTCCAAAAGACCGGATCTATGATCTTGGGCTCTACATTCTGGCGTCGTCGCTGATCGGCTCGAAGCTGCTGATGATCATCACGGAGTGGAACGACTATCGAGGCGACTGGCGGCGAATCTTTTCCCTGGATCTGTGGCGTTCGGGAGGCGTCTATTACGGCGGATTCCTGGCCGCGCTTCTTGTGAGCGTGCTCCTGATGAGACGCTGGCATCTGCCGTGGCGCAAGACCGCGGACGCTTTTGCGCCGGGCGTTGCGCTGGGACACGCAATCGGAAGGCTTGGCTGCTTTTCGGCAGGCTGCTGCTGGGGCAAGCCGACCACATCCTGGATCGGAATCCGCTTCACTCAGAAGGCCAGCGAGCTGACCGGCGTCCCGATTGATTCCGCGTTGGTTCCAACGCAGTTGATTGAAGCGGCGGCGAATCTCGTTATATTTGGCTTTTTGCTCTGGCTCGGAAAGCGCAGGCGATTCGAGGGGCAAATAATCTACGCGTACTTGATGACCTACGGCGTCGCGCGATTCACGATCGAGTTCTGGCGCGACGATCCGCGCGGACAGATCTTCGGGCTGTCAACGTCTCAGTTCATCTCGATCATCATGTTTGTGCTCGGTCTCGCGATGACGCTTTATCATTGGCGGCGTCGATCAGATGGAGGCGTTGCTCATGGCCCGGAAGTCGCGCCAGTAACATAAACCTCCATGTAGGGGCGGCCCTCCGTGGCCGCCCCCTCATTGCCAGACTATCTGTGTACTATCGAGGGGCGGCCACGGAGGGCCGCCCCTACATGTCTTATTTTTGAGCACGGGACGCTTATTTGAGTACGGAACCACATTCACAGTTCTTGAACGTAAGCGCCGACGCGGTAGGGCTGCGCCTGGATTCATTCCTTGCGTCCTGCCTCAAAGACATAAGCCGAACACGAATTCAGCACGCAATTCAAGACGGCGACATCCTGATCAACCAGTTGGTTTCGAAGCCTGGCTATCGCTTGCGCGACGGCGATCAAATAGAAGTCGACCTGCCGGCCCCGCCGCCAGTCGAGCTTATTCCCGAAGCGATTCCCCTTAACATTCTATTTGAGGACGATGATGTCGTAGTCGTAGACAAACCCGCCGGAATGGTCGTTCATCCGGGCGCCGGAATCGAATCGGGCACGCTTGCCAATGCACTCGTTCACCACTTCAACGCGTTATCGAGCGTCGCCGGAAGCATTCGCCCGGGAATCGTTCATCGCTTAGACAAAGACACGTCAGGTTTGCTTGTTGTTGCGAAGAACGACCTGGCACACCAGCGATTGTCGGACCAGTTTCGTGAGAGACAAGTGTATAAGCTGTACGTCGCTCTTGTGTATGGCCGGCTCTCCAACGAGCGAGGAGAGATTGAGGCTCGCATTGGACGCGGGACGCATAACCGGACTCGCATGGCCGTGCTGAAGGGAGGAGCGGGACGGCCGGCTCACACGATTTTCGAAGTCGCCCACCGTTATCAGGACTTCACTTTGCTGAATGTTCAAATCAAAACCGGCCGCACCCATCAGATTCGAGTTCACCTCGCACATATCGGTCATCCGGTTGCCGGCGACGCGAGCTACGGAAGCGGACGGATCAACTCGTTGGGCAATTTGGCGATCAAACGCGCCGTGCAAGCACTGGGGCGGCACTTCCTGCATTCGACTGAGCTAGCCTTCAATCATCCACGCAACGGCGACCGGCTCGAGTTCACATCGCCCTTGCCTGTGGAGCTCGAGGCTTTGCTTGCGAAGTTGAATTGAAGGTTGATGCCGCAGCGCCTGGCGCATCACTGAAGACTCAAGAAACGCCCCGCGCCCTTTGCCTGCTCCCGAATCCCACCAACGCAGAGGCTGTTTAAAAGTCCGGCAAATCCCACCAACGCAGTTGGTGGTTCCTTCATACTCGACCTACACCAAAGTCGCCCCGAACCGTTCCGGTGTTTCCTGTTTCCTTTATCTCCCGCGGAGAGAAAGGAAACAGGAAGGCGAGGAGAGCGTGCCTGCTCTTGTAGGCTGAGTTTGAATGATCCACCAACTGCGTTGGTGGGATTAAAGCTTACTCGTGAGATCATCGACTTTCGACGCCGCAGCTAGATCCTGAGTTTCTCTCTGATCTCGGCGACGACGTCTCCAGTCGAGCCTGCTGCGTCGAGAACGATTGCGCGCTCGGGTTCCTCGAGTATCGCAAACTGACTCTCGATCAATGAAGGATTCATATAATGACCACGCCGCTCGCCGAGACGCCGTTCAATCAAGGACCGGGTGCTCTTCAAATACACAAGCCGCACCTGCCCATCTATCAAGAGCCGGGAACGGTACGATGCCTTCAATGCCGAGCAAGCCAGCACGATGTTTGTCTGAGAGAGCAGCTTCGTGCGAATCAACGCCTCGAGACTATCCAGCCAGGCGACTCGATCATCATCAGTCAAAGGCTCGCCGCGGCGCATCTTCTCGACGTTAGATCGCGAATGGAAATCATCGGCGTCATAAAACGTCCAGCCAAGTTCTTCAGCCAGCAACAGGCCTATGGTGGTCTTCCCTGCTCCGGTCACACCCATCAAGACGATGATCATCGCGGAACTCGGTTTGATAGATTCGGTTTCAGCCGGTATAGCAACTCGCCTGCTTTCGGGACCAGCAGGACGCCCTCGTCTTCGCGGTCGCGCCAGTCTTCCGGGTTCAAGCCGTCGGGATCGAGGTAACCCAGATTGACCTGTCGGCAGCGCGCCTCGGTGATTCCGGTCGCAAGCGTAACGTGGATTCGCGGCCTCTCCTCGCCGGTCTGCGCATCGTACTCTCCCAGGCCTCGCAAGTGAGTGCTGTGTGCAAGGCCGCAGCCGGGAAAGTGTTTGAACCTGTCCCACTGCTTCACGAAGTAGTCACGAACATGATAGCCGATCTCATCGAGCAGCCGGCCGTGTGTATGACTGATCTCATCGATATGAGGAGCGTAGATGATGAGCTCTCCGCCATCGGCAACTACCGGTTCGAGCTTGTACATTCCCTTGGCGGCAGTCCAGATGTCCTCGTACATTCGAGGCATCACCGTCAGAACTCGTTTGAACGGTCTTTCGACGAAGCGAATATGTAAGCTCGCAGACAAATCAGCCGCCGCCGAATAGGCTTCTTCGGGCGAGCCGATGAAAAGACCGGCGAGTCCTTCATCTTTGACAACCATGCTGAAGCACAACTTGCGTTTGTCGATCAACGAAGCTGCGCTGTCAATCACGCGCCGAACCGGCGTGTACTTGGTTCCGATTACCGACGAACTGGTTATCAGAGCCCCAAGCCAATGAGAAAAGTTGATCAGCTCGGGGCCACCGATTCCCGGAAAGAAATACTTGTTCCCACCTGAAAAGCCGACGACCTCATGAGGAAACGTGGGACCGCAAATGATGAGCTGATCATAATCGAGAATCATCCGATTGAGCCGAACGTCGACTCGCCGGCTCATCAGACCGCCGCTCAACTCCTCGACTTCATCGGCGGATATCTCGCCAAGACTGACAAGCGTCTCCGGGAGATCCCAACGATGGTTGAACACTCCCACGCCGCCGTAACGGCGCGCGCGTTCGTCCGCCGTAACGCCTATCAGTTGATTGATCGAATCGTCGCTTAAGGGCTTGTGCGTGCCCAGAGCGATCAGGTAATCGAGTTGCTTGACGCGCCCGTTCAGCAGCTCGAAGAGCAAACGGAACATCATGGGAATCGGAGCGGTGCGAGTGCGATCGGGAATGATGACAAGCACACGACGGCCTTCGATGTCTTCTTTCTCCAGAGCCGTGCGTGCTAGTTCACGAACCTCGTTCTCTGACAGGAAGCCGGTTTCGCTGGATTTGCCGATGATCATGGGCGGAAATCAAACCACAGATGAACACAGATCAACACAGATTGTTGGTAGCGTCCTAACGTGCATTGTCACTACAGAATAAGACTCTCTCAGATTGTTTGATCGGTGTTCATCTGTGTTCATCTGTGGTTCCATGTTTTGATCGGTGTTCATCTGTGTTCATCTGTGGTTTCCACTGGATTTACCGATGATCATGGGCGGAAATCAAACCACAGATGAACACAGATGAACACAGATTGTTGGGAGTGTCCTAACGTGCATTGTCACTACAGAATAAGACTCTCTCAGATTGTTTGATCGGTGTTCATCTGTGTTCATCTGTGGTTCTATGTTTTGATCGGTGTTCATCTGCGTTCATCTGTGGTTTCCATTTCCGCTCATCGATGGCTATTACGTTCGCGCGGCTTGCGACGACGCCGGAAGCGTTACGCGCTGCTTTTGACGATAGGACAGATTCGCCATGTGCGCGGCGACCGCCGAGCGATAGCCGATCTCGACCGGCGCGTTTGGTTCGCGGCGTGACCGAACACAGTCGACGAAGTTCGCCATATGACTTTGATCCTTTGCCCGGCCTTCGATGGCGATTCCATCAGCTCGATTCGTTTTTTCAGGATAGTATCGCAAGCTCGATTGCGACTTGCCGGTCACCATATCCGTCGCGCCCGCTATTCGTTCGATCGTCCCGTGCGAACCGAGGATCCGTTCACCAAGCCCGTAATAGCTGTTGCTGAAAGTCGATTGCCACGTCACTACAACATCGTTCGGGAAATCGAGCGTCACCGCGATCGTATCGGGAACTTCGCGGCCGTCCTTTTCGGAGAACACCCCGCCCGACATATACGCCGCGATCGGGACCGGCAAGTCCAAAGCGCGCATGATCCACGCTATCTGGTGAACCATGTTCTCAGTGACGTTGCCGCCGGAAAACTCCCAGTAGAGCCGCCAGTTGATGAACTTGAATCCGTCGAATGGCCGCGTTTGTCTTCCGTTTAGAAACGATTCCCATTTGACGTTGGCGGCGGTGCAATCCGCGGGAACGGCGCGGACCCATTGCCCCTTGCCCCGGGGCGTGTTGCGGCTCATCCATGACTCAACGTGAGTAACCTTCCCAACCAACCCGTCTTTGATCCACTGCTTTGCGTCGGCCAACGCGCCCGAGCTTTGATGTTGAAGACCTATGCTTACGACGCGATCGGAATTCCGGGCGGCGTTTCGGCAAGCCTCGGCTTCCTCGATCGACCAGGTCATCGTCTTCTCGGAATAAAGGTCTTTGCCGGCGGCAATCGTGTCAATAAAGTGACGCGCGTGACAGTGCAGCGGCGTTGCTACGATGACCGCGTCCACATTTTTCAAGTCGAGCAGGCGGCGATAATCATCGAAGCTCTTCATGCCGGGCGCCAGCTTCTTGGCCTCGTCGTGCCGGGCGGTGTAAACATCCGCGGCCGCGACGAACTCTATATTCGGCACGGTTAGAAACTCGCTCATCAATTCCTTGCCGCGAGCGCCCGCCCCGATGATGCCCAGCCGCACTCGATCATTTGCGCCGAGCACCCGCCCAAACACTCGGTTGCTTGAAAAGGCGAGTCCCACCGCGGCGCCCGCCGCCGCCTGCTTCAGGAATTGTCGTCTTCCGATTGCGCCGTCGATCATATGATTTTCTCCTCACTTGCAGTTTAGAAACGAGAGACGATGAAGAACCCAACGCCCACCGCGAACGCGTCTTCCAGCACTGCTATCACGAAATCGGGAACGCTCAGGGCTTTGACCAGTCGCGTTCGAACCTCGTAACCGACAAAACCGCCGGCCACTCCGCCCGCGACCCCCAGCAGCGCGCCGATGACGATCGCCTGATTGCCCGCAACGCAAATCGCGGCGCCCGACAATCCACCAAACACGATTCGAGCGGTAAGACCCAGCGCCGCTTTTCTGCTTGGCGTGTTTGGAAGCTTGTCGACCACAATCTCGATTATCGCGGCGGCGGCAAAGATGTAAGCCGCGACGGCCGAGCCCATGAAAGCAAGAACCGAGTTGTGCAGATCGAGCCATTTCCAGCGGGCAGCCCAGGCGACTACTGCCGGAGCGGTCATCGAACGAAGCCCATCTATCAAGCCGATCGCAAATGCCAGCGCGAGAACTGTAGCAGTGCTCATAAATTGTCAACTCACTGGAGGATCGTAGTGATTACTTGAGGCCCGTAGCTTATCCCGACTGCCCCGCAGAATCAACGCCCGCCTCGGCGTCTTAATTTGGAAAAGTACCACAGGCTTCAGCCTGTAAGAGGGTGTGATTAAAACTGGGACCTGGGTGGGACTTAGGGCACCCGGAACTTAGAGCGAGGAAATCGAGCGTTCCGCCCGGCAACCCCGTAGGGGTGCGATGTTTATAGTTACGGACGCCGACGTGGACTCCTGGCTCCGTTAGGTGCGGC
>DATNBZ010000141.1:0-8516 GCA_035607285.1 Blastocatellia bacterium | reverse complement strand
ACCGCAGACTCTCGATGTAACACATGTTCCTTTTGCGAACTCGATTCGTTTCCCGCTCGAGCGGCGATCGGGCGAAGACGCAGGCCAACGCGTGATTCGTTACATCGAACAAACGATCTTCAAGACCACAGTGGCGCCCGAAGACTGCGCCGCGATCGTAGTCGAGCCGGTTCAGGGCGAAGGCGGTTACGTCGTACCGACGCCGGGGTTCCTGCCCGAACTTCGGCGAATTTGTGACGAGCACGGAATCGTGCTGATCGTCGACGAAGTGCAATCGGGAATGGGCCGCACGGGAAAACTCTGGGCAATCGAGCACTTCGGCGTGGTGCCGGATGTAATGTGCATGGCAAAGGCGATCGGCGGCGGTCTTCCTTTGGGTGTGACTCTCGCTCGAGAAGACCTGATGCGATGGCACGTTGGCGCGCACGCTTCGACGTTTGGCGGAAATCCCGTAGCGATCGCGGCAGCGCTCAAGACTTTCGAGATTCTCGAGAACGGCGTGATGAAGAACTGCCAGGAAATGGGCGCGTATATGATGGAACGCCTACGGGAGCTTCAACAGAAACATGCTGCGATCGCCGAAGTTCGAGGCCTCGGGTTGATGATTGGAGTCGAAATCGCTCGAGACCGGGAGGCTAACGAGCCGTGGACGGAATTGCGCGATAAGATCGTTGTCGAGTGCTTCAATCGAGGCCTGGTCATTCAAGGCGCCGGAGAATCCGCGGTTCGCTTCTCACCCCCGCTGATAGTGAATCGTGAACAGGTGGACTTCGCGGTTAGCACGTTCGAGGCAGCTATGGAGAGTTCGCTGAAGTGAAGGTTCGTTAAGGAAACGCTATTTTCAACCTGATGCTCAGGCCGTCGGTTTGCCACCGATGGCCTGAGCAAAACCGCTATACAAAGCCATGATTTGGTCGTAATATCCTGCCAGCTTTGACTTGTCCCGGGTTGGAGTAGTCGTGAATCCTAAAGTTGAATTAGCGATTTCGTTTCTGCAAGCCAATCTGCATCGGGCAATAACTGTTGCCGACATCGCTCAATCGGTTGAGCTTTCCACGTCTCGCTTTTCGGGCCTCTTCAAAACTGAAGTAGGCGTGTCACCGTTTCAGTATCTTAAGAATGCGAGGCTCGAACGAGCGCGCAAACTTCTCGAAACAACTCTATTGAATATCAAAGTAGTCGCGGCCGAGGTGGGCTACAACGACTGCTCTCACTTCATGCGCGAGTTCAAGAAAGCCTACGACTCCACACCCACCGAATACAGAGACGCTTACTTAAGCCGCAATAGAAAGGAAAACCTTCAAGCGACTAGACCAGTAGGATTGGCTAGTAAACAGTAGTTTTGGCTAGTACTTTCTTGTTGCGTCTGAACCTATTCTGTAAGATACTTCGCAAAGCGAATCACCGAAAATAGTCTGGTTTGAATTCCTGTGATTAACGGGAGAGTCTATGATATCAGCAACTTTTCTCCGGAATCGAACTGCTCTGATTATCACTTTGGTCTTCGTCTGCGCGCTCGTTCTCAGTATCGGCGCCGCGCGAAAGAGCGGGAATGGCTCACGAAAACAAGACGGGGCGCCGCAAATACAAAGCATTACTCCGCGAGTTCTGAATAAGACTCGTTCATTCGAACTCACTGATGCAAGACAGAACTTAGACGTTGGCGGCAGGAGAGTTGAATTATCGCTCAGAAATGGGTATGACAAGAATATTACCGCATGGGCCGTGTCTGTAAATGGATTACTGAATACTATGGATTTCGTCTATAGCGAAGGTGAAGACCGCATTGGGATTATTCCTGAAGCGATCTATACAACTACATTCGGATTTGTTCAGAATCATCAAGGGGTCGCCGCAAGACAAGATCTCGATATCAAGGTCCTTGCTGTAGTATTTGCCGATAAGAGCGGTGATGGGGATCAGCAGTTGGTCGCAGGACTTCTCGATTGGCGTCGGAAAAGCAAAGAGCGACTAACACGTATAGTTGCTTTGTTAGACCGAGATCTAAACTCACTCCGAACGATTGATGACACCGCGTTTAATGGGGTGAAATCCCGACTCTCATCTCTAGCGGTACCATCGCACGGCCCAAACGAAAGAGACGATGTATTGCGGTGGCTCGGTGAGCATCACGGTGATCTAAGCCCCAGAGAAAGAATAGAACGTGTTAAAGAAACCTGCGAGAGCCTTCTTGCCAGACTGTAGGTTTACATTCGTTGAGATCGGTCCAATCTATCCCGCGTCGAGTCAAGACGCCTGACGGTTTGCTCCAGTTTGGCCTCGCATATTGCATTGTAGGCAATACCCGGCTTTGTGTTAGGAGGTGAGTTGTGTCAAGAAAGAGATTTCTGCGTTTTTGGGGGTTGCTAGTCCTAGTAATGTGGACATCTGATAGCGCTATGGCAGCATGTCCGAGTTCTTGGTACTGGTACCAAGACACCAGTACAATTGGGGATTGTGGAGCATCAACTCAGTATTTTTTTACAAAAACTTCTTATTGGTATGTTCAATGGTATTGCGACTCACATGGATATTCTTTATTTGAACCTTTTGAAGTTGGTACGTGCAATTGCACAAGCGGGGCCTGTTGGCCACAATTTCTAACACCCTCCATCCAAAATGGCCCACCCTTTAACGGGGCTTGGGTGCAGTTCACTCGTGCCGCAGTTTGTGGTTCACCTTGCGCTTATGGAGGGTTGAGAGGAATAGCGTGGGGTCCCCCTGAATGTTGCACCGGATACATAGCTGGCGGGGGTGGGGGGCCCGACCCGTGCGAGGGCGTTATTTGCGGTGATTTTCTACTTGAGTCATCTGGTACCGAATGCTGTCCGTCTCCCATCTTAATTGACGTAGCAGGAGATGGCTTTAGTTTGACGGATGCAGCAAGTGGAGTGAATTTCGATCTCAATAGAGATGGGGTTGCTGAACATCTCTCCTGGACCTCAGCCGGTTCCGATGATGCGTTCCTTGCACTTGATCGGAATGGCAATGGAACGATAGATAACGGAACTGAACTATTCGGAAATTACACGTCCCAGCCTGCTTCCCCCACCCCAAATGGTTTCCTCGCACTCGCAGAGTATGATAAACCGGCGAACGATGGGAATGGCGACGGACGGATTGACGGCCGCGATGCAGTCTTTTCTTCTCTGAGGCTGTGGCAGGATACGAATCACAACGGCATATCTGAACCGAGTGAGTTGCACACCTTGCCGCAGCTCGGAATTTATGCGATCGACCTTACGTACAGAGAATCGAAACGAACTGATCAGTACGGTAACGGCTTCCGCTACCGCGCCAAGGTTTATGATGCGCACGGCGCACACGTCGGCAGGTGGGCTTGGGACGTGTTCTTCGTAAAGTAGTAGCCAGCAAATAAGCTCCCGAAATCCAACACCCGTCAGCAAGGCAGTGGAGGCCGGTAGCTTTTCCTGGTGGGTCCAAAAACTGGAGTCATTAACCAGCGCCGCTCAAACTATCCCTTCACTTGCAACCTTGAGATGCTGACCGCTGTGCCGTCTCGCTCATCAATCTCAACTACAACGCCGTGCAACTGAGCGTTCTCGCTAGCCGTTTGGTATCGAATCGGCAGGCCTCGCACGAAACGCGTGATAACCAGGTGCGACTGAACTCCGATCACGCCGTCGTAAGGACCGGTCATCCCAAGATCGGTTATGTAGCCTGTGCCACCGGGTAGTATTTGCTCATCGGCGGTTTGAACGTGTGTGTGCGTTCCTACGACAACCGAGACTCGCCCGTCAAGATAGTGACCCATCGCAAGCTTTTCTGAAGTCGCTTCGGCGTGATGATCCACGATAATTATCGAAGCTCGATTCCCGATCTCTTCTAACAGGCGGTCCGCCGCTCTGAACGGGCAATCGGTCGGAGGCATGAAAATTCGCCCCTGGACGTTGATCACCGCTACCTGAGTGCCTGATCCGGTAGAGCCGAGCCACAAGCCGCGCCCCGGTGCATCCGGCGCATAATTCGCCGGACGAATCAAGCGCGGCTGATTCTCGATATACTGGATCACTTCCTTCTTATCGAAGATGTGATTGCCGGAGGTCATCACGTCAACGCCCGCATTCAGGATTTCATCTCCAACTTTGGGAACTACCCCGGCGCCCTCGGCGGCGTTCTCGACGTTGGCGACAACGAACTCGGCCTCGTGTTGCTCCTTCAAGCTCTTGAGCGATTCTGTGAGAATCTTGCGGCCGGGCTTGCCAACTACGTCGCCGATAATGATGACCTTCATCTGTCCTCCAGTCGTAAGTTCTCTAATTAAATCATATGAACGCCGGATATGACGAACGCGCCGGCAAACGCCGAACGCTTAACACAAAGTTTCCTTGATGGCCGTGTCGGCGGTGGTATAATCCTGCGGCAGGCCCGCCCCGGCTGTGCAGCAGTGAATACCGTGCCGAATGTTACATAGAGAGGACCGCTCGATGCACCGAAAGTGGATTTGCATTTTTAGTGTAGCGGTGTTGATGCTCCTGATCAGCGCCGATGTGGCATTAGCCAAAAAGTCTCGACCAGGCCATGCCGCCTCGCGCGGACACGCCAGGAAAGAGGTGCGCGCTAGTCGAACGAGTCGGGGTAGTCGAACGAAAACTGCCAGGCTCTCGCGCCGGGAATCTTCGCGGCAAGAAAAGAGGCAAGCAAAGAGGCAAGAAAAGAACGATCGCGGCAAGATCGCGAAAGCGGGCAAGCGTTCCAAATACATTACGAGTTCGCGGCGGGGCAGGCATCGCGGTTACGTAGCAGAGGCCCGCTCGGCCGAGCCGGCTCCTTCGCGTCCGTCATCCGGTGGGATACCGTCTGAGCGCGCGACCGAAATCCAAAAGGCGCTTATCAAAGCGGGCTATCTGGATGGTCCGCCATCGGGACAATACGATGACGCGACAATCCAGGCGATGAAACAGTACCAATCGGCGAACGGTCTTCCGCAAACCGGCTTGCCCTCGGCGCTCCTGCTAAAGAGGCTGGGTGTTCCCAAACGCAGTAACGACGGTTACGCGGTCCCGGTGAATGCCGTGAGCGAGGCCGAAAAAAAACGGCCGACTCAGTAACCGACGCTCTGCTTTCATCGTAGTGTCTGTTGATGTACAATAGCGATCGAAAAGAATCGCCCTGACGGAAAACAATAAAATTCGGAACTGGTTCGCCTCGCACTCAGTTCAATAAGATAAGACACAATCGGGTTGTATCGACATGCCGGAAGACTATTTCATAGAGCGGCTACGTGCGCAGGAAGACGAGATAAGCGCTCTTCGCGAAACGCTGGAAACGGCTCGTCAGCGCGGAAACAAGAAGCTGATGGGCACTTCGCGCAAGCGACTCAAACTGGCTTTGCACCTGCGCGAGATGTATCAGCGAATGCTCAAGCGCGAGGGCGCTCATAGTCAGGCTTAGCGTTCGATCTGTTGCAGAAATAGCCCGCCTGAGTGCCGTTCCGATCGGCAATCGGGACTTCTTTTGTCACCTCCCTCCTCCAAGCTTGATTCTCAACCCCGCGCTGAAGTTCAACCGATACGCAGGATATCCGCGCACTTCCTGGTAATTCTGATTCAGCAGGTTCTCCACGTGCGCGAACAAACTCACCGAATTAGTTGCGTGATACGAACCAGCGGCGTTCAGCTTTGCATACCCGCCGTTGAGTATCGCCTTGCCGCCCTGGTCAAACCTCGCCCCGGTGAGCGGATCAATGTCTCTTCGAGCGCCAACAAAAGAACCCGAAACGGAAAGATCATAGCGCTCTTCCGTCCAGTTGATCTCGAGTGAACCCGAGTGTCGCGGCCTCCGCAAGAGAGGCAACCCGACTTCCCTGTCCGTAGGATCAAAACTGCGATCAAGCCGCGATCTCAGGAATGTGTAGCTTGCCGCCAGTCGCAGTCTTAAAATCGGGTGCGCCGCGCCCGTCAACTCCAGCCCTCTCGCAGATGCGCGATCGAAGTTGACGAAGTTTGTAAGCCTGCCATCGGGAAGTTTTATTGGCCCGAAGGTGACCGGGTCAAATTCGAAGATTATCAAGTCACGAAATCTGTTATCGAAGTAGGTCAATTCAAGGCTTGCCCTGCGGTTCGCAAATTCCTGAACGACGCCCGCTTCAAAACTGATCGCGCGTTCGGGATTCAACGCCGGGTTGCCAAGGAAAAAGACATTGGGACTGAACGCCTCGTGCATCTCGGGCTCTTTTATGCCGGTCCCAAAACTCGTTTTGAGCCTGGTCGCTCCAATTGCGACGCCGGCCTTGTTGGCGCGTATGACTGCAAGGAACGCAACGTTCGGGTTTGCACTGAAGCCAAAGCCTACATCGCCACTGGGCGAGCTCGAGCCTAGACTCGCGAGCACCGACCGCAGATCCGAAGGCACTTTTGCGGTGTTGCGCTCGAAGCGCACTCCAGCCGTGAGAAACATCCGGTCGCGCCACGCCGCCTGATCCTGCGCATAAAATCCAAGGTTATTTCTGGTCGGCGAAACGCGGCCGCTGAAGTCGTCAGTAAAGATCGCCGACTCATGCTCGTAATCAACGCCGGCGGTGACTACATTCGAAGAACCCAGACTGACGATCGTCTGATAATGAACGCCGGCTCGCTTCTGATGCTCGTGAAGATCGAGCGTTGAATCGGGGAAAAAGGAAAACGGCGGCAAGGGTGGAACATTCGGCTTGGTCAAATCCTGAGCGACGGGATCGAAACTATGCCTGTTGAACTCCGAGTACACGAACCGTGCAGTCTGATGCCAGCGCGACGTGGTCTTCAGATCCACCGAGGCCGCCAGCGCGAGGTCGCGGCGCTTCTGTCGCTGATCCGGATCCGCAAACAACACCGCGGTCGGCCCCGGCACTCCCAGCGTATCGTTGGTCCAACGCGAAGTCAGTCGAAGACTGGCCTCCGGGGACAGGCGAAAGCCCAGATTTGTCGAGGCCGTCCGGCTAATGTAGTCGCTATTACGGAAGCGCCCGTCCGTACTCTGAAAGCCGAAGCTGCCCGAGTAATCGAACCACCCTGCCAGTCCCGACAGCAGCGCAGTCTCTCGATGGTAATCAAAGCTCCCGCCCTCTCCCGAAAACTCAAACTCAGGGATTGAGGTCGAGCCTCGGCGCGTGAACAATTGAATAACACTGGCCATGGCATCGGAACCGAAGAGAGCGCTTCGAGGGCCGCGCATTACTTCTATGCGATCGATGTTTTCGGCAGTCAGCGCGCCAAAATCAAACAGGCCTCCCGCCTCGTTCACCGGAACGCCGTCGATCAACACCTTGTTGTAATCCGACTCACCGCCGCGCGAGAAAATGCTGGTCAGCCCGCCGCGTCCCCCGGTTTGAACTACAGCCAGGCCCGGGATTAGCCGCAGCGGCTCGCTGATTGACGAATGGTTTGCCAGCCTGAGGTCCGTATCGGTTATTACCGAACCTGAGCCTGCCAACTCTCCGATCGTGGACTCCGTGCGAGTTGCGGTCACAAACAAGTGATCGGAGATGGCGGAGATTTCAAGTTGAACGTCGGCATTGCCGGTCGTTCCAGCCTGGACTTCGACGGTGATCGTTTTCGATTGCGAGAAGCCGGACGCCTCAACATTTACCAGGTACCGGCCGGCGATAACTTCGCCGATCGAAAAGCGCCCCTCGTCATCCGTGCGCGTTCGATAGGCGATAACGCCGGTCGTGTCGCGAAGCGACACACGAGCTCCGACAACCTTCGCTCCTGTAGGATCGGTTACAGCGCCTTCTACACGGCCGCGAGCCGGCGCCGCAGTTGCCGCGAGCGAGACCGGCGCGAATAAAAGCGCCGCGAATACGAGTGACAACCAGGCTCTGGAGATCAGCGCGCGGCTTCCGGGCCTAGATGATCGAGTGGGACGTGAATCAAACGTGAAGAACCTGCCAGGCAGGCGAACCAGATTTGCTCTTAACATTACATCGCTCCTTTCCGCGAAAGAGGTTGGTAACACAGATCGCCGAGCAGGTCTCCTGACTTAGCGCCAAGTCAATTTCAAATCTCAAATCTCAAATTTGAGATTTGATTTCCTACGCCGGCGCCTTCCCACCGTTTCGGCAGTGGCATTGTTGCCGGTTTCGTTGCGCATCACAGTTGCGGGACAGTGGCGGCTTTTCACCGCCTTCCCCGCTTGACGATCCAAATTGGCAGAACTGTATGGGCGTCCTCCGTGGGCGCCCCTACTACCTAACAAGAATCTCACGACCGAGGGGCGCCCACGGAGGGACGCCCGTACATGCCGACAGCGAATTCATCACAATCAAGTTGACCGCGTGATCAGCGTTACACGAGGCGCTCCACTCGCCGGATTCAAGTCAACCATCAAGTCCGTCTCGAACACGCCGCGCAGCAACTCTTCGGTCATCGCTTCTTTGGGAGCGCCGAAGGCGATCATCTCGCCTGACTTCAAAAGCAGCGCGCTCGTCGCAAAATCAGCCGCAAGATTTACTTCGTGCGTAACCACTATTGCGGTGATTCCGGTCTCGATCGTCAGCCGTCTCACCAGATCAAGCA
>DATNBZ010000038.1:0-17331 GCA_035607285.1 Blastocatellia bacterium | reverse complement strand
TGGAAGCCTGCTGGTCGATAGCATCAGCGAGCGAGACTACAAGCTCACGCAAGGTTGTATTTTGGTGATCGCTGCTACTTATGTGCTGGTCAATAGCGCGACTGATATTGTCTACAGGTTTCTCGATCCGAGGATCAAAGTGGATTGAGAGTGAAACGTGATTCGTGAAACGTGATTCGTGATTCGTGATTCATGGGTGGGCGCGAATCGTCGTGTTCAAAGTTTACTCTCACGCGTCACGTTTCACGAATCACGCATCAACTATGAACAAAGTGGCCAAATTCGGGGTCGCCGTCGCCTCAGTGCTCGTGATAATGGCGGCGTTGTCGCCGCTGCTTGCATCGTGGGACAGAGTGCAAAGTCAGGATCTGGTTTCCCGGCTCGATTCTCCCGACCATTCCCATCCGATGGGCCGCGATCAACTGGGCCGTGATGAGCTCGCTCGCATCATATATGGCGCGCGAGTCTCGATGCTGGTGGGTCTTTCGGTTGTGACCATATCGTCGATCGTAGGCGTGCTGATCGGCGCGTTCTCGGGCTACGCGGGCGGCTGGACCGATCGATTGGTATCCGGGTTTTTGTTCAACGTCTTTCTATCATTCCCGGGAATTCTGTTGGCGATTGCCATGGTTGCTTTCCTTGGCCCGAGTCTCAGGAATCTGATCGTCGCGTTATCGGTGATCGGCTGGGTCGGATACGCGCGGCTAATGCGAGCGCAGGTGCTCAAAGTTCGCGAATATGATTTCGTCACCGCGGCAAGAGCGCTCGGCGCAAGCAACGCGCGAATCCTTCTGAAGCATATTCTCCCGAATTCAATTCAGCCTTTGATTGTGCAAGCCTCGCTTGGAATGGCCGGCGCGATACTGGCCGAGGCGGGAATGAGTTTTCTCGGTTTAGGAGTGCCGGAACCGATCCCTTCCTGGGGCAAGATGATCGACGACTCGCGCGAGTTCTGGTTCACCGCTCCTCATCTTTTTATTTTCCCGGGAGTGATGATTGCGCTTGCGGTGCTGTCGTTTAATTTCATCGGCGACGGGTTGAGAGAGAGACTCGATCCTCGCCAGCAACGTCGATGATGATAACCGAAGCAGAGTGAATAGCCTCTGCGTGCTTTGCGATCCTTTGCGCCTTTGCGTTGCGTATTGAAAGACACAATACTCAGCGCAAAGTCGCAAAGGACCGCAAAGCACGCGAAGGACTGATCCCACGTTACAAGTCAGCAACCCAATAACCGAACACCGCTAAGCTATCAGGAAGTTCACGGCTGCAGGCCAATCGTTGGAGCAGCTTCGGGAAGCGCGGGTCTGATCGAAGACTATCGACCCAGGGATAAACGCCGAGGATAACAATCCTGTCCGAGTGTTCGTTATACGTATCGTCGAGCAGCGCGAAGGCTTCGTCTCGTTTTCCAAGACCTGCGTAGACTAACGCTCGATGAAACGGAGAGATGTAGCGCTGCCTGGACAGTCGTTCAAGTTCGCCCATCATCTCTTGCGCCTCGCTTCGTCTACCGGCGAGACCGTACGCGCATCCAAGGGCGGCCATCACTCGCGGTCCGCTATCGAGGCGCCTGGCTGCCTCCAATTCAGAAACCCCTTCCGACAGCCTGCCCAACTTAATATAAGTCATCCCCAGGATGTTGTGAGCTGGAGGAAAATTCGGCTCACAGTCATTGGCCAATTCGCGCAGGCGATTGTCTCACGCCAAATTAAGCACAATGAGTTCGCGATAAGGACCAGCGTGCCCTCCGTGGAAGTGTCGTGGCAGGTGACCGGTGTTCGCCGAGACGCCTGGGCCAACAAGGATCGAATACCGGTTGAGGCAGACAAGAAGGAAGGTGAGCGCGGGCTCTACCTTCATCCTGATGCGTTTGGCCAGCCCGCGGAGCTCGGCATCAGTCGGGTCAATCATCTTCGCTATGCCGAGCCGAAAAAAGCACCTCAGTAAAATTCGGCTCTTATCAATAACAGCACTATGGAACGGAAGTTTTCAGAATGGTTCGGGCTCCTTTAGGAGCTACCTGATGCCCAGAAGTCGCGCTTGTCCGAAAGCAGGTAGCTCGTAAAGGAGCCCGATCGTGCATCGCTGCGAGCGTCAACGAGCTCTTGCCGATTCCCGGCGGCCCGAGAATCGGTGCCGGCAACGGTTTCTCCGCCAGGAGATTCGCGACCAGATCGTTGATCTCTTCATCGCGTCCAAAACATCGAGGCGCGGCCGGCAAGAAAGTTGTGCCCGTAGCCGGAGTTGATGCCGCCTCGGCCGAACCCGAAGAGCGTCGCGACTGGTTCGAGCCGAGCGACCTCAAGAACCCTGCGAGCGCGGCGTAATCCTGGCCGATGCCGATCGGAAACAATCGCTGTTCGCGCGGATGACGCATGGTAAGCGCTTCGACTTCGTCGTCCAGGCATAGCCGGAAGCGCCGGTACTCGTCTTTCGAGAAGACCTCTCCGGTCCATTCGAGCAGCGCTCCGAAGTTTGGATCGCTCAGCCCCTCACCTGCTCCGACGAAAACCAGAGTCTTCAGCGTTTGTAATGCGCGCAACATTGCCTGCGCGTGCTGATCGCTTGTGACCTTCTCGTAAGAACGCGCGCCGAGAATGACCGACTCGGGTTTCTTCCAAAAGCCGTGCAGGTGCAAAACCCCTTCGTCGTCGCCTCGCACAACTCGAGACACTTGAGCGCGGTCCATCCACGTCACTGGATCCAGGCCCGTCACCTTCTCAATCAAGCCGTCGTAGTTTGTGGTCGCAATCACGCAGCCGAGCCCGCGAAGCGCTTCGATCGTTTCGCGATGCAAGGGCTGGAGTGAGCCGGCGGTTTCACGAAGCCAGGTTGAGTATTCGATATCACCGGGCGCTCCGAGTTTCGATGAGACTGCTTCGGCTGCGGCAAGCAAGAGGTCAAGGTCACCCGAATCGATCTGGGCGTGCAGCATGTCCGCCATCTCTTTGCGCAACCCGCGCACAGCTACGCAGCGGTCGACTCCGTTGTGAAGCAAGCCGGTCCACGATGCACACGGATGATTCCCGCTCGCGCCGATCGAGACTCCGGCTCCGACGATGATCACGGCGTTGCCGAGAGCGATTTGTTGCTTTAGATCGTTGACGAGGTCGTCTCGCATTGCAGTCCATTGCCTCACTTCACGAGCCTCGGTGTTAGATTGCAGGCAGAGCTTTGGTTGCGGTCCGAGACAGTCTAGCAGGATGTCTAAGCAATCGATAACACAAAGAGCGACAGGTTAACCTGTAAGGGCGTCCCTCCTTAAAAACCACCCGACGCTGTGTGCTTTGCGGTACTTTGCGAGCTTTGCGCAAGGAATCCGATCGAGAAAGAGAGATACGTTGAACGCAAAGCTCGCAAAGTAACGCAAAGCTCGCAAAGCGGTTACCTGTCTCTCGGTTTCTCTTCCGCGAAAGCCTCCTTGTTCACCACGTAAGGCATCTTCCTCGGATCCCCATCGTAATTGCCTTCGATCACGTCGATCACCGCTTGAACGGTGCGACCAGCCATTCCGATTTCGGGATCGACCGAAAGCCGAGTCTCTCGCGTTCCCGAAGCAAAATGATGAAACAACCGTAGCCGGTCTTTCAGTCGAGCATCCCTCAGCGGGCTATCGGGCGGAAGCGGTTCGTTCTCGTAAACATCCAGCGCCGCGCCGGCTATCTCATCCTCGATCAAAGCTTCATAAAGCGCGCGCTCATCAACGACCCGGCCTCGCGATGTGTTGATCAGATATGCGCTGCGCTTCATCAGTTTGAACGCGGCTTCATTCATCAAATGATGCGTCGGCGTGTTTGATTCATCGGGCGTCAACAGCGGCACGTGCAGGCTTACGTAATCGGTTTTCTCGAGCGCCTCTTCAAAAGCTACATAAGTTACCGTGCGGCGCGTATTCGAGAAGCCGGCTTCGTGTCTCAGTTGCATTTCTCTATCGACCAGGGCGGCGAACTTTTCATCACCAGGAATCGGATCGTACAAGAGCAAGTCCATGTCCAGCCCAATGCATTTTTTTGCGAAAGCTTTGCCGATGCGTCCAGTCCCGATCACGGCAACCGTCTTTCCGGTGACCTCGTCCCCTAGAAACGGATGATAAGGGTGCCAGGAAGTCCATTGATTCTCTTCGACGAGCTTCTCGGATGAGTAGAGCTTGCGAGAGACCGTGCCCATCATGAAGAACGCAAACTCCGCGGTAGCTTCGGTCAGCACATCGGGAGTATTGCTAAAAGGTATGCGGTATCGATTGGCAGCCGCTCGATCGATGTTGTCGAAGCCTACGGCGATCTGCGCGACGATTCGAAGCGTTCCGTAGCCGGCCGCGAAAATCTCTTCGTCGATCGGGTCACGGAGAGTAGTGATGAGCGCAACTATCCCGCTTCGAACCTTTTCAAGGATGAGCGATTTGGGAGGCGCTTCGGTATCCGGGTAGACCTCAACCTCATACCCGTGTTGCTTCAAGCGACCCAAGGCGGCCGCCCCGATGTCGGCAGTCGCAAACACTCTTATCATACTTTTGATTGTCTCTTGATCTGTCGATACGCGCGTTTGGTATGAGTCCGCAGTTTCCTGACTTCGTTGCCGAGTCCCGACGCCAGCACGCCCACAGTTATACCAACCGGTGACAACACCAGCAAAATCAGTCGAACCATCAATCCTGCATTCCAGAAAATACAAGCCGCTATGAATCCTGCGAGCAGAAGATGGATCAATCCGGATGCAGCACAGCTCCTTCTGATGACCGGATCAAACTTCCTTACCAATGCAAAGCCGAGCAGAAAGACGGCGGCGCCCAAAGCGAGAACGAGAGAACTATCAATCAGCAGTGCCGTCACGAGCACCGCATAGCCGCAAAGAAAGACGCATCCACCGAGGGCTACGGTCTCCAGTGTGGTTTCTCGCTTCATCTCTATAGCCTCGCTATTTTAGGACAGCGAGACCAATAAGCGAAGTTTGAGGTTGGGTTCGGATTCTGCGTTGCTATAGTCGTGGGTTGTTTTTCAGAATGAAATAAGCTTCGCGTGCTTTGCGGTCCTTTGCGTCTTTGCGTTGAGTATTGAGTCTTACTCCTTCAATACATAGCGCAAAGACGCAAAGGACCGCAAAGCACGCGAAGGACTACCACACGTCACAACTAGATATAGCCGGTCGCAATACAGGATATCGCTATTAGTTGTGCTTTCGCTTCATTTTTTTCTTGACTCGAAAACGGCTTGTGCTTACTATGCGAGCTAACACCAGAAAGGAGGTGATCCATAGATGATAAGAACTAGACTTGGTGAGGTGGCTGAGGCCTGAGCGTGGCCGGCCGCTCCGCGCGGCTGACACCCGGCGTCGAGATTACTCCGCCGATGCGTTGCTGACAGCAGGAACAGCACGCTCTTCTTCAGTATGAGGGTAGGCCCCGGGCCAATCCCAACAGACCACCGAAAGCCCCGACGCAGGGCACCGACGTAGTCGAGTCGCCGCGTCGGGGCTTGTTGTTTCCAGTGCTCGCGGCAACCGCTTTTCCAATTGACATTCATTCCGGCTCACGTCCACAATGAACCCCAACCGATCCCAGAAGCATCGAACTCGAAGGACGCGGCCGAACGCGCAGTTCGCCGTTACGACAAATTTCTCGGAGGTCATTTCTGATGTCGAGTGAAACGCTCAACGGGACTGCTGTGAGTGACGTCACACCAAAGTCCGAAAATCCTTTTCTCGCCGTATTCCGGCCTTATATACCCGCCGGCATCGTCTTGCCCGAGTTGACCGTCTTGCCGCTCATCGTTGGCACGATACTCGGAATGGTGTTTGGCGCCTCGTCGCTCTATCTGGTTCTCAAGGTCGGCTTGACCGTGAGCGCGTCGATCCCCGTCGCCGTCATTTCGATCACCTTGTTTCGCCTCTTCTCGAAATTCGGCCTGCGAAACGCGACGATTCTGGAGAACAACATCGTTCAGACCGCAGGATCGGCCGGGGAATCGATTGCGTTTGGCGTCGGAGTAACGATGCCCGCAATCATGATCCTCGGGTTCAACCTCGAGATCACAAGAGTGATGCTCGTCGCGATCCTGGGCGGACTGCTCGGCATCCTGATGATGATCCCGCTGCGCCGCGCGCTCATCGTCGCTCAGCACGGCTATCTTAAGTACCCCGAGGGAACTGCGTGCGCCGAGGTCCTCAAGGCCGGCGCATCCGAAGAGTCGCGCGCCGCGGCGTCGCACGCCGCCAAGGACGGAGTCGTCGCGGAGGTTCGCGCACTGCCGATCTTCACAGGGTTGGGGCTCGGCTTCCTTTATCAAACGGCGATGGGAGCGTTCAAAGCATGGAAGGACACTCCCGAAAAGATTTTCGCCGCGCCGTTCAAGGCGGGCTCCATCGCCGCCGAGATTTCCCCGGCGCTGTTGGGTGTCGGCTACATCATCGGACCTCGCATCGCGTCGATTATGTGCGCGGGAGGCGTGCTTGCGTATCTCGTGCTGATCCCGGCAATCAAGTTTTTCGGCGAGGGTTCAACCGCAATTCTCGCGCCCGGCACTGTGCCGATCAGCGAAATGAATCCGGCCCAGATTCGAAGCGCTTATGTGCTCTACATCGGCGCGGGCGCGGTGGCGGCAGGTGGAATCATAAGCCTGTTTCGTTCGCTTCCGACGATCTGGCACGGACTCAAAGGCGGGATCAGCGATTTCCGAGGCGGGCGGGAGGCGGCAGCACGGGCGCCGCGCACCGACCAGGATCTTTCAATGAAACTGGTTGTTGGGGGCATCTTCGCGTTGCTGGCGATGATAATGATCTTCCCGCAACTGAATCTTCAGTGGAACATCCTTGGCGCAATACTGATCGTCGCGTTCGGGTTTTTGTTTGTCACAGTTTCATCGCGGCTAACGGGAGAAATAGGTTCGTCGTCCAATCCGATCTCCGGGATGACCGTCGCGACGCTGCTATTAACCTGCTTGATCTTTTTGATAGTTGGCTGGACAGGCCCGACGTATTACGTAACAGCCCTTTCGATCGGCGGCATTGTATGCATCGCGGCTTCGAACGGCGGAACGACTTCGCAAGACTTGAAAACCGGCTTCCTGGTCGGATCAACTCCCAAACATCAGCAGACTGCAATTCTGATCGGCGCGCTGGCCTCGGCTGTCGTGCTCGGCCCGATTCTGCTCAAGCTCAACAACTCGTCCACGATCTATTTTCCGCACACCAGCTTCGAGGCCATAGAGACGCCGGTCGCGGTGAATGACGTGGCCTCATCCCTCCCGGCCTATTCGGGCGAAGCGAAACCGATGCTCGCGGGCGACTATCGACTACTGAAGAATGAGGCCGGAGGTGCGACCGCGGTCTCGGCGCTGGATCCAGGCGAGTACCTTGTCGACCAATCCGGCAAGGCCGTCTACAAAGTACAGCAAAACTTCCCGGCCGGTTTGACCGCCGACACTTCGCAGTTGGGTCCTGCTGAGAAGCTCGAGGGCAAGCAAGCCGAGACAGACGGAAACAGTTATCGCACCTGGCACAAGACCGACGATGCCGGAGGCCCTCCGGGTAAGTACCTGGTCAACGACCAGGGCGCCGTCGTCTATCTGGCCGACCCGGGTATCAACGGAACTCACAAGATCAGACCCGACGGGACGACGGTGACTAAGTTTGACGCGCCGAAGGCCGTTTTGATGTCCTACATCATCAAAGGTATCTTGAATCACAAGCTGCCCTGGGGACTTGTGATGCTTGGAGTAATGATCGCAATCGTCCTCGAGATGTCCGGGATTCCTTCCCTGGCGTTCGCAGTGGGTGTTTATCTGCCGCTTTCATCCTCGAGCCCGATCTTCATAGGAGGGATGATTCGATGGCTGGTCGATAAGTACATCGCTAAGAAGTTCAAGGATAAGAACCTGACCGAGGAACAACTGGTGGCGGAAGGGGACAAGAGCCCGGGTGTGTTAATGGCCTCGGGCTATATCGCCGGAGGAGCACTCGCAGGGATAATCGTGGCGTTCATCGCCGGCTACCCGCCCCTGGGAGACTTCAACGCCAGTATTGAAAAATGGGCCGGTTCTCACAACCCATTCTTGAGCGGACCGAGCGCAGATCTCCTGTCAATGATTCCGTTTGTGATTTTGATGGTTCTGTTGTATCTCGCGGGACGCGAGGTCATCCTCGCTGGGAAATCAAAATCGACCAGCACCTAAGCCGGTCGTGAATAACGCCCCCAAGGGGCGGTCGTGAATTGCGCGCCCATGTAGGGGCGGCCCTCCGTGGCCGCCCCTCATTGATTTCCAAAGCAGGATGACTTGCGGAGTGTCAAAGAAATCGGCGCGCTCCTGTATGGGCGGTCCTCCGTGGCCGCCCCTTAATGAGAAACGCTTCATCGAAGAAGGGGCGGCCACGGAGGACCGCCCATACAGGAGTGCCTTAAATTACGCCCTGCTTTTCTTTCTTCAGCTCACTCTTCGTTCTTGTTGGCTTTGAGATGCTTGCCACGTTTTATTTTGTCGTTTTCTTTCAGGATCTTCTCCATCGCATTCTGTCCAATCTCTTTCGTTGACTGTTCCCCGGTCGGGACGTCGACCTTGCGATCTTCCTGGCCTTTGTCTTCGTCGATAAGAGTCGCTCGAGGGGGCTGCAATTCGACGCCTGGCTGAGGCTCGGCTTGCGCATCGCGAGGGCGTGCCGATTTGCCGGCCGGAGCGGCCACATTCGCCGTAGGCCGCGTGTCCGGCGGTTGCGACTGCGGACTGGCAGGCTCCTCCATTTGCCCATTGGGAGGAATATCAGTAGCTGGCTTCGCGCGCTGGAATGCGCCGGTCAGCGATATGCCCGCGATCCATCCCGCAAGCAGCCCGATTACCACCAGCGCCACCGTCATCGGAGCTCTCGACCGCTTCCGAGGCTGTCTCGCGAGGTCGTCAAGCAGCGCATAATGTTTAACAGGCGCCGGGGGCTCATCGCCGATAAGGCTGAAAGTTTGGTTCTTATGAGTGCTCATGATTGACTCCGACCTAAGCGTTAGTAACCATCGTTGGGGAACCATCCTTCGGAATCAACAACGGCAACAAGCGTGCCGTCACATTTTGGTTGTAAGAGCCCAGCTCAATGACCCTGACGATATCCGGAGTGACGCGTTCCAATACAGAAAAGCGCACGCTATTGTCGCAAGCATCCTTCGGAGCATGTTTGGGTAATGGGTGTATTAGCGTGGTGGCAGGCAACGCAGTCCTCAGCGTCCTCGGCGTCCTCTGCGGTTTTCTTAATCAATGCTGGGATCTAACCGCAGAGGACGCCGAGGACGCTGAGGAGCAGCGCGATAATGAACGACCAACACACTAAGACCCACTACCCATGTTTAGCGACGCTCGCGCACGGCTTCGACCGAATGCTAGAATCGAAGTGATATCAACAGCGAGTGCTGCTTGCAGTATCCTTATGACAAACGAGCCGTGCGTAATAATAATCGGCGGAGGACTGGCTGGCTCCGAAGCCGCCTGGCAAGCAGCCGAGCGCGGCGTCAAAGTACGTCTCTTCGAGATGCGCCCCGCGCGTCCGACGCCGGCGCATCAATCCGCGAACCTCGCCGAGATCGTCTGCTCGAACTCTCTCAAGACCGACGAGCCGGGCACCGCGCCTTATCTTCTAAAGGAAGAGCTGAGACGCGGCGGGTCTTTACTAATTGAAGTGGCGCACCAGACCTCGGTGCCCGCCGGATCGGCTTTGGCGGTAGATCGCGGACGGTTTGCCGAAGAAGTCACGCGCCGAATCGCTTCGCACCCGAACATCGAGGTGTCGCGCGAGGAAGTCCAAACTCTTCCGCCGGCCGGGCCGGTGGTGATCGCAACCGGGCCGCTCACATCGCCCGCGCTTACGGAAGAAATAACAAAGCTGACGGGCGCCGGCCAGCTTTACTTCTACGACGCGATTTCGCCCGTCGTTGACGCCGAGACGATCAATCACAACATCGCGTTTCGCGGCGCCCGTTACGGCAAGGGCGGAGACGATTATCTGAACTGCCCTTTCAACGAAGAGGAGTACGATCGCTTTTATGACGCGCTGATTGCGGCGGAGTCGGTGCCGCTTCACGAATTCGAAAAGACGATGTACTTCGAGGGATGTTTGCCGATCGAAGAGATCGCTCGGCGCGGGCGCGACACCTTGCGCTATGGTCCGATGAAACCGGTTGGGCTCCGTGATCCGCGCACCGACCGGCAATCGTGGGCGGTGGTGCAGCTCAGACAAGAGAATCTGATGGCTGACAGCTACAACCTGGTAGGCTTTCAAAACCATCTGAAATTCGGCGAGCAGAAGCGCGTGCTTCGTTTGATTCCCGGACTCGAACAAGCCGAAATCATTCGCTACGGGCAGATACATCGGAACACTTTCATCTGCGCTCCGGCGGTGCTCACCGAGACGCTGCAAATGCGAGCCAATCCGCGCGTTCTGTTTGCGGGACAGATTTCGGGCGTCGAAGGATACATCGAAGCGATGGCAACGGGATTCATGGCGGGAGTTCACGCGGCCGAGATTGCTCGCGGTCAAAAGCCGCAATCACCTCCGCGCAGAACCGCGATGGGCAGCCTTACTAATTACATCGCGAACGCCGAGACGAAGAACTTTCAACCGATGAACATCACGTTCGCATTGCTTCCGCAGTTGGAAGAATCGGATCGACGAAGGCTCAAACGCAAAGTTGACCGCCATCGTTTTCAGGTTGAGCTTGGCTTAAAGGATTTTGAAGAGTGGCGATCGACCTATCTAATGAGGCCGGCCGTTTCAGAAGCAGCGATATGAGGACCATGCGAAATACAGACGGTGCGACCAGGCGACGGGGCGACGCTCCGAAAAGAGACGGGGCGACCAGGCGACTCGGCGACGGGGCGAAGGTGGTTTTCCCCCACTCGCCCCGTCTCCCCGTCGCCCCGTCCCCGTTCTCTTTCGCCTGGTCGCCCCGTCGCGCCGTCGCCTTGTCGCTCCTGGTCTTTGCCGTCTGCCTTCTCCCCCCTGCCTTTTCCCAATCGGGACGTCCGACTCCGCCGGCGCCAAAGCCGCAGCCTCCTTCCTCACAACAAGGACAACGCCCGGTTACACCGCCTGCTGATGAGAACCGGCCGCGCCGCGCAACCGATCAGCCTCAGGATGACAAGCCGCTCAAGCTCAAGGCCGATCTCGTGACGGTGATAACTTCGGTCACTGACGCCGCGGGCAATCAGATCAATGATCTGGCCCAAAAAGATTTTGAAATCTACGAAGACAACGCCAAACAGGAAATCGCGGGGCTCTATCGCGAGGGGCAGATTCCACTGCGATTGATCTTCCTGTTCGATACGTCCAGTTCGATTCGCCATCGCCTTGAGTTTGAGCAGAGAGCGGCCGCTCAGTTCTTTCGCAACGTAATGAGGCCGGGAGATCAGGCGGCGCTGATGAGCGTTTCGACTGAATCAAAGATAGAGCTTCAGTTCAGCTCCGACGTCGAGCACCTGATCAGCGCGATTGGACAGCTCAAGGCCCAGGGCGCGACCGCGCTTTATGATGGAATGATAGCCGCGGCACGATACCTTCGCCCCTCTGAAGGCCGCCACGTTATGGTGGTGCTGTCGGACGGCACCGACACTGTTTCGACTTCGACTTTGGCGCAGGCCCTGACGGAAGCGCAAAAATCGGACATCGCCATCTACGCGGTGCACTCTACGGGAGTCGCACCGTCGGCCAGCGTACAGGACCTGGCTGGCGAGTTCGTCATGAAAGCCATGTGCGAAGACACCGGCGGGCGCGCATTCTTTCCCCCGATCTACGAAGATCAAAAAAAGGAAGCGCGCGACCTCGACGAAATCTACAAGCGACTTGCCGCCGAGGTGCGCGCGCAGTTCGTGCTGACTTATTACAGCAAGAGCGAGCCGAGGACCGGAACTTTCAGGCCGATAAGAGTAGAGGTGAAGCGGCCCGGCGTTCAGGTGCGCGCGAGACGTGGATACTACACCACGAAATGAATGCCGATTTTCCATATGACATTTTCCAATTGTCATTTGTCATTTGTGGAGAGGATTCTTACACAATGCGCAATAGATCTTTTAGACCTTCAGCGGCGATTTGCCTGATCGCGATGTTTTCGGCAGGATCACTTGCACTTGCCTCTGACCCGGTTCCGGATAGCCGACAAGCTGCCGGCTTGTCGTCGAAGACGCCTTCAAAGGCTGATGACGCCGACCTCCGCGCGCGAGCCAACAAACTGCACCGCGCTTCGATCGTCGTCGACACCCACAACGACATCACCTCCCCGCTCATCGACGATGGGTTTGACCTTGGCATGAGCGGCGACGATCCCGCCGCGAAGATCAAGACCCACACCGACCTCCGGCGCATGAAAGCCGGCGGTCTCGGCGCGGAGTTCTTCGCGGTTTATGTCGGCAAGGAATTTGTAAACAAGAAGCCCTTGGAAGGCGGAGGCGCCGCCCGGCGAGCACTCGACGTGATCGACGCCGTCAACGAACAAATTCGCCGTCACCCTGAGTCGCTGGAAAAGGCTTCGACCGCCGCCGATATCAGGCGCATCGTGAAGAGCGGAAAGATTGCCGCGTTGATGGGCATCGAAGGCGGGCACGCCATCGAAGACAGTCTCCGCGCGCTCCGTGTGTTTTACGCCCTCGGCGTGCGCTACATGACTCTGACTCACACGAACACAAACGACTGGGCGGACTCGGAAGGCGACATCAACAACACAAACGTGCAGCATCACAACGGCCTGACTGACTTTGGCCGCGATGTAGTTCACGAGATGAATCGAATTGGAATGATGATCGACATCTCGCACGTCGCGGACAAGACCTTCTACGACGTGATCGCGACGACTCGCGCGCCGATTATCGCTTCACACTCTTCTTCCCGAGCGATTGCCAATCACTCCAGAAACATGACCGACGACATGCTTCGAGCGATGGGCAAGAACGGCGGCGTGGTGATGGTGAATTTCTATGATGGATTTCTCGATCCACGAAAAGCCGAGTCGGCATTGCGCTCTCGAACATTGGAGGATGAACTCAAGGCGAAGTATCCGGATGATCCCAAGCGCGCGCAAAGCGAACTCGATGCCTGGCGCAAGGCCAACGATCCGGGCAGGACGCCGCTGTCCGTGTTGATCGATCATATCGATCGCGTCGCCAAGGTTGCGGGCATCGATCACGTCGGGCTCGGCTCGGACTTTGACGGGGTTCCGTTTACCGGCCTGCCTGAAGGAATGGAAGACATTTCGAAACTTCCGAACATAACCTACGAACTGATGAAGCGCGGCTATTCGGACGCGGACATAAAGAAGGTCCTCGGCGAGAATCTTTTGCGGGTGATGTCGGAGGTCGAACGCGTGGCAAGCGAGCTGAACTCGAAAAAGAATACAGCCAAATGACGACAAGTTGGGTGTGATTGAAAGTGGGACTTGGGTGGGACTTAGGTCACCCGGAACTCAGAGCGGGGAATCGAGCATGCCGCTCGGCAACCCCGTAGGGGCGCGATGTTCATAGTTACGGACGCCGACGTAGACTTCCTGGCTCCGTTAGGAGCGGCAATAGAGTTGAGCGCCGGAACATTCCACCCCTACGGGGTTGGCAACATAGAGAACTCGCCACTATAAACATTCCACCTCTACGGGGTTCCAGGGAATTCTCAGGACACTTCTTCCAGCGAACAGTCGCGGGCGGCTCCCGGCTCAAGTCCCGCTTTTAATCACACCCCGACAAGTCAGCTTCAAGATTGACTCAGCGAACGGTCCTCGTCAAAATACGGATCGCAGCGCCCGTCGTCCGGATAGACAAACCACCTATGAACAAACTCTTCGCTCTCTTGATCGCAATAGTCTTCCTTATCCAACAGCCGCCGGCGGCTGGCGCGCAGGAAAAAAACCAGGACGAGCGAGATAAACAACTTCGTCTCAGAACAGACCTGGTTCAGGTACGCGCTGTCGTTACGGACAAAAGAGGACAGCCGGTCGACAACCTGACGAAGGACGACTTTGACGTTCTCGAAGACAATCGCCCTCAGCCGATCAGCTTCTTCTCCGTCGAAAACGTCGGCGCGGCATCTGAATCAAAACCCGGCGGCGATACTGCGACGCCAACCTCGCTCCGCGTTCCTCAAAAAGATATCGGACGAACCATCGTCCTGTTTGTCGATACCGTTCACATCAAGTTCGATGCTCTCGAGCGCACAAGGCAGGCACTGAGGCGCTTCGTAGATGAGCAGATGACTGACCGCGATCTGGTCGCGATTGTCACCACAAGCGGCGCGCTCGGGTTGATGGAGCAGTTTACGCGCAACAAGCAACTCCTTCGATCCGCGATAGACAGGTTGCGTCCCTGGCGCATCTCTCTCGAGGAAACGCTCTTCACACCTTATCTCGCCGCGCAGATAAATCACGGAGACATGAGCAGTCTGCTCCTCGGCGTTGAGATCATAAGGATGGAAGACAATATGCCGAGGGAAGTGCGCGATGAGATCATCGAGCCGCTCGCTCGCGGAAGGGCGAACCAGGTGCTGGCCGAGGCTTCATATCATCGCAAAATTACGCTTGGAACGCTCAAGGGCGTGGTCGAGCGCGTAGCCGAAATGCCGGGGCAGCGTTTGATTGCGGTTTTCTCGGAAGGATTCACTCTTAACGATACTTCAGGAGGCTACGAGAATTCCGATCTGCAGCCGGCGATCAGCCGCGCCGTCCGCTCAGGCGTGGTGATTTACACGATAGCTGCTCAGGGACTTCAGCCGATGATGGTGACTGCTTCACAGCCGGGTCTCGTTGCCGGAAGAAGAAACCCCGGCCGAGGACGCGAAGTAGCGGATCTCACAGCAACGATGAGCCTGTCCGAGCGAGACCTTCAGCTCGCGCTGAACAACCTGGCGAAAGACACGGGAGGCGAATCGTTTTTCAACACCAACGACTTGAACGGCCGCCTTCAAAAAGCGCTCAATGATAATCGCGTCTATTATTCTCTCGCCTATCACGCCGATGCGAGTTCCCCAGCCGCCTCGAGCGCAAAAGACAAACTTCACTTGATTACAGTCCGTGTGAAAAACCATCCCGACTACAAAGTGCGGACGCAGCGCGGATATCAAAACTTCGAGGCCAAATCGGAACAGCAAGCGGCCACGCCTCGACAACGGCTCGCGCAGGCGATGGCCGAGCCGCTTCCGGTGACTACCATTCCAGTAGCGGTCTCGGCTGACTTCTTCGAACGCGAAAACCTGCCGGGCCAGGCATATGTTCAGTTTTACATCGACGCCGGCGCGCTTCAGTACCGCGAGCAGGACCAGCACTATCTTTTTGATGTCGAGACGGTGACGATGATCTATGACCGGACCGGCAAGCGCGTTCATATCTCGACGAAACAGGCGAACGGCAGCTTCACCGCCGACAGGCTGGCGCTGGCGAAGCGAAACGGATATCGCTACACCGAACGAGTCCCGCTCGCGCCCGGCGTCTACCAGGCTCGAGTGGGAGTTCTGGAACTTGCAACCGAAAAGTTCGGGACCGCTACAACGTGGTTGGAAGTTCCCGACCTCAACAAGAACAAGCTTGCGTTGAGCGCACTGTTGTTGACGCGCGACAGGGATCAGCCGCCAAACAAGACCGCGCAGATGGAATCAATGTCACCCGCGGTGACCCAGGGTATTACGGTTTACAAACTGGGAGACGACCTCGACTATCATCTCGTGATCTACCCGGGAGGCAAGAACCCGAGCGGCAAAGATCTGCTGATGCAAATCGAGGTCGCTCAAAATGACAAGCCGGTTTATCAGGGTCAATGGGTCTCAGTAGAATCGCGCACGGTGGAGAAAGACAGTAAGGGAATCGAAATCGGGGGCAGCCTCAAGCTCAAGGGGATAAGCTCGGGAGTGTACGAGTTGCGAGTCACGGTCAAGAGCCCAAACTCAAAGAAGCCGGTTCTGCGCGCCGCCGCCTTCGGACTCGAGCAGTAAGTAACCAGCACACCTGATCCGTGTGAACCCAAAAAATCGCGTCATCCGTGGTCTATCGCACCGGCAGCACGAAAAGCTCAATAGACCACGGATGACGCGGATTCGACGGGTTTACACGGATGGAATTAAAACGGATACTGCGATCGCATCGCGGAGGCTTGATCTGGGTTCTAATCTTTCGATCTTCCACTGTTCCGAGCTTTCAGTCGTTCTTCCTTCTTAACCTCAGCTCTGCCATTGCGGCTGAGCGTTGCCATCCATCTCTTTGATCCGAATTCTCCGGCCAAGAGGTTCGGCAAGCTGAAGTCTGCATCGAGGCTGGGCCAGCGAAGCCCTTCGCCCGATGGTGTTATTCGCACGTCTGCGAGATCCTTCGGCGATGCTCCAGCCAGCCCTTGCGCTAGCTCGGCGGGAAACATGAAGATTGCCCCGTTGCGAAGTTCCACAACGATTCGATTCGTGCGTCGATCGTAGCGCGCAGACTTCGCGCGCGGCTCAATCCTGTCTGCCCGAGCGGCGGAACACTTCGCGCGCTCATACTCTCGATCGAACTCTCTGTCTTCCACGCTGGTCACCACGCGATCTCCCTTCCCTCACCCATACCGGCTTGCCATACGCTGATGCCACCTCGATGGACCGGACGATCTTACCCACTCGCGCGGCTTGCGTGCGAAAGCTACGGTGGCGTAGGAAACGACGAATGAACAGAGCCGCTTCATCGGGTGTGACGTCGAGGTAGACTAAGCAGTAGCCTGGATGACTCAGCCATCGATGGTAAAAGTCCTTGTCACGAGTAAAGAAAGTCGGACGCCGTAGGCTGTGCAGCAGCGGAATGATTTCTTCCCGGTCATCCATCCCAAGCTTGCCGATGTCAACACCAACCTGCCGTACGCGAATACGCCACGCATCAAGTTGCTGGCGATGAAGCTCAAAGATGTTCTCGTCGAGGACATTCATGCTGCGCGGCGGCGAGATTCAACCTTTGCGAACAGAGCGTTGCTCGCAAGAGAGACTGCTTCCGCAATTGCTTCACGACAAATGCCATGATAACCAGTCACGATCCAATCCCAGTCCTTGCCTTTTGCGACGTAGTAAAGAACATCCTTCACCAACACGCGCGTGCCCTTGAAGGTCAAATCTCCGCCGCAGATCTTTGAGTCTGAGACGATGTACTCGCCGTACTCTTTTCGCTTGCGTGCCGCCATAGCTTGCTCCTCGTTTGATGATCGCGCTGACTAATTTAGCACTCGGCAGGCACCCGAACAACGGGTAGTGTTCTAGAGTTGTGTTGGTCGACGGAAACTATCCGGCTAGGCGGTTTTGGAGTGCGGCGCGGTCTGTGCGTACGCGCCGCTTTGCCTGCTTTGAATCGCCCGCCCAGAGCCAAAGCGGCGCGTACGCACA
>DATNBZ010000095.1:0-6718 GCA_035607285.1 Blastocatellia bacterium | reverse complement strand
GGCCGCCGCATACTCCGGGCCTAACGGCCAGCCCATCCATTGCTCGTTCCACCAGATCTTATCCATGCGATTGTCGTGACACCCGGAAGCCGACACAGAAACCTTGTAAAACTCCGGGTGAAAGAGAAGCGCGCCCAGCGCGCTCTGTCCGCCGGCCGATGTGCCGTAGATGCCCACGCGGCCGATGTCATAGTAGGAGTACTTCGCGGCGACCGCCTTATGCCAGAGTATTCGGTCAGGAAAGCCCGCATCGCCGAGGTTCTTCCAACATACATCGTGAAACGCTTTGGAACGATTGGAGGTGCCCATTCCATCGATCTGGACAACGATGAATCCGAGTTCCGCAAGGGATTGCATCTGGTTATAGGCGCTGAAGTTTTTCGGCACGAATGAATCGTGCGGACCGGCGTAGATGTTTTCGATCACCGGATACTTCTTCGACGGATCGAAGTTTGTAGGACGATAAATCACACCCCATATGTCTATCCTGTTGTCTCGTCCCTTTGCGGTGAAGACTTCCGGCGCGCGCCAACCGGCCTTGAGCAGATCTCCAATGTCGACACTTTCGAGCTGCATGACGACGCTCTTGTCCGCCGTGCTCCGCAGCACCGAGACAGTCGGAAGATCAACCCGCGACCAGGTATCAACGTAGTATTTGAAATCGGAAGAGAGGCTCACGATGTGATTGGCGTCTGCTTCAGTAAACGCGGTCAATCCGGTGCCGTCAAAATTGATCCGGTAGAGATGATTGAAGTAAGGGTCCCTCCCCGGATACATGCCGCTCGCGCGAAACCAGATCTGCCGCTTCTCTTCGTCGACGTTTTCGACTCCGCGGACGACCCACTCGCCTTTGGTGATCTGGTTTTTCACCGCGCCGGTTACGCCGTCGAACAGATACAGGTGATTCCAGCCGTCACGCTCGCTCGCCCATACGACTTCCTTGCCGTCGCCTACGTCAAAGCGATATTTCTTACCTGAATAACAGAAGAACGTTTTCGTTTGTTCGTCGATCACGGCGCGAGTCTTCCCGGTTGCGGCGTCGACTTCGATGACCCGATAAACCTGGTGCCCGCGCTGATTGTATTCAAACGTGAACGCGCGGCTGTCCTTTCTCCAAACCGGGGCCGTCAGGCCGAACGGTTCCGGGAACAGCCCCTTGTCGATGACGATCTGTTTCCTGCCCTCAAGCTGAAACAGCACCGGCCGTTCGACATCCAAAGCGTCTCCCGGCTTGGCGTAATCCATCGTCCAGTATTTTGGCTGGAGCTGATCGGCCGGCGAAGACTGAACGTAATCGATCTTTCGGTGGTAGCCGGGCTGCACTCGATATGCTGCGAGCTCCTTCGAATCCGGCGACCAGACAAGCGAGTACAACGCGTAATAGTTTCCTTCGGAACCGTCAAAGCTCAACGCTATTTCATTCTTCACGTCGCTCTTCGCGCGGACGAACACATTGTAGTTCCTGATAAAGGCTTCCCACTTACCATCGGGCGAGACCTTCGGCTGGTCTTCCGCTTGGGCCTGTTGAGAGCTTCCTGAAGGCTGCGCTAAAGGCTGCATGGTCCGGCCGAGCAATACCTGGCGCCCGGAAAGAAACCCGGGAAACGCCGGGCCGACCTTCTTGCACGAATAGTCAGACAGATCACATTTCCAACGCGTCTCTCCAACGATGAATTGAACCGCTTGTCCGCTGTCGACAAACGTGAGCGCGGTGACTGGCAGCGTTACTCCGGTGAACTTTTCAACGGCCGCGGTGGACAGGGAGGTGGCGAGCCTGTCGTGATCGAAGGCTGGTTTCCTGACCTTCGTTTCCGCGTCCACGAGGAGGACTTCGTTCCCTCCTTTTACCGTTCTCCTATACCAGAACCGGTTGGTCTTCTCGATCCAATTGGCTCGGTCGGGGACGTTGAGGGCGGCGTCCATAAAAGTTTTGCGAAGGTTGTTGGCCCGATCGTAATCCGCAAGCTTCCCCTGCGCGGGAGCAGCCGCCGGCGAGAGAAAGATAATCAGTAATGCACATCGCCAGATGAGAGATAATCGCTTCATGATTTCTCCTTAACCTGTTCGTAGTCCGGCCTTCAGGCGGAAGTTTGTATGTATTTCGACGCCTACAACTCTTGCAAACTTCCGCCTGAAGGCCGGACTACGAACGGGGTTTTGCGATTTGTTTACGGTTGAATCGACGAGTGCATCCATTCGGCGACGTCGCGTTTCAGCTTGGCGTGAGACTCCTTGTCGATGTACATCATATGCCCCGCCTGATAAAACGCCCACGAGATGTTCGCGTGCGACTCGGCGTGAATACCCAGGTGATTCATTGTGTATTCCGCCGCAAAGAACGGGGTCGCCAGATCGTAGTAGCCCTGGCACACAAGCACCTTCAGGTGAGGATTTTTCGCAAACGCGTTGCGCAGCAGGTTGCTCGTGTCGGCATAACCGTTCTGAACGCCCCAGTCCCACGGCATGATTCCGCCGCTCACGTAGTAGTTCATGTCGGTCTTGTAGCCCAGCTCCGAGCGAATGTAATGAAGAAACGCCGCCTGAAACGGCGGGCGCGGCAGCGTGCTCGAGGGATCGAACTCGGCGGTTTCTCCCGCGTTCAGCGGCGAAGGTCCCGTTAGTCTCCCATCGAGCCGGCCGATCGTGAGCCGCTTGTCGCGCAGCAACTCGCGTGTGAAGTGCGCTACATCCAGCCTTAAGTCGCTGTCGTCAAGATATCGAGTCTCGAGTCCGGTGTATCTCACCAGCTTGTCGATCGTCGCTTTGCGCTCGGCCGCGGTTAGTTGATCGCCCTTGTCGAGAGCTTCCATGTAACCGGTCATCGCCCAGTTCTCGGATTCTTTGATCGCGGTCTTCAAATCCTTTTGCAGATCCGCGGGCAGCTTCTTGTGGTACCACGCATCGGCTGTGTAAGACGGCAGATGAAGTGCGCACGCGAGGCTGTTGTTCGGTCCCGGACGAATGCCGGCGAAGTTGAGAATGGTCGAGATCAGCACGATCCCGTTGAACGCCATTCCCTGGTCGATCAAATATCCGGCAAGCCCGGCAGCTCGAAAGGTCCCGTAGCTCTCACCCGCAATAAACAGCGGCGACATCCATCGGTCGTTGCGAGTCACGTACATTCTCATGAACTCCCCGACCGATTGAATATCTCCTTGCACGCCGTTTATCCGTCGCGCGATCTCGGGCGTCTTGGCTCGACTGTAGCCGGTGCCGACGGGGTCGATGAACACAAGATCAGTCTGATCGAGCCACGTGTTCTCGTTGTCCACGATTTTATAAGGAGGCGGCGGCATATCTCCGTTGTCGAGCAGTTTCGCTTTGCGCGGCCCCATCGCTCCCATGTGGACCCAGATCGACGCCGAGCCGGGCCCGCCGTTGAAGCAAAAGCTAAGCGGACGCGTTGCGGGATCGGCGCCGTCCAGCGTGTAAGCCATATAACAGATGTGGGCTTCGGTCTCGCCGCTCGAATTCTTTAGCGGCATCTGCGCGACGGTCGCGGTGTACGCGAGAGTCTTGCCGCCGACCCTGATTTCGTGATGAGTGACCGAAGGCGTTTCGTCGACGGCTTCGGCTACGGCGCCGTCGCCGGATTGTTGCGGCCTTGCGGCATCCTGATTCCGCTGACGGCCCTGTTGTTGTCCCGGAGCCTGAGCCTGTTGAGACTGGCGTTGTGTTTGTTGCTGCTGCGATGGCTGAGCGGGTGGTTGAGCTTGCTGCGCCTGCGGCTGTTGCGCCAGAGCAAGCTGGGCGAATAAGACGAGCGAGAGCAGAGTTTTCATGGATCACCTCGAGATCTGGATCTGGTCCGGTTGAATGAGAACAGCAATCTTGTACGCTCTCGTTCAGTTTTCGTCAAACGCGCCTTGGGTCAATCGCGCCTTTGGCATGTAGGGGCGGCCCTCCGTGGCCGCCCCTCTTTGGTAAACGTTTGGCCGCAGGAAGAGGCGGCGGCCACGGAGGGCCGCCCCTACATGCTTGCGTTGGAGGCCCTCAGCAGTCCCTGCACTTCGCCACTCGAGTTCGCGAAGGCAATCGCACATGATAGAAGGCTACTCTGGCGCAAGCTCGGGGTGTTCCTTCCCGAGCCAGCGTCTCACCTCTTCTTGAAGCTCGTTTACAAAACTGACTAGTTCGGACGCATCTTGTTCCGTGATGGTGCCGGCCCTATCGTATTCGGCTATGTTGCGTTTTCTTCGGCAGGTCTCGAGGTAATCCGCTTCGTCCTTCCAGCGATCACCAAGTATTTCCGGCAACGCTGCGATTGTCCTGTAATGCTGTAGAACTTTCTCCGGTCTGTAGCCGGCTGCGTATAGCAATATCGTGCAAAGCTTGAGCGCTGCATTGTAAGCGATGCCAAACCGCCAATCGGCCGAGATGTTCCCTTCGGCATCCCCAAGATCCCGGCCGACAATCACAAAGAGATCAGCTATCTCTTGTTGGCTCGTATCGTGAGGACGCAGCCAGCCGTTATCGGCCCATTGCTTCAAGCTCATCTTCACTTCCTACTACAAACATTTTTGGACCTCGCAGCACCGTGCTGACGAAGTGATCTCGGGCCTTTTTCCGGCGCATGAACTCCTCAGCCGTGAAAGCGTGTGGGTTGATTTCGCGTCCCACTTTCGCAGACACACTCGAGAGCAGTCTACCAAGTTGACGCAGGCTCGTTGTGCCAATCAGGAACAGGTCTACGTCGCTTTCCGCATTGTCGCTGCCGTTTGCCAGAGAACCGAAAACGAACGCCAGCCGAACGCCAGGATGTGCAAGCGCGTCACGCAGCAAAGCAACGAGCCCGCTCGTCTTGAGCACTAGATTGCGGATGTCCGGATAGAGCGGATGTCGCGCGTTCGCATGATAGTAAGTGCGGTTTCCGTCGCGTCGTGCCTCAACCACGCCCAGGCGTGAAAGTCTCTTCAGTTCCTGCCGCACCGTGGCATCAGCGAGCCCGGATTGGCGCTCAATCTCACGCACGTGAAGCTCACGGCCGGGGATGCCGAAGAGCAATCGAAAGGTTTCAGCCTTGACTCGCGACGATAATAATTCGGCTAGGGTGTTCATAATGCGTGTTTATACCACTCAATTGCGCGGTATTACCACTCAATACCGCGCCGGCTGGGCAAACGGCAATCTTCTATCTTCTATCCTCGATCTTCTCCCTCAGCAGTCCCTGCACTTCGCCACTATCAGGGTAATGTCGTCGTGCTGCTCCCGAGGGCTGAACTGTCGCACTTCCTCGACAATCGATCCGAGTAGGTCTTTGGAAGACAAGTCACGTCGTCGCCGTAACGCTTCGATCAAACGTTGCTCGCCGTATTCCTCTTCAGAATCGTTGAACGCTTCCGTTATGCCGTCGGTGTACAGCGCCAGTGTATCTCCGGCGAACAGGCTGCGTTCTCCGATCGAGCAATCCCACTCCTCGAAGAGCCCGAGAACGGTTGAAGTGGAGTCCAGGCGCTCAACCTCATTGTCCTTTCGAACAAGCAGCCCGCAGAGATGACCGCAGTTCGCATAGCGCAGCCGTCGAGCGCCGTCATCGTACTCGGCAAAGAAGAGCGTAGCGTACGCGCTCTCCGTCGTGTTGTCGTAGAAGAGTTGATTGACCGACCTCAAAAGACGTTGCGGCTGGTCGAGCGCAATTGCGCACTGGCTGCGCAAATTCGCCTGGAGGTTCGCCATCAACAGCGCGGCAGCAATACCTTTTCCGGCGATGTCACCGATGACCAGCCCCAGGCGCTGCCCGCCGAAATCGAGGAAGTCGTAATAATCACCACCGACCTGCCGGGCCTGTATGCAAATGCCCGCATAGTCGAGTGAAGAGAGCGGCGGGAGAGTCTGCGGGAAGAGCCTCGCCTGAACTTGTTTCGCGATCTCGAGTTCCTGAACTGCGCGACGTTCGGTCTCGAGCCTTTCGGCTGCGGCTTGCCGCTGCGCGTCGAGCGCCTGGCTCACTTCATCAAAGCTCACGAGCGAGAATGAATTCCTGTCGACGTCTTCGAAGCGCGTGAACACACCGCCCCAAACCGGACTGCGCTCGCCGAGCAATATAGACGAGCCGGCTGAATTCTTGTTCTCGTCATGCGGTTCGTACTTGATGCGCTTCAAGCGCGGAGGGCGGCCAAACTTTACGCCCCGGTCGGACCACTCGCGGTATTTAGCGATCACATTATCTGTAACAAAAGCAACCTGAGTGGCTCGTCCGATCTGTTTGTACTCTCTGGAGCCGGGCCTCGGCGCAACGAGCGCAAGAATAGCAGTGCCGTCGGGTGGCGCTACCGCGACCCAGCGCTCCCCGGATTGGAGCTTGGTATCGTAGACCAGATTGAATCCGAGCTGATCGAGATAGAACCTGAGGCTTCGATCCTGATCACGAACAAAGATCTTGACCGCGTGAAACCGAAGGTAAGGCTCCTTGCGATCGCTAAGATCCCGTGAATGGTCCGGCGAGAGCACTGAAGCAGAACCGCTGGTCATTGGGCTGTCCATAGCGGCGATTATAAAAGCGCAACCTCGCTTCGCGATAGCCTCGTAGTATTGGACTGAAAATTTGTGGCACCCCGGCATCCTCGAGCAGCAGATATTGTGATCCAGCGGAAAATAGTCAGTCGTTGTCTAGAATAAACCTGCAAAGATATCGCACTAGGAAAGGGGTGTCACGTCGTTCACACAGGGGCCCTAAGAGAGAGTGCTTGTCCGCGCGTGTAAGCTGCAGACGTTCGCT
>DATNBZ010000086.1:0-24889 GCA_035607285.1 Blastocatellia bacterium | reverse complement strand
AGGGGCGGCCACGGAGGGCCGCCCCTACATGTCTATCAAGTCCCGGCGCGAGTTTGGAGGGCCGTGGCCGCCCCTACATGTCTATCAAGTCCCGGCGTGAGTTTGGAGGGCCGTGGCCGCCCCTCTTGCCAGGCGCAACATCACGCATACCAAAGAGGGGCGGCCACGGAGGGCCGCCCCTACATGTCTATCAAGTCCCGGCGCGAGTTTGGAGGGCCGTCGTTTCACGGACATCGTTTCAGCTTGTCAGCGCTTGTGGGGTTCGGTAGTCTAAGAGTGACAGATGAAGATCGTCGTTATCGGATACGGGCGGGTTGGGTCCAGGACAGTAGCATCTCTCCTCGATCGAGGCCACCAAATAACCATCGTAGATAAGGAAGCCGGCCGCCTTGGCCGCGCGTCGCAGCTCGAAAACGTCGAGTTGGTTCAGGGCAATGGGATCGACGTCGACGTCCAACGCGAGGCCGGCATTGGCGATGCAGACATTTTGCTGGCAGTCACTCGCGACGACAACGTCAACTTGATGGCCGCGCAGGTCGCGCGGATTCACTACCACGTCCCTCTCGCGATCGCCCGTGTCTATGAACCCAGCCACGCCGAAGCTACGCAGGAAGATCCACAGTTGCTTGTGGTTTGTCCTACGCTGCTTGCGGTGACGATGATAGTCGAACAGGTAGACATCGCCGCAAAGCAACCCTTGCCTGAGCGCTTACCGCCGGAATCCCTTCCGGCTCACCCAAGAATGCGTTATGAAGCAACCGACGAGTCGAAGTACATTCTCATCGCCGGGGGCGGCAAAGTCGGAGTGAATCTTGCGCGCGAGCTCTATGAAAGCGGGCACGAGGTGGCGGTGATCGAGCAAGACGCCGCGCGCGCGGTTGTCTTGTCGAGCAAACTCGATTGTCAGGTTTTCGTGGGAGACAGCTCGACACACGACGTTCTTGATAGCGCCGGCGCCTCGCGGGCACGGGTGTTTGTGGCGGCGACCGGGAGCGACCAGGACAACCTGATTGCGTGCCAGGTGGCGAAGAAAGTTTTCGGGATCACAAAAACAATAGCGCGTGCTTCGAATCCTAAGAACGAAGACGTGATGGCGCGGCTCGGCGTAGATTCTACCGTGAGCTCTACGTCGATTATCCAGCAAGTAATCGAGCGCGAACTTCCTACGGTGCGCATCAAGACTTTGCTCAGCCTGCAGGCCGGCGCCTTTCAGATACTGGAGTATCCCCTTGACGCGGCATCTCCCGCGACGGGACGAACTCTTCGCGAAGTCCAGCTTCCCCACGAAAGTAACATCATAGCGATTTTGCGCGGGGACAAATTGGTCGTCCCTCGAGGTGAAACCAAACTCCAAGACGGTGACATTGTGGTCGCATTGGTGAATACTGATGAGGAGTCGCAATTGCGCCTTGCGTTACTTGGCGCGTAAATTATGGAACAGACCACTGTTATGGGTAAAAAGGTACTTGTCGTCGAGGACCATCATGACACGTCATTTCTGCTTTGCCGTTTGCTGAAGATGGAAGGGTATGAAGTCGAACATGCGATCGATGGGATGGTCGGCTTCAGCACAGCCAATAGCGAGCATCCGGACCTGATAGTGACCGACATTCAGATGCCTAGAATGGATGGCATCGAGATGATAAAGCGAATTCGCGAATCGCGCCCTATCAGCAAAACTCCGATTATCGTGATGAGTGCTTACGGAAAGCGATTGATCAACGATGCGATCGAGGCCGGGGCCGATGCTTTTGTCGAGAAACCGATTGACCTGGACAACCTTCTCGCAACCATCAAGTCAAAGCTCCCAGTAGTATAAGTGTCACTGGGCGTCCGCCGGACCGTAAATAATTGCTGAAGCATCGACCGTCTGGTGGAAAGCGTCGGGTTTATCTACGTCGGGATCGTAGACGCAAGTCTTGTTTCGACCGCTGAGCTTGGCCCTGAACAAAGCCTGATCAGCCTTTTGAACTATCTCGAGCGCGGTTGTGCCGTCATCGGGAAACGTAGCCACTCCAAGACTAATCGTAATGTGCATGGTCTGATTGAGGTCGCTGGTCGACGCCGGGAACGGATGCGCCTCTACCTTGGTCCTGATCTCCTCTGCCAGCTCAAATCCTCTTTCCCGTGAGCCGATTGTGTAAGCCATGTACTCCTCACCGCCGTAGCGAGCCGCAAGATCGGCGTTACCGACCACGTCCCGAATAATGTGTCCGACATCGCGGATTGTGTGGCTTCCTACAAGGTGACCTCGGCCGTCGTTGACCTTTTTGAAGAAATCAATGTCCATCATCAGCACGTTGATGCGCAGGGGCTTCGTCTTTTTTGCCGACCTGTTTATCTTTCGATCAAGCTCAGCAAACAGGCTGCGGCGTGACCTGAGACCGGTCAACTCATCGCGCTGAGTCATCTGATGAAGCTTCTCCTGAAACTCCGCCTCGAATTCATCCAGCATCGCGTACTTCAGCAGATGGTTTCCTATCTTGATCTTATCGCCGTCTTGCAGGAGCTGCTGGGACATCACCTTCGCGCCGTTCAGAAAAGTCCCGTTGGTGGAATCCAAATCGTTTACGTAGTACTCGACAAGGCTTCCCTCCAGCGACAGCCGCGTTATCTCGGCGTGCTGGCGTGAAGCGATCTCGTCACGCAACACAACATCGGCGGTGGAGCCGCGCCCTATGATGGTGCGCTCCTTTTCCAGGTTGGTGGTTTCTCCGATTGACTGGCCCTGCAGAATGACCAGGACGGGCCGCTTAGTGATTGATCGAGGCACTTCGCGGAGGTCGAGCTTTATTGTGCGCTCGGCATCGCTCATATCTCTCACCTTTAAAATGAACAATGAATATATCAACGGCGGCGGGAGAGCGCAAAGAGCACAGGAAAGAGTCCGTAGTCAGTAGTCCGTAGTCCGTAGCTACGGACTACGGACCAATGACTACGGATTAGTGGCTTGACGCTCATGAAGCCGCTCTCTACACTTTTAGATAATTGATTATGAATAACAGCACTGGAAGTTCCCCTGGAGAGTGCGCTGGTGTCGAGCGCCTGGCCGAAGCGAACCTGCCTACTGAGTTTGGATTGTTTCGCATTGTCGCATTCAAAAGCAGACTCGACGGCGAGGAGTTTCCTGTACTCGTCAAAGGTGAGCTGGACGGCGAGACTCCGACTCTCGTTCGAATCCACTCTCAGTGCCTGACCGGAGACGTGTTCCATTCTCTGAAATGCGATTGCGGAAGGCAGCTCGATCACGCGATGAAACTGATTCAGAAAGAAGGCCGCGGCGTGATCGTATATCAGCAGCAGGAAGGACGTGGAATCGGCATTACCAACAAGATTCGCGCTTACGAGCTGCAGGACGCCGGTCAGGATACCGTTGAGGCCAACCTGTCGCTCGGATTCGAAGCCGACCTTCGCCAGTATGAGTGCTGCGTGAACATCCTCAAACAACTCGGCTTGCGCCGCGTGCGGCTTATGTCGAATAACCCGGACAAGCTCGCCGCATTAGTGGAGGCAGGTTTCAAGGTCGAACGCGTGCCGATCGAAGTAGAATCGGACGAGAAGACCGCCGATTACCTCAAGACCAAGAAGGAAAAGCTCGGCCATATGTTTGGCGCCGTTGATCTCAAGTAGGGATCTTACCGCGCATCCCGGACGCTCACTCTCACAATCGCGTCAGTTCACTCGCATCAAGAGCCACGCACGCGCCGCCGGTTGGCGATAACAGCAGCACCAGGTCACCGGTCCGTTTTGTTTCGAGAGTTCCCTGGGAAAGCTGGGTTTCCACCCCGCTCAGGGCTGGCCTGAATGGCTCAGATGAACCGGCAGGCAGGGATGCCTGCGCTCCCAGGAGCACTTCATCGCCCCATTGCAAAATCCATCTTCCCTGCTCGGCGTCCGCAAAGACTGTTCTTATTTGACCGCGACTGAGGCAACTGGAATTCAATCGCGCGAGCTCGATTCGAATTATCTCAGCCCACTTGCGAGCTTCCTTCACGGTCAAGCCGACGCGCTTGTTGTTATCTGTAATTTCGATCCCTTCCGTTGCTTCTCTTGCGGCCAGGGAGAATTCGGGCGCTCGATCGACGAACGATTCGAAACGTCGCGTCTGGGCGAATTCCTCGAGCGTCCCTGCCAGCTTCTCCGCCGACTGCAAATGCACAGTCACTCCCTTCAGTGAGATCGTTGGCGGCTGCGGCGGCAATGCCGCACCCCGGGGGAGTTCAAGCAGCGCCATCCGGCGCTCGATCTCCTGAAGGTGATCCTCGCCAAGCAGCACCCATCTGGCGTTGCGCTGATCGCTTATCAACAGTCGCCCGACGCTCGCCGATACGGTCAACCATTCCGGCAATCCTTCCGGAGCAGTCGAATTGCTTCGACCATCGAATGTTTTCAGCAGCGCCGCAACCGCTTGCCGGCTGAGCCAAAGATCAGATTGAGGATGCGACAACAAGAGCTCGCTGCCTACGTTTGCCAGCACAACCTCGTCTTCCATCCGGACTACTTGATAGAACTCGTGTCTGAAGCTGACAGTAGCAGCATAGTGTCGGGCCTCCTCACGTCCGAGCTGCGCCTGCCGATTTTGATGGCGAAGCACGATGTCTCCCTCGGACCTCACAATCAATCCGCTCCCGCCTTGCCGCACAACACGGGACGATACAACGCCGGCGTCCAAAAACTCGGACGTGGTTTCGACTACATACGGGGTGAATGCGAGGCTGCACCTTATTGAAAGCAAATTGAGCATCTCGAGAGATCTTCCGAAGCTTCAGGTTATCACAGCAGCAATACTGCTCACTATAAGCGTTGCGCTCGGGCGACGATTTGGGTAGAAATGGACTTATGTCGAGCAAAGGTGAAGGCCGCAGACAAGCGATCCAGATCGCAATGCAAGGCACTTTGCTCGGCTCGGACGGGCTCGAACTCAAGACGGGCCTATGGGAGAGCGCCGTCTATCTGGGCTCCGACGGATTCGTATATCACATTAGCTCACACCAGGCGCGAGGCGGCATACAGCAAACGATAGGAGGCAAGCGCGCGGTCGGCGAGTACCTGAGATGGGTCGACGGCTTGTTTCGACCCGGCGAGCTTCCAAGCGAAGCGAACGGAATTCACTATCGCGCCGCACGAATGCTTCGGGAATTGATCTAGCGAGGCGAGTCAACAGTCCCGGCGCGGCCTCAGAACTGGAAAGTTACGGGGGCCAAATGTTATAGTCTGGGTATGCTCTACAGAAAGCCTCGGGTCGGACAAGAACTAAATGCATATTGCGGCAAGTGCAAAGATGAGCGGACCCACATCGTCGCTGCGATGGACGGAGAGATCGTCCGTAGAGTTTCGTGCTCGATGTGCGGCAGCACACACAACTACAAAGTGAAACCGGCGCCTGCCGCCGACGGCGCCGCAGCGGCAACGGCTCCTACAAAGCGAAGGGCCAGTTCGAGAAGGACGAAGGAAGCTAACGCGTTCAACATCGATCCCAAGAAGACGCCGAAGTCTTACGATATGAACAATAGCTTTTCAGCAGGCGATGTCATCAATCATCCAAAGTTCGGCCTGGGCGCTGTCGAGTCGGCTCTCCCTCCAAACAAGATCGAAGTCAGATTTCAGGAAGGCAAAAAGATGCTGCTCCATAATATGAGAAACTTTCACTACTAGGTTTGAAATTCACCAGCTTAACGAAGACGAGCCGCCGTTGGATTCATTCAACGGCGGCTCGTTTTGTACCCGTGAAGACCAGTCAAATCCGTGTCATCCGTGGTCTGAAGTTCGGGAAGTATCGACCACGGATGACACGGATTTGACGGATTCGCGCGGATTCTTCCTATCTGAAGAATTGCGCGTTCTTTTCGACAAACGCGTGCCATTTTGCCGGCACTTCAGCTTCGATGAAGATGGCTGACACTGGGCAGGCCGGCTCGCAAGCAGCGCAGTCCGTACAGGTCGCGGGATCTATGTACATCTGTTGCTGATCGGGGCCACCCTGGATACAGTCAACGGGACAAACATCAACGCACGCCAGCTCTTTAGCGCCGATGCACGGCTCACATATTACGTAGGCCAAAACTTCTTGCTCCGCGCCTGCGCCATTTACTTGTAGTAGTCAGCATTCATCGCAGTGAAATGCTTCCACTGCTCGGGAAGATCGTCTTCGGTGAAGATCGCCTGGACGGGGCAGGCTGGCTCGCACGCGCCGCAGTCGATGCACTCGTCGGGATGGATATACAACAACTCCGCGGTCTCGAAGGCCGCTTCGTCTTTGCGAGGATGGATGCAGTCTACAGGGCAGACGTCCACACAAGCCGTGTCCTTTGTCCCTATGCAGGGTTCAGCGATAACATACGTCATTGAAACGTAAGCCTCCTTTTCAGGTATTAACAACTAAAATGATTGAACTATGTACGACACAAATTTCGCCGATTTGCCTCGAAGATGTCAAGGAAGTCAGTAGTCCGTAGTCAGTAGTCAGTAGTCCATAGTCAGTAGTCAGTACTCAGTAGCCAATGACTCGCACGTCGATCTATAGACTCCGGACTACTGACTACGGACTACTGACTATCCGTCATCGCCCGAGTGTCCATCACTTCAGCCAGCTCATCGGGCGAAAGCAAGCCTTCTTCTTCAATCGTTTCACGAATCGTCTTACCTTTTGCAAGCGCGCGCTTGGCGATCTCAGCCGCGCGAGCATAACCGATCTTCGGATTGAGCGTCGTCACAAGCGAGACACTGTGTTCCACATACCAGCGGCAACGTTCCTCGTTTGCGGTTATCCCGTCGACGCAACGAACTCTCAACACCGCCAGAGCGTTAGTTAGAATCGTGAGCGACATCAAAAGATCGAACGCAATAACCGGCATCATTACGTTCAACTCCATCTGCCCGGCTTGAGCCGCGGCCGCGATCACCAGGTCGTTCCCCATCACCTGGAAGCAGACCATGGCGGTCATTTCGGCCATCACCGGATTCACCTTTCCCGGCATTATCGAAGAACCGGGTTGGACCGCGGGCAAACCGATCTCCGCCAGGCCGGTGTTGGGACCCGAGCTTAGGAGCCGAAGGTCATTGGTGATTCTGATCACGTCCACTGCCAGCGTTCGCAGTGCGCTCGACAGGCCAACGAAGGGCGACATGCTCTGCATGGACTCGAAGTAGTCTTCGGTTGCGCGAAGTTTATGAGTCGTGATTCGGTTTAGCTCTTCAACTATTCGCCCGCGATAACCCGCAGGCGCGTTCAAACCGGTTCCGGCCGCCGTGCCGCCAAGACCAATCTCCCTCAGCTCATCCACGGCATTTGAGATGCGTCCGGCATTCCTTGTAACAGCCGTCGCATAAGCCCGAATCTCCTGGCCTAGCCTGATTGGGACGGCGTCCTGCAAATGAGTGCGTCCCGATTTCACGATCTGATCGAACTCGACGGCTTTCTGCCGCAGCGACTCGGCAAGAAGGCCCAGCGTTGCAATCAGATTGCCGCCCAGCTCCAGCGCTGCAAGCCGCATTGCCGTCGGAAATACATCGTTAGTCGACTGGCTCATGTTGACGTGATCGTTTGGGTGAACGATCGAGTAGTCGCCTTTCTCGCCGCCAAGCAGCTCGATAGCGCGATTGGCAAGCACTTCGTTTGCGTTCATGTTGTGCGAGGTGCCGGCCCCAGCCTGAAACGGATCGACGACGAATTGATCGCGTAGCTTTCCGGCGAGCACTTCGTCAGCCGCAGCTTCGATGGCGTGGCCTAGTTGCTGGTCCAGAACACCGAGCGATACGTTGACGCGCGAAGCCGCCTTTTTTATTTGTACAGTTGCGGTGACCAGCGAGGGGTAAGGCTTCCAGCCCGAGATGGGAAAATTCTCAATCGCGCGCGCGGTTTGTATGCCGTAGTAGACATCCGCGGGCAGCTCGCGCTCGCCAAGCGAGTCTCGCTCAATCCTTGGTTGGATCGAAGGTAACATGGGGAATCATCTCGACATCTTCTTTCAGCGTCACGCGCCCGGCCAGCTTCTTCTTCTCTTTTTCTTTCGGCGTGAATCTGACCGTGCTATCCACAAGCTTCTGATTTGGCCGATACCCAAGACCGAACTCGGGAAGTTCAGGCCGGCTCATCAGGCGCTTGATGTCCCACATTGTCTCTTCGCGAGTGAACGCGCATAACTCACTCTCGCGGCTCATAATGATCGCTTCCTCGGGACACGCGTCGACGCAAAAACCGCAGAACACGCAACGGAGCATGTCGATGTCAAACCGGGCCGGATACTTTTCAATCAACGGATCGGGATGCTCGGCGGGTTCGATGTAGATGCAATCGGCCGGACACGCGGTCGCACACATGTAACAAGCCACACATCGCGGCGAACCGTCTTCGCGAGCCGTAAGAATGTGAGCGCCGCGATATCGATCCGAGTAAGCTCGGCGTTCTTCCGGATATCGAATGGTGGCGTTCACCTTGCCCGTAAGGTTGTCCACCATTCGGTTAATGGTCAGGCCCATCCCTACAAGCGGACCCAGAACGCCTTTGGCAAATGATGCCTCGCTATCCGCGCGCGCCCTGACGTCGATGACCTTTGCTTGTTTCTTCATATCTGATTAGTCTGTACGGGCGCTCCTCCTTGGAAACCACCGCCGGTCCTTTTGCATTAGCCCAGGCGTTTACGCCTGGGTTGACGGCGGTTGATGATCTCATCTTTGAGCCCGATTTATCGGGCTTTCAACAGACAGAAGGCCGCTCAAGCGCTTTTTCAAGCCCCGTTAACGGGGCTCGAAAACCGTGGCCGCTCCACGATCCCAGGCGTAAACGCCTGGGCTACGGAAAAACACTACAACAGCACCACACCCGGTAGTCGGGCTTGATCGACGGTAATCCCATTGAATGCCGGCACGGTATCCGCCATCGCTGCGAATACGTCTCCAGCGGACATCCAGGGCGACTCGGCGCCAGTGGCGTGAAGCAGCATCGCGAAGACTTCCCAAACCGGCAGCGCGTCTCCCCCCGCGTCGATCGCCTTCTCGGCAAGTTGAACGCGTCCCTCAAAGTTCGTGTAGGTACCTTCTTCTTCGGACCACGCGGCCACCGGCAACACGACGCTTGCGGACTCTTGCCAGTCATCCTTGTGAGACGTAAGTAACACCGAGTACTCGAGCTCATCCAGCAATTCCAGCACTCGTCCTTCAGCTTCCGAGTCGCCGGGCCGCTCCACCAGCGGCTTGAAGTAGATCACAACACCAGCCTTCAGGCGCCCGGCTCGCGCGGCGCTGATAGCGCCTTCGATTCCGGAAACTCCATTGCTCATGAAGCCCAGCTTTATCGCGCCCATGGAATTCGGGTGTTTGTCGAAGTGCCGCAGAATCTGATCCTCTTCATCGGCAAGCTTCTTATCTTCCGCGTCGAGGCGGAAATCAAACTGCTCGGCGCCGAGACCCGTCAAATAGCGTTTGAACAGGAACAACGCTTCGTTAGTCGCGGATGGAGACGCAAACCCCAGGATAGAAGCCGCGCCGTTCGCATCCCGCAGTTGCTTCAATCGAGAATCGATCGAGCGAATCGCCTCCTCCCACGTGACCGGCGCCTGAACTCCGTCGCGGCCCTTCATCATTGGACGCGCAATCCGCTCTCCCTCTGAGAGCTTGTGAAAGCTCAAGCGACCTTCATCACACAGCCAGCTTCTATTCACTTCGACATTGCGTCTTGGAATCATCCTAAAGATCGAGCCGTCCCGATGATCGATCCTCACCGTGCAACCCGTCGAGCAGCCGCCGCAAACAGAATCGGTCGCGTGCAAAAACCAGACGCGGCACTTGAACCTGAAGTCACGGGACGTCAGGGCGCCAACAGGACATATGTCGACGACGTTGCCTGAATAAGGGTTGTCGAGCGGCTTGTCTTCAAATGTTCCGATTGCGACGTGATCTCCCCGGCCGAAGAACTGCATCTCGCCGGTCTCGGTCACGTTCTCGAAGAAACGAATACACCGCGAGCACAACACGCACCGCTCCTGATCGAGCACCACCATCGGCCCGAGATCGATCACCTTTCGCTTGCGAACCTTCATGCCCAGCGGGATCTCGCTCGTGTGCAGGCCGTACACCATGTAGTAATCCTGCAGGCGGCATTCACCCGCTTGATCGCACACCGGACAATCCACCGGATGATTGATCAGCAGGAACTCGAGCACGCCTCGCACGGCTTCCTTGACGCGCTCATTCTCGGAGCGCACAACCATGCCGTCATTGACGAGCGTCGTGCACGCCGGCGTGAGCTTGGGCATCTTCTCGACGTCGACCAGGCACATTCGGCAATTGCCATCGATGGGAAGGTCAGGATGATAGCAGTAGTGCGGTATCTCCATGCCGTGATCCGCGGCAGCCTGAATGATGGTCTGCCCCGGTTTGGCTTCGATCTCTTTCCCGTTTAGCGTGAATTTCGGCATCGCTATTCTTTATTCAATGCTTAGGGCAGATGCTCCAAGTCAACCAAATCTTTCAGCCGGGCGCTCGCCTTCTTATTAGCCTTCAAGTGTCGCAAGCTTATGATCGGAACTTCGATGTCATCGATTGTGTCCACAACTCGCTCCGCGTAACACTCATCGAAGCTGACTCCAGAAATACTGTTGAGAACCTTGAGCCGGAACGGAGGAACTCCCATTCGCAAAATATTGGCCGGGTTCAGCAGCAACTCTTCAGACAAATTAGGCACATCAAAGCCGAACTCCCTCAACGCTGAAACTGCCCTCGCGGCGTTATCGGCCCTTGCAGCGACCCACACGTCCATATCAGCCGTGGCTCGTACGTAACCGTGGTAACCAACTGCATAGCCACCGATAAGCAAATACTCAACTTTCTTCGCGCCGAGCAACTTCAAAAACTCTTTGAAGTCTTCCGGAAGCAGGGGTATAGCCATAGATCGTCTGCCTTATCAACTCAACAGCTTGCAGTCGTTCATGAGGCGTCTTCGAAAGCCAGTACTCCCTTTCGTCGTCCGCCTGTGAAAGCGGCACCACTGAGAACGCCGTTTTGTCTATTCTGAAATTCGTTTCGTCCCGCAACCTTCTCTCCGTTTCAACTCTCGCACAGCGCTTCAAACTCGCTTCGAAACTTCGTCACAAAACTCCTGATCGGCATCACGTCCGCATCCGCAAGCGGGCAGATCGTCTTGCCTTCCATCATATCGGCGATCTTCAAAAGCAAATCGATGTCCGATTTCTTGCCTTTGCCGCCCACGATATTCTTCAGGATCTTGGCCGCCCAGCCGGTCCCTTCCCGGCAAGGTGTGCACTGCCCGCACGACTCGTGCGCGTAGAAGTCCGCGATAACCGACAACGTCTCGGGCATGCTGGTCGTCTCATCCAGCACGATCATCCCGCCTGAACCAAGCATCGACCCGGCTTTCAACAGCGACTCATAATCCAGCAGGACTCCGGGACATTCAGCCGCGGTCATCACAGGAACTGATGAGCCGCCCGGGATCACTGCTTTCAGCTTGCGACCGTTTGGAACGCCTCCGGCCTCATTGTTGATGAAGTCCATCAGCGAATAGCCGAGATCAATTTCATAAACACCCGGTTTGTTGACGTGACCCGAAACCGAAAATAGCTTGGTTCCTTTGCTCTTCTCGGTGCCTATTGCCGCATACGCCGCGGCCCCGTTCTGAATGATCCACGGTATGGCGGCAAGTGTCTCAACGTTATTCACTACAGTCGGGGACGCCAGAAATCCGTGAGTAGCCGGGAAAGGTGGTTTTATTCGAGGGTAACCACGATTCCCTTCGAGCGATTCGATCAGAGACGTTTCTTCGCCGCAAATGTAAGCGCCCTGGCCGAGATGAACGAAGATGTCGAGCGAATAATCCTTACCCATCACCGACGGTCCAAGCAGCTTTGCTTCATAAGCTTCGTCGAGCGCCTTCTGCACTGTGTTGGCTACGAATTCGTACTCGCCGCGAATATAGATGTATGCCACATGACAGTTGAGCGCGTAGCTGGCGATTGCCATTCCTTCGATCATCATGTGCGGATCGCGCTCCATGAGGATGCGATCCTTGAAAGTGCCCGGCTCGCTTTCGTCGGCGTTGCACAACAAGTAAGTCGGCTTGTTGGTATTTCGAGGCACGAAGCTCCACTTCATTCCGGTCGGAAATCCCGCGCCGCCGCGTCCCCGCAAGCCGCTCGCCTTGACCTCTTCGATGACCGCGGTTTGATCCATCGCAAGCGCCTTCTCGAGCGCCTTGTAGCCGCCCCGCTCGCGATACCTGGCGATGCTCGCCTGCCCCGGCTTGTCGATGTTTGCCAACAGGATCTTAGTCATTGCGTCTCCGGCGCACAGGCAGCCCGCCGGCTCTTTCGTCCTTAATCATTTCGCAGCTTCTCAATAATCTCGCCGATGCCCGACGGCGTCAGGTTCTCATAATAGCGATCACCCACTTGCATCGCCGGCGCGGTCCCGCACGAGCCCAGACATTCCGTTACATCCCAACTGAACTTCCCGTCGGCGGTGACTTCTCTCTTCTCAACTCCAAGCTGCCGCTTGATCTCGTCGATGCATGGATAAGCGCCCATCAACCAACAGCTCACGTTTTTGCAGATATCGATGTGGTGCTTGCCGGCCGGCCTCTTGTGAAGCATCGTGTAGAACGTTGCGACGCTCAGGACATCCGAAGGCGGATAGCCCATCAACTTGCCAACGTACTCGGCGACCTCCTGTGAGATCCAACCGAACTCGCGCTGTGCAAGCGTCAGCACGGGAAGCAAAGCCGCTCGCTTGTCGGCGTAGTGGCTGAGGATTGTCTGATATCGACGCTTAGCCTCTTCGCTGAATTCGATCATCAATTTACTCTTTTTACTTTGCGTGCCTTGCGGTCCTTTGCGTCTTTGCGTTAAACGAATTTGCGCGAAACCAGTCAGGAATTCGTTTAACGCAAAGACGCAAAGGACCGCAAAGCACCCAAAGCACGCAAAGTCATCGATCAAGCTCTCCGGCAATAATGTTCAGGCTGCTCAACGTCGCAATCGCGTCGGCCACCAGCCCGCCTTCGATCAGCCTCGAATAAGCGGAGAAGATAGGAAAGCACGGGCCGCGCGCGTGAACTCGCCACGGGCGCAGCGAGCCGTCGCTCACGATGTAGAACCCAAGCTCTCCGTTCCCTCCCTCGCTGTAGCCGTACACTTCCCCGGGCGGCGCTTGAATTCCATGCATCACCAGTTTGAAGTGGTTCATCAGGTCTTCAATGTTTGTGTACACGCCCTGCTTCGGCGGCAACGTGATCCGCCGATCATCCACTTGATAAGGTCCCTCGGGAAGATTCTCGAGCGCCTGCTCGACTATTCGAAGACTCTGCCGCATCTCTTCCATGCGAACCAGGTAACGATCGTACACATCTCCGCGATTGCCTACCGGTACTTCGAAATCAAAATCATCGTAGCTCGAATAAGGATGATTCTGGCGGATGTCATAAGGAACGCCCGCCGCTCGCAGCATCGGACCCGTAAAGCCGTGATCGACCGCTTCCTTCCCGGAGATCGCCGAAACGCCCTGAGTTCGCTGCTTGAATATCACGTTATTAGTATTGAGCTTGTGCAGATCGTTGATGTAGCCGGGCAATCGCTTGAGCACTTCGCGGCAGCGCGGTATGAAATCGTCGGGCAAGTCAGCGGACAGCCCGCCTACCCGCACGTAGCTGACCATCATCCGCTGGCCCGAAGTCATCTCGAGCAGATCGTAGATCTCTTCCCGCGGCTCGAATGAATACCAGAAGTTGGTGATCGCCCCGAGATCGACAAGCGCCGCGCCAAGACAAACCATGTGATCCATTATGCGAGACAGCTCGCCCAGGATAACGCGAATGTATTGAACGCGCTTGGGCACCTCGATCCCCAAAAGCTTCTCGACCGTGCACGCATAGCCGACGTTGTTCAAAAACGACGAGCAGTAATTCAGCCGGTCGGTGTACGGGATCACACCGTTCCATTGATGGGTCTCGGCCATCTTCTCAAAACAGCGATGCAAATAACCGATCTCGACATCCGATTCGACTATGTTCTCGCCGTCGAGCCGGCAAACGATCCTCAACGCTCCGTGCGTAGCGGGATGCGACGGGCCGATGTTGATGATGGAAGGCTCGGCGCTCAAGCGATCGCTCTCGTGACCTTCCCACTCGGTCTTGTACTCGAGCGGCAGCTTGTAATCTCGCGACAGCGGCGTGCGCGCGCCCGCTTCGTGATCCTTGCGCAGCGGGTGTCCGACGAATTCCTCGTGACAGAGTATCCGGCGAAGATCGGGATGATTCCGAAAGCGTATGCCGAACATGTCGAACGTTTCGCGCTCCCACCAGTTTGCGGTTTTCCATACCGATGTCACGGAATCGGCTTCCGGAGCCGATTCCGGGAGCGGCACCTTCAGTCGCAGGCGGTGCCCGTGATCGATTGAATACAGGTGATAGACGACGTTGAACCGCTCATCCTTCTTCTTATCCGGATAACCAAGGTAGTCTGCGCCGGTGATCGTGCTCAGCAAATCGAACTTAGTGGAAGGGTCGTCCTTCAGGGTCCGGCAAATCTCGGTTATCTTGTCCGGCCGAACCGTGATCGCCAGATCGCCGCGAAAATCATTCACATCAAGCACCTGATCGCCGTACTTATTCTGAAACAGCGCGGCTATCGGATTCCGCGGCGCAGCCGGCTCGCGATTGATCTGGACAAGCTTCACGGCCTCTCGCGCCTGCTCCTGAGCGATCAGCATCGGTTTGGGTGAAGTCTCGGTGATCTCCTTCTTCATTCGCTCGCGCAGCTCGCGGCGAGCGTCGGCGTCGACTATGTTTTCTTTCTCGATCAGTTGCCGGATCATCAACACCGCTTGCAGCACCGCCTCGGGAGTCGGCGGACAGCCGGGTATATAAACGTCAACCGGAATAATCTCATCGATCCCCTGCATCACGTGATAAGCGCGGTAGAACCCGCCCGAAGTCGCGCACGCTCCCATGCACAACACCCATTTTGGATCGGGCATCTGTTCGTAGATTCGTTTGAGCACCGGACCCATCTTGTCGGTGATCGTGCCCATCACCATAAGCAGGTCGGACTGGCGCGGAGAAAAGCGAACAACTTCGGCGCCGAACCTCGCGACGTCGTAATGCGCGGAGACTACTGACATGTATTCGATCGCACAGCAGGCGGTACCGAAGGGCAACGGCCACAGCGAATTCTTGCGCGCCCAATTCGCGATCTCGCTCACTGTGGTGGTAAAGAAATTGTCCCCAACCGCGGACTCGATAGCCATGCTCTATTCTTTCTCCAGTGTTTCGTTTGTCGTGGCAGGTCGGAATCGTTTAGAGAAGATCATCGTGGTCGTCTGTGCTCGATGAAAATCTTATCGCCCGGACACAGGTGAGTCAAATTGAAGCCTTTGTGAGCGACATTTTCATTTGAGTGTCGCGAATAGGCCCGGCTGCTTGTAAACGCGTTCTCTTTTTCTAGGCAAGGCGTTAAGGATGAAATCGGCGGCCACGTTAGCCAGTTCCTTCGGCTCGAGCTTATGAAGGCCCCCACCATAAACTCTTCCCTCTTCTTTGAGTGTGTCAGCCGTAATTGATGATAGAGCTTTCCAGATGGCTCGATACAATTCTGGCTCGCCGTTCAACAAAGCTCCGAGAACTGGCTTTGGATAGAGCATCAGGTAGACGTTCGCCGCGGTCGCTTTGGAGTGATTGAGGATAAAGCGAAACGGAGATTCACTCCTCTTCGTTGGCCTTCCCATATACGTACAAAGGAACGGCGCAGGTGGCCGGTTCTCTTGGCTGTACCAAGGTTCCCTGTGACTACAGATATAGCCTTCGTTCACTTTTCGTGTGATACCGTGCAGTAGGTATTCCCAGAGCGATGGATAGTCTGATTTCACCTGGCTCTCGGGTAAGTCACACGAAAGTAAATATCGTCGGCTGTCTATCTCTGGGTCGCCGTGCTCATCTGCGAGAATCTCATCACTGACGAGGTCTCTCGGACTCGGAAGGATTGGCCTTAAGAACCTCTTGGGAAGGTTCATTTGCTCTACTTGATCTGGCGAAAGCACGAAGAACGAATTACAACCTGTGGCTAGTCCGCGTTTGATGGTAAAGAGATCGGACAGCGTGCTGCCGTTACTTCGATGGATCAGTCGCGAGGCAGCTTGAGGCAGGCCCGTCCACTTCGAGATGCGCCGAAGATCGTTCAGTCTTATCGAGTCCGACAACTGTGGTTTGTTCACTGTTCCACCGAATGTGAACTCCGCTTCGTGGTCATCAGGCGGCGGAGCGTTCTTGAAGAACACGACTGCAGATGACACCAGGGCGTCTCCAAACTGAACTTCATTCGGATCGAAGCGATGGATGCGGTGGAGTGTCACCTTCTCCGTCAAGAATTCTTTCACCTTGCGTCCATAGTTGACGTCCATGAATTCGCTCGGAATGAGCCACGCTCCCACACCATCTTTGGACAGCCAAGCTTGGGATAGAACTATGAAGTAGGTGTATAGGCCACTCAATCCGTTCATCTCAATCTCGAGATGTCGAGCCACAGCAATCTGTAGGTCATGTTTTTGGGTCTGGCTCAGATGATGGTGACGGACATAAGGCGGATTGCACACGATCAGGTTGTATTTCGCGGCTTCGGTCTTCGGTGGCTCGGCGTCTGTGAAACTACTGATGTGTAGTCGCAGCCCGGTGCTCTTCCAGAAGCTCTTAGCCGGCTCAGCGTAGTGAGAGTCAATCTCGTAACCCGCGGCTGCTTCGATGCGCGATGGTGGTACGTGACCCAGCAACGCTGAATAGAACGGGCCGGTTCCAAAGCCCGGCTCCAGGAAGCGTATCTTCGAACGTTGCGGCAGAAGAGAATCAGCGTACGAGATGATCTCGGCAGCCAATTCCGGCGGCGTCGCGAACTGGCCGAGCCTATTTCTCTCGGACTGAGTCTTGGCGCTATCCAGCCGCTCTAGAAGTTCGAGTCGAGCGGTTTCTCGTGCGTCCGTGGTTCTCATTTCTATAACCCGAACTCTGCAAGGTCGTTCATTCGATGTTCCCAAACCCAATCGATCGATTCAGCGGCCTCGTACCCGAGATAACCACTATCGAAGTAGCCGCACAGGAAAAGAACGTATCGAACGCTTTTACCATAGCGCCGTCGCAACTGGCCAACCTTCGTAGCCTCCTCTTTTCTACGCTTGTTCGTGTTGGTGAAATCACCGGCAGACTTCGCCTCGATCATTAACGGCAGTTCGTTCGGCTTAGACTTGACGGGCAGTACTACGGCATCGACCGGAATGTTGACTGACTCGTGATCTTCCTTGAGTCCCGCTACGTTAAGGCGGAAGGCGAAGCAGCCCGGCATCATCTTATCGAGGGACACCATTCCGGTCACGTCCTTGTAGCCTCGTGCTTCAAGCCACTTCTTGATCCTGAGTAACTGCCTCCGCTCCTGAGCATTGCGAACAATGGGATCGGCATTCGCTCCGCAGAGTCGGTCCGCAACGATGGTTGCCGCTCGATAAATTTCCTGCTCGGTGGGATCGCGAGCTTCGCCGAGCCACGGAAAGATGTCAACATCGGAAAGTCTCAGAATCATCCTGGTTATCTTTCGGAGATGCGCATCTACCATCGCTTTGTTCATCTTTGGGGGAAGTCGGCCGTCCTTCTCCATTGCATTCACGAGCAGCTTTGGCACACCAGCTAATCCGACGAGACGGTCGCGAGCAAGAGGCGGCGCAGTCGACATGCGAAGAGCGAAAAGAATTGAGGGATGCTGCCTCAATTCCTTTCCCGATAGATTTCGAAGATGATTTGTGCGTTCCAGCATGGCTTCGACATACGCGGTAGCCTTCACCCGTTCTTCGCGATATGTCTTGGGAGCGAACTCAAGGAACCATTTGTTGTAAAGATCAACTGAACGCGAGATGTCTTCCTTCCAGCGTTCAGGTTTGTCGAGGTTTATCCCCATCCGATGGCTTACTCTGATGTCTTAGGTTTAATAACCTTGAAGCACGCCGAATCTTACTTCGCTTAATTTTTGTATTCAAGCCACCGAAGATGTTTGAGTAGGGCGAGCACCAGGTTCTCAATACTAATTCAGGTTTGATACCAGTAAGGTGCCGAACGGTTAGACTCACTCACTGCGAAGACAGTAAAGTCTCCAACGTAACGGGATCTACCGGCTTGATCAGGTGCTCGTCAAATCCCGCGTCGTAACATCGCTGACGATCTTCGTCCTGCCCGTAGCCGGTCAACGCAATCAATCGCACCCCATTCAGGCCCAACTCTCGCCGCAGCCGCTCGGCTACTTCATACCCGTCTATATCGGGCAGCCCGATGTCCAGTAAGATTACTTCCGGTTTGAACACCCGCGTCGCTTCGACCGCGGCCAGTCCTTCGTGGACAACTTTCACATCGTACCCTTCCAGATTCAGCCAGAGACTGAGGCTCTCGGCTGAATCAACATTATCGTCCACGATCAGAATTCGGCGCCCCGAGCCCTGACCATTCCTGCGCGCGCGCGCGTGAGTTTCCACCTCCTGGTAAGTTTGCTTCCCGAGTGCGCCAGGCAATCTAACGATGAACTCACTGCCGCGCCCGACTCCCGCGCTCCGGGCGACGACGGTTCCCCCGTGCAATTCAACAAGGCTGCGTGACAAGGTCAGCCCTATGCCCAGGCCACCCTGAGAACGGGACAGCGAAGCATCGACTTGAGTGAACATCTCGAAAACGTGTGGAAGCATTTCGGCAGGAATCCCAACTCCAGCGTCGCGAACCGAGATCACGACCTCGCCGGGTCCCTCGCACGCCGAAAGCCATATTTGCCCGCCGGCATCCGTGTATTTCGCCGCGTTGTTCAGCAAATTCGAGATGACTTGTGAAACCCGAACGGCATCCGCTTCGATCATCACCGGCTCCGAAGGCAGACTGATCTCGAGACGATGCCGCGCGGCTTCTATCAATGGGCGGCTTGTTTCTACCGCGCTGCCGATGATCGAGGCCAGGTCAACCAGTTCCTTGCGCAGCTCTATTTTTCCGCGTGTGATCCTCGACACCTCGAGCAAGTCATCCACCAGCCGCACCAGGTGATTGACCTGCCGGTCGATGATACCCGAGGCGTACTCGGCCGCGGCTTGATCGTTTCCGGACAGCCGCAAAAACTGCAGCGAGTTCCGAATCGGCGCGAGCGGATTGCGGAGCTCGTGCGCGAGTGTCGCGAGAAACTCGTCTTTGCGCTGATCGACTTCGCGGAGATGCTCCTGCATTTCCTTCTGATCGTGGATGTCGGTCGTCACTCCAAACCACGAAACGACTTGCCCAAGGTAGTCTCGCAAGGGCACGGCGCGCGTCATGAACCAGCGATAGACGCCGTCGTGTCTCCGAATCCGCACTTCGATCTCGTACTCTTTGCCGGTTCGCACAGATTCGGTCCACGCGGTCATGCGGCGCTCATAGTCGTCAGGATGAAGCACGAGCTCCTGCCGGGCAGTAGGATCTTGCTCGGGAGAAAGTCCGCAGAAGTCGAACCAACGCCGATTCGCATATGTGATCGTTCCGTCAGGCGCCGCCGTCCAGACGATCGAGGGGATGGTTTCGGCCAGGAAGCGAAATCGTTCTTCACTCTCTCGCAGCGCTCGCTCGGCGCGCTTGCTCTCGCTGATGTCCCGCGCGACTTTGGATGCCGCGATTATTGTCCCGGCATTGTCACGCACCGGAGAGATCGTAAGGGAGATATCCACCCGGCGTCCTGACTTCGTTACGCGAATCGTTTCGAAGTGCTCGATGCGCTCGCCCCGGACAAGTCTTTCGATGATTGCGGGTTCCTCGTCGAGTCGCTCAGGAGGAATAATCATCGTAATCGGTTTATCGATTGCTTCCGCCGCTAAGTATCCGAACAACCTCTCCGCGCCGGAGTTCCAGGAGAGTATCGTTCCGTCGAGGGTCTTGCTGATTATCGCGTCATCCGAAGACTCGATGATCGCGGCCAACAGCGCCTGGGCTTCAATCTGATCGCGAAGTTCGTACTGCCTGCGGCGAGCTTTGAGTGCGGCGCGCAGGCTGCTAACCAGGGTCGTAACCCGCACGGGTTGCTCGAGCACGGTTACGTTGCCCAGCATCTCCATTGCGCTGACGGCGAGCGGGGAGTCGCCTCCCTGTTCGGCAAGCAACAGGATCGGCATGTCGGACCAGCCAGGTTGGTTGTTGATCTGCTCGAGCAGGCAATCGTGGCTGTTGTAAGCGAATGTCGCTTCGGTCAGGAGCAACGCTCCAGCTCCGGCAGCAAACGCGGCGCATAGCTCGTCGAGATTGAGACATACGTAGCATGTGATGCCGGCCCCCGCCAGAATGTTTCGGCTGAGCGCCCCATCCGCCGGCGTTGGAGCCAGCACAAGCACGCGCTCGTCAACGAGAGGTTGTCGGTTTCTCATCATCGCCGTTTGTCTTGCCGAGCGAAACCCCTACGTAAGCAGGGACTCCGGTCAGAATGCCTTCGAATTCACGCAGCGGTTCTCCGATCGATATGCCGGAGGAACTGAGCTTGAGTTCGCGAATCGTGCGCTCGTGCTGGCCGGTTCGCTTCTTGATCACCGAGATCGCCTGTCGCACCTCGCCGGCCGCTTCGAAGAATCTCGTGAGAATTACTGTGTCGGCCAAATAACTCGTATCCACCGGCGCTTCCATTGAAGCGGCGACCAATCCGTGCTGGGCCATGATAACCAGCGTCGTCACACACTGTTGTCCAAGGTAGGTTAGTAGCTCGTGAAGATGCACAGTGAGCAGCTTTTCGCTCGGCATCGAGTGCATGTACCCATTCAGGCTGTCGATCACTATGAGCTTTGCGTTGTATTGCTCGGTCTCCATTCGAACGACGTGAGAGAACTGGCCGGCGGTCATTTGAGCGGGATCAATCTGATGAAGCCGCAGTTCACCCGACTTGACCAATGGCTGTATATCGAAACCGAGACCGGCGCATCGCTCCGTGAGAGTAAGCACGCTCTCGTCAAACACGAACATTGATGCGCATTCGCCATGCGCTGCGCAGGACACGGCGTAGTGAGCGGCGATTGACGACTTGCCCGAACCCGCGGGACCGGTAATCAGAGTGCTGGTGCCCCGAGTCAGACCGCCGCCAAGCAGACTGTCGAGCGGCGCAAGTCCGCTCTCAACTGCGTCGCGCGTAAAGACTGTTTCATGCTCTGCTGCTATTAACCGCGGGAACACCTCCAGCCCGCCGCGCTTTATCAAAAAGTCGTGATAGCCCTCGCTGAACGCCCAGCCCCTGACTTTGATTATCTGAAGCCGCCGCCGTGACACTCCATACTCAGGAGATCGGCGTTCAAGACTTATGACACCGTGCACCATGCTACGCAGTTGCATGTCCGACTGGCCGCCTGTTTGATCGTCCAGGAGCAGAACCGTGCAGTTCCGGCGCAGAAAAAATTCTTTGAGCGCGAGGATCTGCCGCCGATAACGCAAGGGGTTTTGAGCCAGGAGACGCAGCTCGGAAAGCGAGTCGAAAACAAGACGGACAGGCTTGATCCGCTCCGCCTCGGTGAGCAGCGTCTTCGTTGTTTCCGACAGTTCGACTTCGGATGGATGAAACATCGTATAGCGGGCGTCGACGCTCAAGCTCTCCTCAGACGGTCTCAATTCAAAAACCTTGATGCCATCCAACGAAAAGCCGTGCTCCGTAGCGATCGCGTCAAGTTCTTCCGCGGTTTCCGAGAGGGCAACAAGCATGCTGCTCTCGCCATTCTGCACGCCGGCAAGCAGGTACTGAAGACCCAACGTTGTCTTTCCGCAACCCGGATCACCTTCGACGAGATACATCCGGTTCTTAACCAGACCGCCGTGCAGAATGGAGTCCAACCCGTCAACACCAGTGCCCACTACAGGCTGGCTGCCCGGCTCGAATCGCTCGGCCATCGTCCTTCCTCCTAATGAATTATGAACTATATCCTGGAACTCGAAGTCGAGATCGCTCGTGCCTGCCGCGCTGTTGTAGTGATTGAATCGTCGCGGAGAAAGAAGCGATGCGGATTCACACCTTGCGAACAGTGCGATAAAGAATTCTCACGCGCTGATAATCGCGGAGTCTTGCGCCACGACAAGAATTGTTTGCTAAGCGGGGTCTCCCGTCAAGCGGCAACGTCGGTTTTGGCTGCTCTCGGAAAACGCCGAGGCCAGGGTTGTCCAAATTTCAGAAGTGTTCGGTTATTCGGTTGCTTAATAACTTCCGCGTGCTTTGCGGTCCTTTGCGTCTTTGCGCTGAGTATCGGGCATTGAAGAAGCAAGACCCAATACTCAGCGCAAAGACGCAAAGGACGCAAAGCACGCGAAGGACTGGCCGGACGTTACAAGTCAGCAACCCAATAACCGAACTCTACGACGTTTGGGCAACCCGATTTGAGCTGTTATCTTAATTTGATGCAACGCGAGGCGTCATGAGTCATTCCACAGTATGAAAGAACCATGACGGGCGCCGACGCGGATGGACAGGATATGCGGGATCGATTTAAATATCTCCTTGTCGGGTTAGTTGTCGTTCGAGGTCGAAACACATGCGCATGAATCTGTACCCGGTTGCTCTGGCGATTTTGCTGACCGCTGCTTTTGCTCTGACGACCCCGACAGCCGGCGCGGTATTCTCTACACAGCGATCGCCAGCCCTTGCCGGCGCGTCCGACTCTGGTGATATCACTTACAGCTATAAGTTCGAGAATCCGCGGTTCCATATTCGAATAATCGAGATCGATCTAAATTCCAACGGCGCGGGTGAGCTCCGCTTCACACGCGGGGAATCCGATGAGGTGCTGGACTGTAAGGTCAAGCTTCTGCCCGCGACGATGTCGCGCATCAGAGAACTCTTCGATGCGACGGGTTTCCTGAGTTCCGACGTTGACTATCAGGACAAGAAGCACCAGTTTCCGCACATGGGCTGGATGACCCTGGCAGCCAGGCAGGGCTCAAACGAACGAAAAGCGCGTTTCAACTACACGACCAACGTTCAGATCAAAGAACTGGAAGAGATCTTTCGCGGCATCGCCTCTCAGGAGATAGCTCTATTCGACATCGAGAACGCCGAGCGATATCAGCCGCTGGATTTGCCTAAGCAACTCGAGGTGCTTGCAAACGATTTGGGACTCGAGCGAATAACCGAGCCGGAGCGGCTCCTGTCTGCTTTGAATGAAATCGCAAACGACGACACTCAGGCGCTGATCGCTCGCAATCAGGCCAGGAAACTGGTTGAGTCAATCAAGAAGGGTAAATTCAAGTCACCGGCAAAAAAGTAAGATAGTCAGTAGTCAGTAGTCAGTAGCTGCGTTGAGACTTAAAGGACAGCGATTATGGCAAAAAGCGCTTTCGAGAATCTGAAGGTCTACCAGTTGTCGGAGGTTTTGGCTGACGAGATTTGGGATGTTGTTATGGGATGGGATCGCTTTGCGCGAGATACCGTCGGCGGGCAAATTGTGCGTGCAGCAGATAGCATCGGAGCCAACATCGCGGAAGGCTCAGGGCGCGGCAGCTTTCAAGACAATCGAAGATTCATAAGAATGGCAAGAGGATCGCTGAAGGAAACTCAGCACTTCCTACGTAGAGCTTATAAGCGCAAGCTCCTAAACGAATCGCAGATCACGAGGATCAAGCCGCTCATCGACAATCTCGCTCCCATGCTCAATGGTTACCTGAGTTCAATTGGCCGAGTACCGGACAAACCAAAAGCGTAGACCTACGGACTACGGACTACGGACTACTGACTACGGACTACGGACTTCCTAATGCTGATTCCTCGCGGAAGAATCATCCACGAAAACCTGGCAACCAGTTACGTGCTTGTGGAAGCGCTTGTCGCGGATCTGTGTGACGGCGGTTTCTCCGGCGTGGTAGCGATAGCCCTGCGCGAGATTGACGGTTTCGTTGTCATTGCCAACGGCAGCGTTGGGGCGGTCGTAGAAAGGGTGAATGACGAGAATCGCGAAACCGCAGGCGCTACTTTTGACCGGAGCACGCTGTCGAAGCTGTCCGCGAAAACGCGAGCTGAGCGCGGGCTGCTGTCGATTCGTAGCTACTCCGGCGAGACCGCGGACGCAGTTGCCGGACGCATAAACGCGCAGTCGCTCTACGCGCGTTTGAGCACGGAATTCACCGACCTTGAAACGATGCTCTCGAAACTGGCGCGCGAAGCCGATCGCGAATGGTTTGTCGAGATCAATACTGATGAAGCCCTCAGCGCGCTGGTGCACATACGCGATCGGCGGTTCCATGTGATTGCCTCGCGCGGGGAACACGAGGATGAATGGGATACGTCGGAGCTTGCGGATGATGCCGCCCGGCAGAAGCTGTTTATGGAATGCAAGAAGGCGGCAGGGACGTTCGATGTTTACTTCAAAGACCCGGACGCCCTCCCGGTGGCAGACGAAGCCGAGCCGCTCGTAGAAGCCTCGAGCGCGGGGATCGAACCGGAAGCCGTTCAACCAGGCGCGGCCTTACTTGCCGCTCCTTCCCCGGTTGCGTCGTCGTCAGAGAACGTCGCCGATCCGTTGACTCAAGAATTTGCAAACGAACTTTCATTGGGCGGCGAAGAGTTTGCTCCTGCCGGCGGCGAAGACGAGACGATGACCGAATTGAAACGGCTGATGGGTGAGATTGCCGGGACGATCGAAGGCTCGGCGCAAGCGGTCGATCGTCACGATGGCTTTGCAATGTGCCTGCGCGCCGGGCAATTAAAAATCGCCGACCGATACCCCTTTCTTGATCCGTTCGCCTCGGAGTTTGAGTATCTCACCGGCGAGATCGTTTTCGTGGGCCAGGCTACAGCCGAGCAATTCGTAGCCGGGCTTACTGAGGCACTCTCGTTAGCGATCAAGTCTCTGGCGGAGACAAATACTTACGGTGAAAAGTTTCGCGCTTACG
>DATNBZ010000080.1:0-35826 GCA_035607285.1 Blastocatellia bacterium | reverse complement strand
GGCTCGTCCACGGCAACACCTCGTACGGCGTTTACAAGCCCGAGTATCTCGACACGACTCTCTTCATCGACATCCGGCTGATACCTGAACTGAACTTCCCGATTGAAGGGCCGACCCGAGGGAGCAGAAAGACGGGCAATGAGATCATCGTTGCCGCCGGCACGAGCTACAGCGAGCTCATCGACCTGATCGCCACACGGAAGAAACGGGGTCCCGAGACGACGACGCTTGATGCGCTTGACCTTATGGCGCGCCGCACAGCCGGCCGCATAGTCCGCAACGCCGCGTCGCTTGGCGGCAACACGATGCTCGTCCTGAAGCACATCCCCGCGGGCACCGGCGAACCGTTCCCATCGGATTTGTTCACCGCCCTGGTCGCAGTTGAGGCAAAGCTTACTTATCTTGTGCTCGAGGACGGCGGCGCATTCGACAAGCGCACAGCGACCGCCGGCGAGCTAGTCGCGGCGGTGCTCAATGACCCGGCGCTCGCCGACCGTATCGTGCTTGCCTCATACGCTTTGCCGTTGGGCGACCCGAAGGACGCAGTGTTCGCGCAGAAGGTCGCTCTCCGCGAAGTCAACTCGCATAGTATCGTCAACGCGACCACGCGTTTTACGTTCGTCGACAAGCTCACCGTCGATACCGCCGCACTCGTGTTCGGAGGAATCGCGCCCTACCCGTGGCACGCGAGCAAGACCGAGGCTGCGATGGCCGGAAAGGAACTGACGCTCGCAAGCGTCCCCGCGCTCTCGAAGATCCTCGCCAGTGAAGTCGAGAGCGAACTGAGTTTTTGGGCTAAGCGAATGAAGGAAGTGCCGGAGGACGGCTTCACCGCGGCATACCGAACGCAGCTCGCCGTTTCCTTCTTCTACAAGGCGATCGTCAACGCGCTGGTGGGCAAGGGTGTCGCGGTGCCTGCTAATGTGAAGTCCATCGGCGAGGACATGTGGGGCAACTGGCCGGAGAGCACAGGCATTCAGAAATACCAACCGCAGGACTTCAAGGCGCCCGTCGCGCAACCCTACATGAAGACCGGTGCGATGTATCAGACGTCGGGTCAGCTCCACTATACGCAGGAACTCGCGGTGCCTCCGCTTACCGTGAACGGCGCGTTCGTGCAGAGCCGCCGTGCGCTCGCCAACTTCCGCTTTGTGATTCCGGGCAACGATAAGGGAGTTCCGGCGTTGGCTCTGCGCAAGCATCTGAAGAGCTACTCTCCTTCCTTCATCGACATCATCACGCACGAGAACATCAAGAACGGAGGTATCAATCTGCAGGGCATGGCTCTGGACCAACCCCTTTTCGCGGTGGACATGGTCAGTTATGTCGGACAGTCGATCGCGATCGTGCTCGCCGCGAGCGAACAGGAGGCGATCGCGATTGCGGATTACGTTTCGGCGCATTGCGTCGCGTACACGAAGCCGGGCAAACCGTGGATTGGCAAGTGGAGCAAACCAATCGTGAATCTCCTCGACGCGGTCAAGTTGGGCAGCGTTTTCCCGGATGTGCCCACGTCGGCTCCCTGGGTTTCGCACATCTGGAAAATCATTCGGCCCGGCAGCCAGTTCGACTGGGTTGCGAAAAAAGAGCCGGCTGACCAGGACATCCGTACGCGCGATGCGACCGTGGGTTCGGCTCCGTGCGTCGTGGTCGAGTCCTCGCAGCTCAACGGCGGACAGGCGCACTTCTACATGGAGACGCAAGCGTGTATCGCAATTCCTCACGACGATGGCCGGATCACCGTGCGGCCTTCAACGCAGAGCCCGATGGAGATGCACCAGACGACGGCGATGGCGCTTGGCCTGCAATACCACCAGGTGGAAGTAGATGTGGCTCCCGTGGGTGGAGGCTTCGGGGGCAAGACCGAACAGGCGCGTTTCGTCGTCGGCCCGACTGCCGTCGCCGCGAAAGCCATCAAGCGTCCGGTGCGCGTCGCCGTTCCGCGCGACGAGGACACCGCGATGATCGGCAAGCGCCACGCCTACTACGGCCAATACCAAATCGCAGTCGATACCGGCGCTACTCGAAAGGAAGACAGGGGCATCATCCATGGCTTCTATTCAAGGATGTGGGGTGAGGGCGGAGCGTTCTACGACTGCTCGTTCATCGTCTCCAATTGCATCCAGTTGCGGACGGACAACGCGTACCGCGTCGCGAACTTCCAGACTCAGATCGACGTGTGCCGTACGAACACCGCGCCGAGCACGGCGATGCGCGCGTTCGGCGACGTTCAAGGCAAGAACATCGTCGAAAACGCGATCGACGACGCAGCGGTCGCTCTCGATATGCGGCCCGAAGACTTGCGCGAGAAGAATCTCTACGAGCGTGGCGACGTCACGCCGTTCGGCCAGGCACTCTCCTACTGCTACATGAAGCAGGTCTGGGATTATGTGAAGGAGGTCTCCAAGTTCGAAGAGAAATGTAAGGAAGTCGACAAATTCAATAAGGAAAACAAGTGGCGCAAGCGAGGCGTCTCCATTATTCCGGTCAAGTACGGCTCGGGCTACAATCTGCTTCAGCTCGAGCAGTCTGCCGCGATCGTCGTCGTCAATCAGGCGGACGGTACGATCGTCATCCATCAGAGCGGCGTGGAGATGGGGCAAGGCCTCAACACGCAGGCGCAGCAGGTTGCCGCGTATGTGCTCGGCGTGCCGATGGAGATGATCTTCATCGACAACGTAAGGACCGGCGTCACGCCGAATCCGACAAGCACCGGCGGGTCAACCGGCACGCCCTATTCTTGCGAGGCAGTGAAGCAGACGTGCCAGGAGCTGCGGGCGCGGCTGATGGAGTTCGGCTACGAGGTGCTGAAGGACATGGGAAACGATTGGTGCAAAGAGCAAGGCATCGACTTCTGGAATTACACCGCAGCTCAGGGCGGCTGGGCCGCGAAGGTGACGCCCCCTCACCGGCCCCCGGGTATAATCTGGCAGTTCCTGGTCCAGTTGGCATACCAAAAACGAGTCAACCTCGTCGCCTCCTACACCGCGAAGATCCGAGGAGGTGAGGTCCCGGTGCCGGCGATGACGTTCAAAGAGGAGTCCGACGAGCCGGACATTCCCGGCATCGACCGAGTCCCGCTCAAGAAGGGCCAACTGAGTGGCGGCGTGGATTCCTTCGTTGGCTTTACGTATTCCGCGGCGTGCTCGGTGGCGGAGGTCGACGTGCTCACCGGCGAGGTTAAGGTCATCAGCTCCGACATCATCTACGACATGGGTTGGAGCATGAACCCCGCACTCGACATTGGGCAGGTAGAGGGAGCATTCGTCCAGGGCGTTGGCTACCTCTTCACCGAGAAGCTGGTGTACCAACACGACGGCGATGATTCGGGCCGGCTCAATACCACGAACACCTGGACCTACAAGATCCCTGCGATCACCACCATTCCACTGAGAATGAACACGTACCTTTTCCCCAGGAATGAAGTGGAGAATATCCCCGAAGATCCGAACGAGATCTTCTCCGCAAAAGAAGTAGGCGAGCCGCCGCTGGTGCTCGCAAACAGCGTTTTCTTCGCAGTCAAATCAGCCATCCGAGCCTCGAGGATCGAGCGCGGACTCGCCCCGCTCTTTCGCTTCGACGCGCCGGCAACGGTTCAGGAAGTGCGGCGGGCTTGTGAAGTCACAGAGGATCATCTGGGTAACGGCTCATCCGCGGCGAAAGGCAAAAGATAATTCGCCAGGAATGCTTACAACCGAAAAATAGGGCGGTGCCTTAATTTGGAGCGCGGCGGCAAGGTACTCCGCGACGCCGCTTTGGCTAGTGATTGAATCTATTGCGAACGGAAAGCGGCGTCGCGGAGTACCTTGCCGCCGCACTCCAAATTAAGGCACCGCGAAAGATCGAGACAAACACAAATGGAGGAATGCACATGAAAAAGCATCTTGCCCTGTTAGCTCTTGTCGGCTACGTCCTGTCGGCGCTTTTGATTTATTCGGGCGCTGGGAACCGTGCGGTGTCGGCGCAGGAAGTCCACAAACAAAACTTCGAAAAGAACGGCTTTCCGGATTTTGGATTCATGGTGAGTTCCTCGGACTACGTCACGATGTATTCCGACCAGCCGATCTTTCGTTTGAAAGCGAACTTCCCCACCGAAAAACCAAAAACTCTACCGGCCTTTCTTAACATCGATTATAAGAAAGAACCTTTGAAGTATATCGAGGCGGTTCGTGAATATTCCTTTGAAGGGAATCTGCCGGATTGGGATCCGTACAAGAACAAGATTCGTGAGTGGTATCACATTCCCTGGCTGCACCCGACGGCGGCCGGCGCGGGCGCTTATCCTCCGAACGGCGGAACCGAAGGCTTTCACGGCCTCATCAAGGAGGCGCCGGTTTCTGCGGGCCAGTTGGGGCCGAACCTTTTGGGAATCGAGGGCGATTACTCCGTCTATGCAATCACTCTGGTGAACGATATGGCCGGTTACGCGATGGGCAGGATGTGGAAGGACCCCAAGAATCCAGATCCCAGAGTCCTGGACAAACGCTATCCCGATGGCGGCTTTCCAACCGGAACAGTCTTCGCGAAATTGTTGTTCACCGACGCGCCGCAAGGGATTGATAAAGTCGAGTACCTCGAGAACCCTCTGCAATGGAAGGCCTACATTACCCAAAACTTCTGGAATTCTCCGACACGCTACGTAGGCACGGTGAACTTGTTGCAGATGGACATTGCCGTGCGCGATCCGCGGGCGGACCGAAGTCCGTCGAACCCGCTGGGAACCGGTTGGGTATTTGGGACCTTTTGCTATAACGGCAAGGTAAATAACAAGAACAAATTCATGAACCTCGTTCCCGTTGGACTCACGTGGGGCAATGATCCCGATAACAGGGTAAACAAGACGAACCCTTTCCCGCCTACTAAGACCATCGTGAACAAGGACCTCAAGGAGAGCGTGATTTTTATCGACAACAAGATGCTGCCTCCGCAACATCTTGGCTGGAATGGGCGGTTGAACGGCCCGGCAGACTTGAACACGGTCTCGTGCATGTCGTGTCACATCACCGCGCAATATCCGCAGGCGACTTCGCTTATTCCTGACGGCGCGTCTCCGGACGGAGGCTTGTTGCCCCCAGCCCAGGGAGGCACGGACGCGTGGATGCAGTGGTTCCAGAATATCGAGTGCGCTACGTCAATGAACCCTCAAACGTACTCGACGGATTTTTCATTTCAGGTGGCAATCGCCTTGCAGAACTTTTTCAATGTAAAAAACATCAACCAGCAAGGCAGTTGGGCGAGCGAGTATAAGGTTGCGATCAAACCCGTTGCACGGGGGAGAACAGCGCCGCATAAGTAATCTGTTTTGCAGAGCGGGTCAATCCGTGGAAGTCATTGGACTAAAAAGGAGGATGGAAATGAACCGTCGAAACGTCACCCGTGAGTGAGTATTGGCGTATTCCCCCACAGCGGGGCAAAAATGTTATTACTGCGATGGGAAGGGTATTTGTCATGTTTGCGGGGGCACTGGGACGACCGGAGGAGGGTATACGTGCTCTGCCTGCAATGGAGGCGGAAGGTGTGGTCACTGCAGTGGGACCGGGATTAACATGGAGGCGAGGGAGTTCGTTGGAGCGATAAGAAACTAAAGCTCAGTCCCGAAGGCGGGTCTTTCCTAACTGAGACCGCGTCTAACAGGTAATGTCCGCTGGAAACTCGGAGGAGGGGTCAGGCTCAGCTCGAAACTGCGCACTTGAATTCAAATGCCAACAATGTGAAGCCTGACCCCCATCTAAGTTTTTATCCATATCCAGTGAGGCGTCTACCGTATGTAAGGAGATCGGATCATGAGTCTTCAAAACCAAATCGTCCCAACCGATGCTGCTTGGCAAATAGGTTCAAAAGTAGTTACTTCTTTATTAACCGCTTTGGTGCTATTTCTACTTAGTCTATTGTCTAAAACAATCCGCCATGCTCTCTTATACAAACGCCATGAATTCGAGTTTGAATATGATAGCGATTTTCGTGGTTGCGAATACGATGTGCAGTGGGAGGAGTTAAGACTTACGTTCCAAATAGGCGATGTGCATAACGATCATTTAGAAAATGTAATCATCAAAAGGAATGAAGTGAATCCTGGCAAGAAGTATGAAAAGGTCGAAGTGAGTAACAACTTTAACGAGATATCTGAATGGAATTTGCATTTCAAGCTCGTCAGCATTATACGCACAAAGCCACAGACTGGCCTTAAGGAATACCAGATTTATGTTGTTATCCGCCGTAGAAGATGGTAGCCAATAGGAGTCTAGCTGCCCTACTGAGACGCCTACCAACCGCATCCAGTGGAAGCCGTTTGCAAAAGAAACCGCTGGAAAGGGGTCAGGCTTGAGTTTGTTGACCTTTCGGTCCCAGAGCTTCGCGGCGCCCGCGACACGCAATTCAAATGTCAACAATGTGAAGCCTGACCCCTTTCTAGGGAAAAGGACAACCAATTCAACGATCAGACGACACGCGTCAATGTTACCTCAAGGTGTGATTGGCCATGAGGAAGGAATCTGCTGGATAGGAATATCCAGTTTCCCGGCGAATTCACGTTCCGCCGCTCATCTACTTTTGGGAGGGAGAAAATATGAGACTCACGCGAATGGCAGCATTATTCCTTACACTTGCAGTTCCTTGTACAGCGTATGCACAACGGACCAAAAAACCAACGTCCCAACCTCGAACGAGTGCGAACTCATTTGAACAGTATCCAGTACCTATTTATGAGGGATCTCCTGCAAAGCCGAATTTTCAGAGCAAGCCAGGTTCCCTAAGATTTAGGACGCAAATTCGTGATGGGATAAGGCAGGGTGTGAATTTTGCTGGCCATTACGCAATTGTGACATTTGGATGCGGCACTGGTTGCTCATTCGGTTTTTTGGTGGATGTAAAGTCCGGAAGAATTTTCGGTTTCCCATTGGGAGGGGAAAAAAATCATAGTCTGTCATTGGACTACCTTCCCAATAGCAAACTCATGAAGGCCCGTTGGATTGAAAGCATGGACGAGAACGGCAGGACCTTCGATCCTCCTAAGAATAACTGCGTGCGTCAGGAGTTTGTACTAAATGGAAACGCATTCAAACTCGTGCACCAAACAAAAACTTTAGGAGAAGAATGCTATCGCTAAGGTTGACCTGCGGTAGTTCCTGTGAGATCTCGGTCACTTGAATGGCATGGAAACGGTCTGGCGTGCAGTGATTGTGGTTGCTTGTGGTTGAATGCTGGGGCGAACGTCATGCAGTGCGGCGAGGGGACTGCCGAACTCGGCGATTCAGCCTATCACGCTAAAAGTAAACTGTGGGGAGGGGCCAGGCTTGAGTTTGTTGACATTTCGATCTTAGCGCCTCGCAGCACCCGTAAATACAAGCCCGATGCGTACCGCTCTTCCGGCGATCTCGAGTCATACCTCAATCGTTCGAATCTGTCCGTCGCTCTTCGTTTAAACTAGCGGTTGCATTTGACTCAGCGCGACAGGTACTTTCGTTTCATCGAGTGGGCTCCAATGCGGCGACGGTTGAGATCATCCGCTCGACCAGGTTCGCTAGAGCATTGCGCAAGAGATCAATCACCGAGGACCAAATCGATTCCAGATAGCGTGACTCCTCCGCTCGTAGATCTGGCGATTGCGCTGGCTAATCGACCCGGCGCGCTGGCCGAGATGGGCGAGGCGTTGGGCCGCGCCGGGGTGAGCGTCGAAGGTGGTGGCGCCTTCGTAGTCAACGGTCAGGGCGCTCACTTTCTCTTCGAGGATGGAGAGGCCGCTCGCAAAGCGCTCGAAGCGGCGGGCATTCACGTTCTGGAAGTACGCGACGTCGTCGTCCTGCGATTGAACCAAACTGAACCAGGTCAGCTCGGCAAGATCTCTCGAAGGATGGCCGAGACGGGCGTCAACATCGAGGTCCTTTACAGCGACCACGATCACCAACTCATCCTCGTCGTAGACGACATCGCCAAGGGCCGAGCAGTATCCGAAGCCTGGATGCGTGAATAGAGACGTAACGATTAGAGATGCGTCAATAGAGAAGAAGGAACCGCTGATTTGCGCCGACTGCGTTTCGCTGATCCGGGCAGATGGGCGCACGGAAGGCAGCGCACATCGGCGGTTGAGTCTTCCTGGCAAAGACGACTGAACTATTTATTGACGCCGTGACAGATGATCGCGTCGGCAAGTAGCATCAGGTTGAGGAAGAGGAAGAATGAGTATCAAAGAGATGACCGCGGAATACGAAGAATGGTTGCGCTCCGTGACCAAAGTCGATGAAGCGGAGCTTAAGACCAAGCACAACAAGATGGCATGCAGCGAGTTTATGTTCCTTCGAGCAACGTTTTACTGCTGGGCGCATTCATTTTCGAAACACTGTCCGGCATTATGCACGGCACTAAAAGTCTTAGGCGTTGGCGACCTGCATATAGAAAACTTCGGGACGTGGCGAGACGCTGAAGGACGGCTGAGCTGGGGAGTGAATGACTTTGATGAGGCGTGTTATCTGCCTTACACGAACGACCTGGTTCGCCTGGCCACCAGCGCATTCTTTGCTTTGAAAGATGGCTCTAAAGATGGCTCTAAAGACACCTCTAAAGATGACTCTAATAGGTTGCGCTTGAATTTCGAAGAAGCGTGCGAGGCAATCCTGGACGGATACATCGAAGGACTAAAAGACCCCAAACCTTTTGTTTTGGCTGAGGATCATGGTTGGCTGCGAAATATCGTGATTAGAAAACTGGTTGACGACGAGTCCTTAGAAATAGATGGCAAGGACAAAGATGGCAAGGACAAAGATGGCAGGGACAAAGATGGCAAGGACAAAGACGGCAAGGACAAAGATGGCAAGGACAAAGATGGCAAGGACAAAGATGGCAAGGACAAAGATGGCAAGCACAAGGATGATGTGTTCAAGAAGTTTCATGAGAAGTATCGAGATCTCGCTAGGATCGAAGCTCCGCCGGACGCGCGAGCCGCATTGGATGCCGGCTTTCCCAAGCCAACTCCCGATTACCACGTCGGGCATCGTGAAGCCGGTTTGGGCAGCCTGGGCCGGCAGCGATTCACCGCGGTTGCGGACGATTGGCAGGGAGGAATCATTGTTCGAGAGGCTAAAGCGCTGGCGCCTTCAGCCTGGCTCTGGGCGAATCAATCGCTGGACGCATCGTCTTCATCCGCACTATCCGCGAGGAGCATCTACTATCCAACCATCCTCGTTGATGCCGTCCGGTCTCCCGATCCGTGGCTGAAGATAGTGGATAGCTGGGTCGTGCGCAGGCTCGGGCCCGATGCGTTCAAGGTTGAAGTCAAGCATCTCAAGCTGGAAGCAAGCAAAGAGGAAGAGCTCACAAAAAAACTTCTCCATTCAATGGGCAAGGAGATAGCCAACGTCCATTCCCACTCATGCGATCAATCCAATGATGTACTGACACAAGTAAAGGAACGATCGAGTAATGCCGCGTCGTCAGGATGGCTTGTCGATGCGGCAAGGACTATGGTCGAACGGACCAAGGAGGATTTTCTTGATTGGAAAAAAGAAGGATTTGAATGTCCCCCTGAGGAAAAGGAATCATAAGCGAAATCGACGAGGCTTTCATGAAGACGCAGCACCCGTGCAAACCCACAGGTAGTGGGGTATTAGCGTGTTGCCAGGAAGCAGTCCTCTGCGTCCCCGGCGTCCTCCGCGGTTTTTCCTGCTCAGTGGCTCGGAATCAACCGCAGAGGACGCAGAGGACCGAGAGGAGAAACGCGAATGTGAGCGAGCAACACACTATCACCCCACTACCGATTCACACGGATTCTTGCGCTAGCGAAATGGAACCCGGTAGTTATTGAGAAACAACAAAGGAGAGGCTCATGTTCTTACGCAGATTATCCTCACCTATCGTTTGTCCTGCGATCCTTCTTTTTGTCTCCGCCATTGCAAGTCAGAACCCATCAATCGCCTTTGCAATGCAGGTCCAATCTAACTCGCCAGGCTCCAGCCTTCCCCCGATAGAGATCAAGACCGAAGCCATCGAGGTCGTGAACATTCAAGTGACCAAAGATGGATGGGTGCTCGACGTAAAAAACATCTCCTCGAAAGACATCGTGGGCTTGAGCGTCTACACGCTCGCCAGGCAGGGAGATTCTGGAAGGACTTACATCGACGGAAAAGGGCCTCTGGAACCGCTGATTCCAGTTGGCCAAGTACATCGCGTAGACGCCGCGGTCGGTGGATCTGGTTTCAGGCTCCCGTGGCTGACCACCACGGAGCGGCCGGAACAGCCGACAATCGTGATCGGCGGCGTCGCGTTTAAGGACTGGACCTTTGAAGGCGATGGTGATGCGGCAGTCACCTCCTTCCCGTACAGGCGAGGCAGCCAGATCCAGATGACGCAAATCATTCCCCTTTTGAAGAGGGCCCTGGAAAGCCCCGAACAAGACGAGTCCAAAGTAATCGCGCAGTTGAGGCAAGAGGTTTCAGCGCTTAGTGAGCAAGATAACGAGGCCGGTTACGCATTGGCAGTGATGATGGCTCCTCTACCGCCAACCTGCGGGGCAGAAATAATAAGGATGCGTTTGAACGATAGCCTGAGACGCATGAAGGAGCCGATGCTTTCCGGTTTGAAACGATACGAGGCGGAGCGGGCATCGAAGGGTGAAGGGCTTCAGAAATGGCTGACGGAACAGAAAGCCCTCTACGAAAAGCTATTAGGACAGATGTAGTTCTACCGGAGGTCGCTCGACATGCGAAACAAGTGGCTCTGTCTATGGATAATTCTGGCGGGCGCGTTTGTTGGGATCACGGAACACGGCAAGCTGAAGGCGCAGTCAATCGGCGATTGGACCGAACCGTTTCCGCCGTTCCGAATCGCAGGGAATCTTTATTACGTTGGCAGCAAAGGTCTCGCGAATTACCTGGTCACCACCCCGCAAGGGCATATCCTCATCAACAGCGATTTAGAGGCGAACGTTCCGCTCATTCGCGCGAGTGTCGAGAAGCTCGGATTCAAATTCACCGACATCAAGATCCTCTTGATCAGTCACGCGCACTGGGACCACGACGCAGGCAGCGCCATGATCAAAGCGCAGACAGGCGCGAAGTACATGGTGATGGACGCCGACGTGGGCGTCGTTGAATCGGGCGGCAAGACCGACTTTCAGTATGGAAACGTGGCGACATCACTCTATACGCCGACGAAGGTCGATCGAGTGCTGCACGCCGGTGACGAGGTGAAGTTGGGCGGCGCTGTGCTTGTAGCGCATCTCACTCCCGGGCATACGAAAGGTTGCACTATGTGGACGATGAAGGTGCAGGAGGCCGGCAAAACCTACGACGCTGTGATCGTGGGCAGCCCTAACGTGAATCCCGGCTATCAGCTCGTCAACAACGCTCGCTATCCGGAGATTGCGGCTGACTATGAACGGATGTTCCGGGAGTTGAAGTCGCTGCGGTGCGACATTTTTCTCGGCGCGCACGGCGCCTATTTCGATTTGGAAACGAAATACTCGCGGATAAAAGAGAGCGGACCGGCAGCTTTCATCGATCCCGAAGGCTATAAGAATTACGTTGCAGAAAGAGAGCAGGCTTTCAGGGCCGAGCTTGCGAAGCAACGGGCTGCTCTTACCGGGTGTGATTAAAGGCGGGACTTGAGCCGGGAACCGTCCGCGACTCTTCGCCGGAAGAAGTGTCCTGAGAAGTCCTGGAACCCCGAATGTTTATAGTGGCGCGTTACCTACGTTGCCAACCCCGTAGGGTGAAATGTTCCCGCGCTCAACTCTATGCCGCTCCTAACGGAGCTACGAAGTCTGCGTCGGCGTCCGTAACTACAAACATCGCACCCCTACGGGGTTGCCGGGCGGAACGCTCGATTCCCCGCACTGAGAAATGTAATACTCCCTCGATTCTGACATAAGCTTTTGAAGAGAGAGAGAGGAGGAAACTTCAACTATGGCCAGAAAGTTTGTCGCTTGCAAAAAGAAGGTCTTCAATCGCGGTGTTGCGCCGGATTCCTTTCTCAATCAATTGATCGACTGGGCAAAGCAGGCTCCGGATGAGATTTTCGAGCGAAACGACAACCATGACGTCTACTCGAACGTCGCGCCGGAACTCGGCCCTTACTCCGATCTTCTTCAACGTAAGGCTGTGATGTTGGAAGTCTTGCGCGTGCTCGGTGGGTTTGAGAGTTCCTGGAACTTCAGGGCCGGGCGCGACACGACGAACCCGACCTCCAACACGCCATGCACGGAAGAAGCGGGAATCTTTCAATGCTCCGGGAATGCTATGGGGTTTGATCCAAGCCTAAAGAGCTTGCTCCGAAGGGCTTCCGGCGGTAAGACGGACTGCGCGACGTTCATCGCCGTCTCAAAGGAGAATCACCAGTTTGCAATTGAGTTTTGTGCCCGTTTGCTTCGGTTCACCGTCAATCATCACGGGCCTGTGAAACGCAAAGAGATCAATCCTTTTTTGCGGCGTGATGCGGTTTTGGAGTTTCAGGGTTTCCTCTCCGAGTGATCTTCTGATGCCGGCAAAGCAGCCCTCGGCGTCCGCGCGTCCTCTGCGGTTTTTCCTGCTCAGTGGCTCGGAATCAACCGCAGAGGACGCCGAGGACGCAGAGGAGAAACGCGAATGTGAGCGAGCAACACACTATCACCCCACTACCCAACGTTGTGGCGTAGGGCACATCAAAAGAGTAATATGAACAGCGATTCTGCGGTCGACTGTCGCACGGATCATTGATTGCCAAGAACCCCAATCGTCGCCGCTCGCATAATGGAAGGCAAAGATCCAGTGAACAAATCGATCCCTGACGGTTGGCACAGCGTGACACCCAGGCTCGTGGTTCGTGACACCGCGAGGCTGGTCGAGTTTCTCACGCAAGCCTTCGACGCGACCGGAGACTATCTCACCGAGAAACCGTCCGTAATCAGAATCGGCGACTCGATCGTGATGGTGAGCGGCGTAGGTCCACGCGAGGCGATGCCCGCGTTTCTTTATTTGTATATCGATGATGTCGATGCGACATACAAGCGCGCTCTCGAAGCGGGCGCCGTGTCGCTCGAAGTGCCGACCGAAACACCTTATGGCGACCGCCGCGCAATGATAGAAGACCCATGTGGCAACGTCTGGCAAATAGCTACGCATCAGCGGCACGTTGTTCCTTGATGATGTGGACGACTAAGATCAGTCTATCTCTATCGCTTGGGCTGGCCGCGTTTGTGCTGTTCATCTCACTTCGCGCATCATTCGCGCAGGCTCCCACCGAATCCACTCAACCTCCCTTTCCTCCGCCCGGCAAACTAATTGACGTAGGAGGCTGGCGCCTTCATCTCAACTGCACCAGCGACGCGCGCGCTTCACAGCCGACAGTCATCCTTGAAGCCGGCAGCGGCGACTTCTCCGTCGAGTGGAGCCTCGTTCAGCCGGGCGTCGCCAAATTCGCTCGCGTCTGCTCGTACGACCGCGCGGGCGATGGGTGGAGCGAGCTCGGCCCGCACCCGCGAACAATGCATCAGCTCGTCTACGAACTGCATACGCTGCTGGATAAAGCCGGCGTCAAGCCGCCGCTGGTGCTCGTCGGCCATTCCTATGGCGGGTGGCTGGTTCGTCTCTATGCCGCGACCTATCCAACCGAAGTTGCCGGGATGGTATTGGTCGAGGCGGGCGCCGACGATCCGTTACGGATGTTAGGCGACGGCAAGCTTGTGCATTCATCGGACCTCGCAACCGGGCGGGCGGTTCCCGCGGTGAAGACGGCGAATCCCCTGCGCGTGACCGACATTCCGCCGGGCGCTCTAACACAGATGAAAGCGGGCTTACCGGAAGCCGCCGCTCGCGCCAATGAGCCGCCACGCAATAAACTGCCGGCCGACGCGCAGCGGATGCGCACCTGGGCGCTAGGCCAATTGGGCCACGTCGCTGCCGCCGTAAACCCTTTCGAGAATGAAGAGCTGGCAGGCTTGCGCGCCGAGCGAGCGAAGAGCCAATACCCGCTCGGAGACATGCCTTTGGTCGTGCTTACTCGCGGGCTCGCCGAAGAAAACGGTCCCGACGGAAAAGCGCTCGAAGCGGAACACCGCCGCGATCATACGTCCGTCGCGGCGATGTCGCGCAACGGCAAACTGATCATCGCCGACAGGAGCGGTCATCACGTCCAACTCGAGCAACCGGAGCTAGTCATCAAGGCGATTCAAGACGTGCTTGCTGCGGTGAAGAAGTGACAGTTTGAATGATTGAAGAAATATGGAGAACGAACGCAGAATCGTCGTCGCTTCCAATTCAGGTATCTCCATCCAAACTTCAGGCGATATTTCCGCCGCGCTTGGCGCCTGTCTCGGAACTCAGGGGCTCATCCTCACCGAGCGTGACTTAGCAGCGGAGTTCTTCGACCTTCGTACGGGATTATTGGGTGAGCTATTCCAGAAGTTCATTAACTACAACCTGCGCGTGGCGATTGTGGTGCCAAACCCTGAAGCCTACGGGGAGCGGTTCAGCGAACTTGCTTACGAGCATCGTTCACACCATATTATTCGCATGGTTCGATCCGAAGGAGAGGCATACGAGTGGATGCGGACTTAACATTGGTTCGAGTAAAAAAACAGGAGGTGACTCATGGCAGTCAAACCGGTAAGCGGGTACTTCATCAGGCACAGGATAGGAGACGGCAAGACTTTCCTGACGATTCATTTCGAAGGCGGTGGATTTGAGGTGTTAAATGATCTCGATCTCAACCACGCTGGGTATCTTGTCGATTTGCTGCGCAATGAAAAGCCGCTCAGCTACGACACGACGAACAAGATACTGGCTACTGCCAGCCAGGAGCCAGTGGGTGAGGGCGAATAGTTTGAATGAGTTCTTCTTGAACGACAACAAAGGGAGGCTATGTTATGGCTATCGCAGTTAGATTCACGCCAAAATCAATGAGCGCGGCTAAGTATGACGAGTGCATCAAGCGGCTGGAACAGGCCGGCGCAGGGACTCCTCGAGGGAGGCTCTACCACGTCTGTTACGGAAGCGCGGATGAGCTTGGAGTCGTGGACGTCTGGGAATCACAGGCGACCTTCGATGAGTTTGGCAAGACGCTGATGCCGATACTACAGGAATTAGGGATTGAAGCAGGAGAGCCTGAGGTCAGTGAAGTACATAACATTATTAAATGATGACCCGCCCGGGGTAACTTATTATTTGTCATCGGCGGGTGGCGGGATAGTAGGGTGTTGAGAAGAGTGTCGCCACTAAGGCACTAAGACACGAAGGTCCCCACAAAGGTTTTCTCTGTGCAACCACCACGAAGTGGTTGAGACCCAAAGCCCAAGGTTGCTGTACTCAGCTACCTTGGGTAAGACGGCGACGATCCGGCAACCCCGACGGGTTGCGGCAGTGCTACACGTCGAAGGCCATCCGCTAAAGTTGGGGCGCGCAAGATTGGCCGCAACCCCGTTGGCTTCGCATGATCGGACGCAGCGAGATTCTGAACGCCGGACTGCGGGCAGGGATCATCGAGGAGAACTCTGCCGGCTTTTCACGTCATCACTCAAAACAGCTCGCGCCAATGACTCGTGATTAAATGGAAAATGAAAAATGGAATATGGCAAATGGAAAATCCTGAAGAGTTACGCGCGCCTAAACAACGGCATGCCCCGACGTCCCAATAGCGATCCTGTCATCATTCGCGGCACCAAGGCGCAGGTGATGCCTGGCGTACGGCGATCGCTAACAAACGATGTGGCGATGGAACATTCAAGATATTGGAGGTAATTATGGAATATGAGACTTCAGTGATTAAGCATCTCATCAGCTTGACGGTTATCGTCACTTGGTCTGTGCTACCAGGGATTGCGCAGGTTGATCGTTCCGAGATAAGTCGATACGCTGCTTCACGGCAGGATAGAGAGGCGATAGCCCGCTTGAGCGGGTCCTCAATCGCCGTCGTGTCGCAGAAGGCGGAGCCAGTGACTCTCAGCAAGACGATGGGCGAGGTGTTAGGCGCCGCATTCTTCGACGAGATGGCAAATGGAAAGATAGATCTCTCGTTGAGCAAGGTTTCATTGAGCTTCTCGGCATCGAATCCCGATTCCGCATTGCGCTCGTCGCTCGCCGTTCTGGCTAGAAACGGCTACCATATCGGCGATTTCGAAGGAATCGAAGACGGCGCCGGGAAGGTCGTTCCCGGCATGGCTGTAAACTTAAAGAACCGCGCGAACGAAGGTGCCGGCATACGCTTACTGAATTTTTACTTCGGAACCAATTTTTCAAACACGTCCGATTTCACCTCATTCATGAAGAAAGACCCGCGCGCATTTGAAACGATGCGGCGGACGAGCAATGCTCTTGCCTCAGCCATGGAGAGACCGGAAATCGTGAAGAAGGCAGGCTTGAATGCCAACGACGTGACAGTCCTAAGAAACATCGCCACAGGATTGAAGGTATTCGTGAGCGACCTTGAGGCGACAATTGACAAACGTCCTTTCTTTGATCTGACAAGCAGCTCGATGAAATTTGGCCGAACGCCGGACGGAAAAGCAGTTCTGGCCGCGGAATTCATAGTCCGCTACAGTGACGGATCTCTGAAAGGCACACTGCGGATTTTTCAGGAGGCTCAGAACAAAGGGTTGAGCCAAGTCTATACTTTCAACCTGGCGCACCCAAATCAAGAGGATCTTCTGCTCCATATCCTCAACGCCGCTGCTGGCGAGCCGTCTGAGTCATTGCGTGATTTCAATAAGAAGATTGGAAGTCGCGCATCGACAGCGGCGATCAAGAATGCAGTAGATGCTCTTTCGAAAGTGAAAAACTCCGGCCTCGACGTTCAAGATGTTCTTGATGGGCTCGCGCTCGCTGACAACATGTTTTCGAGTCCGCTGGCAGTTTTGTCTCAAACGGGTGCCCAGAGACTGTTACTTTCCGAGAGCACACTTTCCCTTTCCACCGACGATATGGGCAGGACATCCATGAATCTTTCATTGGTTGCCAAATGACGGACACGCTGTGCGGCACTCAATTCGGGTGATTCAGGCGGGCGCAATGACCGTGGTGCTTGTGGTTCGTCTTTGCTTGGCAAAGGTAAATCCTGCGAGCGCTTCTAACAAACGGTGACTGTAATCGGACGCCGCCTGACAAAGGAGTCCGATATGACCGAAGAAACTACACCGGACCAGAGCCGAAAATGGAAATCGACCGAAGCCATTTGCTCAATAAAATCCAGTGGGCGTTCGATGTGTTTGCTCGTGTCCATGCGGTAGAAGGTTATCCTTTGACTGAGTTGAAGGAATGGGTACTGATAAAAAGAGATCTTAAGTTACAAAGAGGGATTGGCACATCCACGCACGCCGGAAGCATTGATCTTTTATGAGGAAACCCGAGAGGTTCTCATCGAAGGAGCGGTATGTTTTATGAAGAGGGTCGCTGATCTTTTGAAGAAGTTTCGCGACGGCATGGAAGCCTATGGACATGTCAGGAACGCAGCCGGCGATCCCTGGGACACAGACATAAACGATTTCATTATGTAACACCATGATCGGATGACGGATCAAAGCAAGTCATTCCGAGTTCCGATATCTCACTTCTTTATCTGGCTGATCCAGGCGCGAATTTGTTTAGCCACTTTTTCAGCGCTCGGTGGATCGTAGTTCGACATCACAATGACGGTGTAGCCCGTTGCTTCGTTCGCTTCTAACACGGCATTGATTCCCGGCGCGCCACCCGCGATCCCCAGGCCGGCAAAGTGCGGTTGCTTCGCGGCGCTCGATCCTTTTTGATCGGGTGATGCGGGCTGCCTGAAATTAGGAAGGCTCAGCCGGCCATCGCGCAACGCAGCCGCATATTTGAGCAGGTCGTCTGCCGTGGAATAACCTCCGCCCGCGGGACTGCCCTTCGCCGGACGAGTGTACAGGTTGTTCTTTCGAAGATCCTTCGCTCGATCCGCCATTCCTTCACGGGTGTATCCGCTCGCCAGATTAGGCGTCATCACATCCGCTTCGTACCAGTCGGTATTGTTCATTCCCGCGACCTTGAAGATGTGTTCCCTTACGTAGTCGTAATAGTCCTGGCCGGAAACTTTCTCGATGATGGCGCCCAGGACAATGTAACCGCCGTTCGAGTATTGCTGCTTTGTTCCCGGTTCGAACTGCAGGGGCTTGTTTGCAAACAATGGCAGGAAATCTTTCAAAGTTCGGAGGCGGTGCTTTGGGATGGCTTCAAACTCAGGCCCAAAGAAGTCGCCTATCCCGGACTTCATCTCGAGCAACTGGCGGATCGTGACTTTCGCGGCCGCGTCGTGATTAGGATAATCAGGCAGGTGCTTTCCGAGCCGGTCATCAAACGAGAGTTTCCCCTGCTCTGCGAGTTGTCCAATCGCGACCTGAGTGAAGGTCTTGTTGATCGATCCGAGATTGAACTTGGTATCGACTCGGTTGGGCACGTTGTATTCTTTGCTCGCAAGCCCGTAGGCCTTTTGAAACACCACGCTGTCCTTCTTAGCGACGAGCACCGTTCCCGAAAACTCATCGGCCCCCACCACCTGGCTTAGCTGTTTATCAAGCGCCTCGACCATCTCAGGTTCGGTCATTGTCGCCGGCGTGGCCGGGGCCGGCGCTTTTTCCATCCCACCGGTCGAGGGAGCATCAGCATCTTGTACACGAATTCCCATAAGCTTGTGCGGAGGAGTTGGCTCGAGCATAAAGGCGAGCTCACGCCACTCGCCTTCCTTGGTACGCGCGATGACGACAACTTCGTCATCCTTCGCGCTCACCAGGCGTCTGACGTCGAGCGTCCCAATATTGCCGCGCATCTCGCGATAGACCTCCAGCCTCTTGTCGAGCGGGCGTTGCTGCAGCGCGCTCGCGGCGACATTGTTGGTGATGAACTCACTCATCGCCTTCTCGTCACCGGAGTTGAACGCCTTGACATAAGCGGTGACGAGTCGGCCTTGCGGCGTATCAGGCACTTTTGCGGCCTCGGGAGTCTGTGCAATCACCGATACGATTAGAAGACACATCGAAAGCATGCATGAAGAAATGCTGGTCAGAATCACTCACTCACCTCCGGTATTGAACGTTTGGATGTCAGTCTTTGTCGGGAATAATGATACCGCCTTATCAGTTAAGATTACCCGGTTGCACATCATTGGTTCCAAAAGTTCTTCGGCGGATGTATCGCGGACTGTACGTCTGCGGGGTAGCACGCGTAGCGGGCGCTGGAGTTTGGACATTTACAACCACGAAGTGGTTGCGACCCCAAGCCCAGGGTTGCGGTACTCCGCTACCCTGGGTGACGGTGTCGTGCCGAGACTACGCAACGAGGTGGCACCAACCCCAACGGGGTTGCGGCGTGGCTCGCGAGGTAGATGAACGACGAATGCGGCGGCAGTGGGTGATGATGCGATGGCAGGCCGCAACCCCTTCAGGGTTGGGCCAAATGAATTGGTAGTCTCGGCACGACACCGTCACCCAGGATAGCGGAGTACCGCAACCCTGGGCTTTGGGACGAAACCCCTTCGGGGTTGTTGGCTGGTCACAATTAGTTGATAACGCAAAACGAGCGCGGTGAGTGGGCTTCACTCCCCCGCGCCCGTATGAACCAAGCATCAACCGAAAACCTCAGGCAAGGCGTTCAATTCGCAGGCTGGAACGCGTGCGAGAACACCCAATCCGCGACCTTTCGTCCTTGTGCGATACCTTCAGTCTTGTCAAAAGACCAGTGGATACCCAGATAGATTCTGCTCTGACCGTTCTCCTCTTCGGCCTGCGACAACGTCGTAAAGCTTCGCGGAAGAAGCGGGCGGATATTGCCTTTGTTGTCTCTGGTCGCGCCGTTAAATTCATCCGACACAAATGTGAAGGCAATATTGTCCGTTCCGTAGAACTTGCGCAGCGTCTCAAAGAGAGCGCCACCAAAGCCCGCATGTCCCGACGGATAGGCGGGAAACGGCGGAGTGAAGTTCGGTCCCGCGAGGTTGCTGGCCGGCGCCCCGAGAGGTGTAAAGGTCGGATCGCAAGTCGTGGCTGCATTGTTATCGCCAATTCCCGTCGGACCTGTTCCGGGATCAGCCTCACGAACGCCGCCTACCGGCCGCCAGATCTTGTAGAAGTATTTCGATTCCCAAATAGCGATGCCGGCGTCGCTCATCGCCGTATTAACCAGTGCGAGGAGTCGAGCCAGATCAATATCGTTTGTCCCCATTTGATCCGCGATATGCACGGTGATTTGATTGTAGAGCCTCGGCGGAGCGCAGAGAGTTGGTGTTCCGTCGTAGGCCCAGTAGAGCCCGATCTGAGTCTGCGCCGCGGTGCGCTCGGTCGGCGTAATGACACCATCGCCTCCAAGACGCTTCACTTCATTGTAAGCAGTCGCATATGCGGCACTGCCCAGGGCTGGGAACGCGGGAGTTCTGAATTGACTGCCGGATTGCATCACAAGCGGCGTGACCGCGCCCCATTTTGAGCCTAGCGCGGGTGGTAGTTGGCTGATCGGGTCCTGCCGCCATACTCCCGGATCGTTGCTCGGTATGTAATCGACGTTGATTTTTTGTTCTACAAACTGCGACCCGTCGTGATCGGTAAGCGCCAGTATCGCGAAAGCGGCCGCGCGTCCGAGAGCGATTCCGTTTGTCCTTGGCTTCCCCACAGGTACGCCGCCGAGGTCTGCCTGAAGGAACACATCGAAGCGCGATTTCTGAGAAGGAAAGACCCCAACTAACGCGTCGTGCGCGGCTTGCGCGATCGCCGCTTCTGCGGCGGTCTTTTTCACTGCCGGATAAAGCCCTACATAACTCTGGTAGCTGCCATTTATCGCGTTCAAGGCCTCGAACATTGCGATGTGAACGATCGCCTCCGCTCGCGCCGCGCGGCACGGGCCGAGCTGCTCACCAAAAACACGGTTCTCGCCGGGCGCTACAGGTGTGTGATCGAGACCACTCGCGTCAATCGCGATTTTGTTCCACCGAAGCAGCATGTTCCGCGAGACCTTCTTCTGGTTCTGGATCTCAAAAGAACCATCTTCTCTCTCAGTTGCAGCGGCGTCCTGAGCGGTGTAAGTGTAGAGCGACCCCCAAAACGAGCTGAACTCGTCAGTTGCCTGACGCCGCATGGCTGACACTGCGACAGCCATCGCGCATATCGCGAGCGTTAGAATAATTAGCTTTCGATTTAACCTTAGCTTCATAACGTGATCCCCCTTACTTTGCTGTTTCTTCATTCGGCGCGACCGCAGAAAGCCTAGCGGACAGAGCGAGATGCTGCCGCAGGACACTCACCTTCTTCATGACTTTCTTAACCTATTTCATTGACGAAACAGCTCTTAAACTGTCTCATCGGAGCTGAGAGTTTCCGAAGCCGCTTCAAGGCGCACAATTCTACAACATTGTTTAAACGGCTGCCAATTTGTTTCTTCGTCATCTGCGTCATCTGTACTACTCCTGCCGCCAGCCGGGTTGGCAGAGAGTCGCCGAGCGCTTGAAGCGACGCGCTTTTGGCCTATCACTTGAGCGGAATCGTCATCGTGGTCATTGGTCTTGCGCTTCTGGTCGCCGAGCGTAGTAGCCTTTTCTGGTAATGACAGCCACTCGTCCTTCTCGCGACACCACATAAGGCGAAACATTCAACTCGATTCTACGAAACGTTCCATCTCGGTTCCGGTTCAGGGATACATAGCCAAAACTGTAGCGGCTGCGTAAGCCGTCGATCAAACGCGTGAATTGAGTCACGACCTCGTTACGTTTGGCCGTGATTACTATCCCTCCAGTTTCGGCCGAACGCGGATTGATGATATCGCTGATGCTACCTGCTCTACGTCTGATTTCGTCCCTTTTCTTGCGGATAATCTTATTCAGCACAAAATAGGGTGGATAGTATTTCAATGGGTTCCCAACTCGGTCGATGTATGGACCAACTATTAACCCGCACACTACGCTGCCGGATTCAAAAAGCATTTCCGTTGCTTCTTTGCCGGAGTGTCCCGTACCTTCCGGTTGGTTCGACTCGTTGTCGGTGATCGCGATGATAACGCGACGGCTATCAGTATTCGCAGCCTTATTGAGAAGCGTAGCGGCCTGGAAAACCGCTTCATCTATGAACGTGCCGTTGCCTTTGTATTTATCGATCTGCTGGATCTTTTCCGCGATGAGCTGCCTGTCTCTCGTGAAGTTCTGTACGAGTTCAGCGCTTGCTGTAAACGACATTAGCGCGACTTCATCTTCGGGTTTCAAATGCTCCAGGGCACGAAGCGCTCCGGCTCTGATCTGGTCGATCCCGGGCCATACGCTTTCGCTTACATCCACCAGAATCACGATTGACAATGGCAGCCGGTCTCGACTGAAGTGCGTTATCCGCTGCTTCACCCCATCCTCGTAGACGTTGAATTCTACTTCGTTGAGACCGCCAATATTCCGTCCTGTCTTACGGCTTACCACTTGAGCGTCGAACACGACCAGGTCGGTGCTCAGCTTAATCGGCCGGTCGGCCGTGGCTTGGGCCAGCGCTCGTGGGTACGTTGAAGAAGTTGCAAGGAGCGCTAAAACAAAAACGACGAATATTTCTCCCGCGACTATCTTCATATTACTTCCAACGATTCTCTGAAGGATGTCGGCTTCGCGCGGCGAGGATTATGCATATCACGCCGAAACAAAGACGGTCAAATCAAGCGATTCAGCTTGTGAAAACGTCGCGCCCCAAATTCACGCCGAGTTCAAAAACAGTTCAGGACACTCGAATTCCCCACTCTCCCGGTACTGGGAGAGTGGGGTGGTTTCGATGAGTATTAAGGGCACGTGCCTGCTGGTCCACACGCGGCGCAGCTTCGATTAGCCAAACAAGCGTCGCGCGCAAAGTCGCAGGCGAAGATCGCTGCGGTGTAGACAGCGGCCGCGCCAGCCAGGCAGGCTATGCACTCCGTAGAATCCTCACCGTGAGTGGCGCAGAGACCCGCTTCGCACCCTGCAACCGCGCCTGCAAAGACACCGGTCGCGATTATCAGGCATTGAGAATGCGATGCATCGCACGCAGCCGCCTTGACGGTGCAGCAAGTGGTACAGGCGGGCGACTGTTGCGGGTCGCAAAGCGACGGATCATACAGACAGGGGTCGCAGTCGGGGTCCGGCTCGCAGAAGCGCATTGTGCAACCGGGGCACGGATTCGTGCACGACGAGCAGGTGCCCGCAACTGGATCGAACGTCGGGTCGCCGGAGATCAAAATAGCACGGTCCGCGTAGATCCTTGCGTTTCCAAAACTGACGTTGATCGGTAAGCGATGTCCCTCCCGATCAATCACTCCGCCATCGCGGAGCGCCTTTATATCGACGACTCTCACTTCGTAAGGGGCCAGACTGAACAGCGCCGACTTGTAGTCGTGGACAGCGCCTGCGTCCTGATAGCTAATGCTATAGTCAAAATGCGAAGTCTGGTTGAACGAATTCTTGATCACCAACAGTGTGTCTTTGTTCCCGCTCAAGTTGAACGAGACGGCGTTGTCGACGCGCGAATCCAGCACGTCGTCGAAGAACGGATCGTAAAACGAGAACGTCATCGTCTGATCTACCGTGACAGCTTCGGCCAGCAGATCGGACGGGCTCCCTGTGTGCACCAGCCTCACTCCAGCATGGCCGTCCGCAACCGGGGAATGGCCTTCGACACGAGCCTTCTCCAAATTGACAACGCGCGACTCGAATGCAGCAAGCGTAATGATCGGCGCGTCCCACGACACCGGAACGCCCCCGATACCGTGGCCGTCAAGCGTGGCGGTCACGCTTATTGGATTGGACGAAGTGTTCGCCAGCAGCAGATTCGTCGAAAAAGCTGTCTTCTTTGGAAAACCCATCTTGCGATCCGGGCGGCCGAAGGGCGTTCCCGGCATTTGCAGAGTATTGCCGGCTCGCGAAAGAGCGCCGTGGGTCATCAGTGGTACAGAGAAGCCGACCTCATCATCGACAATAATCGTTCGACCAAGCATGCCGCCACGCGCGATAAATTCTACACGGCCAACTTCAGGCAGCCGTATTGAGGCCTTGTCATTCGGAAGCAGTTCGCGCAAATCCACCAGCAGAGAGCCGCCGAACGGGACTGTGAGTCTGCGACCGTTGATTCGCTGCCCGTCTGCGAATATCGACGAGTGTATCGTCATCTCGCTGTCTGAGATATTTTGGAGGGCATAGAAGATTCTAGCGGTTGCCGTCGGCCTCCAGTACATTGCTGAGAGCAACACAGCCGAGCCGGCTGCCCCATCGAACAGGCTGTTTATCGAAAGGCTTTCCTTGGGATTCTCCGAGATTATCCAGCTCGAGATACCTGAAGTTGATTCGCCTTCCAGCACGGCAGCGCCCCAAAGACTCCGCTTTCGCGTCCCGTTTCCCCATCGCTGTTCGTCGCCAGAAGCCGGCACGTCGTTCAAACGAGATGACAGGGCATCCTTGAGTGATAGCCGCACCGTTTCCCGTGGGTGGATCGTAACGGGCGCAAGCGAGATTCTCTCGGTGCCGCGCACCAGGAGCACTGGAGTCAGAATCCGATTTGCTTCAACGTTGTTGGTAATCTCCAGCGTCGCCGTTGTCTTCTTATCCAGATACCAGTACGGATTGTAAACTCTCGACGGCCCCGCCTGCATTGGCTTCGCTACTACGCGCGCCGGCGCCACATAGCGCGAATCGTGGACTGCAAATGAAACGGCTTGCGCCTGCCAATTGACCGGGGCGGCGGCGAACGGGAAAAGAGGAACACTTACCAGTGTCGCCAGCGTCAGGATGACGGCAAGTTTGGCGTTCCCTTTCAACAGTTTTTTAATTCTACAAACCGGCGAAGTGATAGCCTTCAGTAGTGGGCGATTCATGGAGCCTCCTTGCGCACAGGGATCCACCAAACAGATCTGTAGCCAGGTCACCTGCGCTTGTTGCGAACGGTTTTTCGGCTCGGCGAGATACCAAGGCAGACTATCGGTGCGAACCGTTAACGTTGTGACCAACGTTCTGCCTTTGGTCTGAACTATGCTTTCTATCCATCCTGACAGGACTCAGAGTGGCGGCAAAGATGCGGTAGCTAACGTCTGTATTCTCTGTTACCCACAGCGCGACGATATTACAGAAGGCAGTCTGTGTCAATTACCCAGACTGCTTCAAAGGTTACTCTTTGAGACCTTTTTTCTAGAGACAAACCTCTCCCTTCCCGATTGTGAACCGAAACATTGTTCCAGCTCTTGCGGCACGAACAAAGAGCTATAGCAGATAAGCGGCGTGCCGCTGGCGCTGCGCATACTGCTCACGAGACCCTTGTTCATCCATTCGTGAATGGTCTTCTTGCTCTTGGAAACAACCTCGCACGCTTTGCGAATGGTTATTAGTTTGATCGGGCGGGAACACTGCGGGCAATTTGGGTACGTCGGCGCATTATGCATGGCGGGCTGGTCAGCCGGCTGTCCACCGTCGTGTGTCTGATGACACCAGCTACAATAATTCGACATCGCTGCCTCCTTGAGAATAAAGACAGCAGGACTTCTGCCGAAAACGCATTGTGAATGCTTGCCAGATCATTCGAACGGCCGCGCAAGCATTTTTGTCAGGGAAAGTCTCAAAGTTCAGAGCAGGTTCGCTGGATAGCGAATGTTACTCCGCAACCCATCGCGGTTAGCTCCCAAACCTTACCTTCAGGGCGAAATCCATCTGCCTTCTAATGCTGAAGTTGGTCCCACAGATGGGGACAAGCGTCAGGCTTGCGTTGATACGGGGCATCATCACTATGTTTTGCTGACGATCTTATCGGATGAGTCAAGGTGAGGTTAAGCTTGCCGATGCGACGGTAATCCAGATCATCCTCAAAGTCAAGCACATTTGATCGCCGGTGTGTTGATCGCCGACAGCGCCCGGCTTCTTTTTCGAGTAGTGAAATATTCGGCAACGCACAAGTATCACGCTTACCCTGTTTCGCCACACTCGACACAGTACTTCCGCGCATCCGTCTTTCTCCGGTAGAACGTTACCCACTTTCCGGAAAGTTCTTATTCCATGCCGCTTGCGAATGCGAGTAGGGTAGACTGACTGATGTCGTCGGGCCGATCGGAACATAACTCATGGAGGCAAGCGTGCATCTCGCAGATCTGTTAAGGCTCAGCGGAATTGTGATCGTGATTGTTGGACTTGCGCTGCGCTTGCGCACTACGCTTGTGGTGATGACCGCGGCGCTCGTGACGGGGCTCGTCGCGGGGCTGCCGCTCTTTTCAAGCGAGGGAGTATTTGGAGCGCTTCCCTTCCTCACAAAGCCGGGTCAGGAAGGCATCATCAACATGCTTGGGCGCGCCTTCGCTGATAATCGGCTCATGACATTGTTCATAATTACGCTCCCAGCGATCGGCTTAGCCGAGCGATATGGATTACAAGAGCAAGCCGCGAAACTGATCCGCCGCGTTGCTGCCGCAACCGTCGGGCGGTTGAACATTGTGTTCCAACTATTTCGAGTGCTCACCGGAATCCTCGGGCTCAGACTGAACGGTCATCCTTCTTTTGTCAGACCTTTAATCTTCCCGATGTCGATCGGCGCCGCCGAAGCTGAACTCAAAGCTTCAACCGCGGAAGATCTGTCCGAAGATATCGTGGAGGAAATCAAAGCGGCGAATTCGGCGAGCGAGAACTACGGGAACTTCTACGGCCAGAATCTTTCGCCGGTGCAAGCCGGCGTTCTACTCGTGTTCAGCACGCTGACGGGACTCGGATACGTCGTAAGCGTGTGGACGCTTGTGTTCTACGCTATTCCGATTGCAACCATCTCAGTGGTTCTCGGAATGATTCAGTTCTGGCTGCTGGACCGAAAGTACCGGCGAAAGGCGGCGACCAGGTGATTTCTTTGATCGGCCAGAAGCTGTTCAGCCTGACATCGGTTTACGTTTTGACCGGCGTTGTGCTCTGGGTGTTTGCGGCAATGACGCTCGGTGATCGGGCCAACAAGAGACGAATCAGCAGCGCGCTGTTTTGGGCGATACTCGGCGCTATCTTTGTGTTTGCCGGAGCGATGCCTCACTGGCTCACGGGCTTGCTGGTTCTTATGATGGTCGCAATCGACGGGACGGGCGGTGTGAGCCGCGGTCACTACAACGAATCGACGAAGGCCGAGCAAGCCGAACATGCAAGCAGAGTTGGCAACAGGGTTTTTTGGCCGGTGTTGCTGATCCCGATAGTGACTTTTGCGTTTGCGTTGGTTTTTCTGATTCCTTATATGCAGCGGCTGTTCGGATTGGATTCCACGAGGGCGGCGCTTGTCGGGCTCGGACTCGGCGGCGTAGCCGCCATGGCGGCTTGCCTGAGGATCACCGGTGACAAGGCTCGAGTGCTGATGAATGAAGGACGGCGGCTAAACGACGCGATGGGCGCGGTCAACATTCTTCCGCAGTTGCTCGCGTCGCTCGGCGTGATCTTCACCGCCGCAAAGGTCGGCGATCTTATTGCGAGCGGCATCTATCACATTATTCCCGCTAACAATCTCTTTCTGCTTGTGCTGGCCGATTGTTTGGGAATGGCCTTGTTCACGATCGTGATGGGGAACTCGTTTGCGGCCTTTCCGGTGATCGCAACCGGAGTGCTGGCGCCGTTGATAATCAAGCCGTTTGGAGTCAGTCCGGAAATGGTGGCAATCATAACACTCACCGCAGGTTCGAGCGGCACTCTGATGACGCCGATGGCGGCGAACTTCAACATCGTACCTACGGCGCTTCTCAACATGCGAGATCAATACGGAGTGATCAAGTTTCAGTTGCCGTTTGCTCTCACGATATGGTCGCTGCACGTGATACTAATGTGGTTGATGATCAAGCTTTTTTAATCGTAGCCACGCGCTGACGGCCGGCGTATACAAGAGCGTGTGGGCGGTTTCGATACAAAAAAACAACAATCGGATGCGCGAAAACGTTTGATTCCCTGCTTATCTTGCTGTATAAGAAAGCTGTCACATCTATCGTTCTTGGAAACCCAGTACAAGGTTCCGATCGATTAAAGAGCAACGGCCCGTTGTTAATTCTTAGGCTGGCTCGCCGTTGCAGACTGACAAATCAATCATTAACTGACCGGCCCAGGACGCTAGTAAGTCACACACTTGCCTGTAGCTAATAGCAGGAGATTCTCATGGATAGAAAATACAAACAGCGCGGTTATCAAAATGAAGAAAGAGAAGAAAGACCGCGCCCGTCACCGCAGCCCAGAGGCGAAATGCGCGATGTGCGCGCGCCAAAGATGCCCGCGTTTCGCGAGGTGACGCGCTGCTCTCTCTGCGGAACAATGGTGAATATTGACATTGACGGCATCGCCGTTGACGCCCAGTGCCCCAAGTGCCACAGCGATTTGCATAGCTGCAAGAACTGCGTAAGCTTTGATCCCGGCGCGCGGTTCCAGTGCCGCAAGCCGATCACCGAACGCATACCGAAAAAAGACGTTCGCAACGAGTGCACGCTGTTCGAAGCCCGCAAAACCGTCGAGCGCGAAACGACAACAGCAGTCGCCGAAGTGAAAGATGCCCGTTCCGCGTTTGACAAGCTGTTCAAATAATTGAACGGTACCGCTTCGGATGACTGTCTACGCTTCAGTGAGCGCGGAAGACAAAATTCACGGCCGCAAGCAGACACGACTCAGCCCACAAATAATCCAGCGGTGCCTTAAATTTGGAGTGCGGCGGCAAGGTACTCCGCGACGCCGCTTTCCGTTCGCAATAGATTAATCACTAGCCAAAGCGGCGTCGCGGGGTACCTTGCCGCCGCACTCCAAATTAAGGCACCGCCCACAATCCAGCTCGAGCGGCTGCCTCATGTGATCAGGCGGCGCGAGGAAGAAATCTCCGTACCAGTGTGCGGTAAACTGCAGCTCCTATCAGACCGCCGACGATCGGCGCCAAAATGTACAACCACCATTCGTTGCCACGCGGCCCGGGGAACGCGATGCGCCCAAAGCCAATCACCCAGGCAAACAATCTCGGACCAAAGTCGCGCACCGGATTCACCGCGTCCATCGTGAGCGAGCCCCCCACGCCGACAATCGCGGTGACCGTCAGTCCGATGAATAGCGGGCCGAGTCCTGCTTGCGGCATCCCGGGATTGTCCGGCTCTGTAAGCGCGAAGATCATCAGCAACAGAAACATCGTCAACAGCACTTCGATAAAGAAAGCGCCGCCGATCGAAACCGTAGCCATCGCGCCCGCGTCAACCCCGATGCCTCCGGGGTTCGGATAGAAACAAGAGAAGATGGCCATCAGCTTTTGGCTTCCGGGCGCACCGACTTCGACACCGAGCTTCTCGATAGCGCGCGGCCAGTAACCATGCCACATGCCGTAGACCGTGGCTGCACCGGTGAACGCGCCTGCAATCTGGCTGAGAATGAACGGCAGAACCCGGCTCGTGGGAAAGTCTCTGAAGACCGCCATCGTGATCGTGACCGCGGGATTGAAGTGCGCACCGGACACCGGTCCCGCGACGTAGATCCCAAACGTCACCGCAAGCCCCCACATCATTGCGACACCCCAGCCGTCAAGCTGGTTTGTCATTACTGCGGCGGCGACTGCGCCATCGCCAATGAGTATCACGATGAATGTGCCCACGAATTCCGCCAGACATTGGCCGCTCAAACTCGCAGTGAATACCGGGCTGGCGGGTTCGATCAGCAATTCGCTTTCGTTTATGGTTTCAACCTCGACTGTCGCTTGTGACACCGTTCGCCTCCAATTGTCTACGTTGGATTCAATTGCGGCATGTCGGGGCGGCCCTCCGTGGCCGCCCCAGCTTGGCCAGCGCGCTTTTCGTTCGACTCTGGGGCGGCCACGGAGGCCGCCCCTACATGTCAGCGATTCGTCCCCTGCATCAGAGATACTCCTGCGCCAGCATCAGAACGCGCCAATAACCTCGCCTCACGAAAGCCGGCCAGCTCGCGTTGAGGATTGGCGTCGAGTGTGTGGCATTGCTCTCATGCCATCTGTTCGACGATCCGCTCAAGTCCCACACAAGGTCGGCGCCCTTGATTCCCGCCCGCTGCATCGCGCCCGCCGGATTCCGCCCGTTGTCCGAATAGGTGTTGTCGTGAATCCAGTTGTTCTCCGGCATAGGGCCGACATCGAACGCGGTGCCTTTCGGGAAAGAAACCTCGAGGCTAAAGACCGCCACGCCGTAACAATCGTTGCCTCGAATTTCGTTGTTCGTGACTTCATTGTTATCCGCGGCCATCACCAGCACGCCCGTGCCGGGAGGGACGTTGGCGACAATCGAGTTTGGGTTAGCGAAGTTCGGGTGGTCGTTGTTGATCACCCGATTGTTCCGGACTATGCAGTTATGCCCGACCTTCGAAGGGTTATTCGGCAGGATGAAAACCAGAATACCACCGGTGTTATCGTGAACGTAGTTGTTCTCAACCACCGCGTTGACCGAGTTCTCTATTTCGATTCCGGTGACGTTGTCGTGAGCCTCGGAGTCTCGAACTACGATGTCCCGCGACTGACCGACGTACAATGCCGCGTCGGCGATGCCGGTCGCTACACAACGTTCGATGAGCACGCCGCTGCAGCTAACAGGATAGACGCCGTAGAGTCCGGTGGTGTCAATGTTCAAATCACGAAACGTCACGTTGCGCGCATGTTGGGCGACGACACCATTGGCGATGTAGTTCTTGAGATCGAAGTTCTCGATTCGGAAATTGCTGCCGGTCGTAAGCACGCCGTCGGAGAGCTTGCTCTCGCCATCGAGAAGCGGCCGCGAAACACCGCCCGGCGCCGGCGACTGCGCGCTCACACCTCGCAGCGTTATGTTATCGATATCAACTTTCACTTCTTCTTTGTAGATTCCAGGCATCACTTCAATCGTATCGCCCGGGCGAGCGTGATCCACGGCTGCCTGAATCGACTCACCCGCCTTAACCGTGATGGTTTGAGGCGCGCGCTCGGCGACCTCGTCCTTTGTCGAACCGGTGTTGAACTTCGCGACAAGTTCACGCGCCGGATTCGAAAGCCGCTCAACAACCGGCAATCCCGAAGGAACCTTGTCAGGAATCTCAGGCAGGTTGGACTCGTCGGTCAGCGAATACAAGAACGCGATCAGGTCCTGCTTCTCTTCGGGAGTGATCGAGTACGCGTGAATCTTGTCGTCAACCTTCGGCTCCTTGAAGCCGACTCCGGGGCCGCCGCCGGCCGCATAAAAATCAAGAACCTCTTCAAGAGTCTTGAATCGTCCGTTGTGCATGTACGGAGCGTTGAGCACAACATTGCGCAGAGTCGGGACCTTGAAAGCGAATTTGTTGCCTTCGCCTTTTGTTACTTCAAATCTGCCCAAGTCCGGTGGCTGAGGGTCAACGTCAGGGACACCGATAATCTTGAAATCGCGATTGGCGAACGTCGGAAGTCCGTGGCATTCGAAACAGCGGGTCCGCCCCGAACGAAACAGGTTAAAGCCTCGCCTCTGCGCCGGAGTCAGCGCCTCGAGTTCACCGCGAACGAAGCGATCAAAAGGCGAGTTGTTGGCAGTCAGCGTTCTTTCGAACGACGCAACGGCTTTCAGAAGGTTGTCCAGGGTGACCGCGGAACCGCCATCGCCGCCAAACGCCGCGTCAAAGCGGCGCAAGTAGTCAGGAATGTTCTTCAGTTCCTTGACCAGCGTATCCGGATTTTCGTTCATCTCGATTTCGCTGGTGATCGGTCCTTTCGCCTGCTCCTCGAGGTCCTCTGCTCTACCGTCCCAGAACTGTTTGTGATTGTAAGCCGCATTCCAGAGCGTCGGCGCGCCTCGCCGGACAACCGAACCGCCGGCGCGGTCGGCGCCGATGCCATGCCCTCCCTTGCCCATCGAAAGCGCGCGCCCGTCGGTGAAGCCCAAGTCCGGATGATGACAGGTGGCGCAAGAAATATCGTTGGCGCCAGATAAAACCGGATCGAAGAAGAGCAACCGCCCAAGCTGAACGCGTTCGTCATCCTTGCTTGTCGGCAGCGGGTTGTCCGCGCGCAGCACCATCTTCGGGAATTGGCGCACAAGACCTCCACCACCCTTGCCGACTCCGGCGGTTGCCCCGTCGCCGACGAAGTCCGCCTCGACGGGCCAGAGCCCTAATGCGACAAACGCGACTAATGGTAAAGCCAGCAGCACGATCAACACGAGCAGCCAACGGCGGCGTGGTCGCGTGCGGGCCTCGGAATGAGGTTGCTCGAGTTCGATCTGCTTTGCTGAAGCTGCAGCCATTGCTTATGCCTCCGTTCCCGGGTGACGAACTGTAGTGTGGAAGCAGCGATTATAGGTGAGCTACCGCTGAAGTCAAAGGGATAAGCCGAGTAATGTGCGTGTGCGCCGGGTGTGATCAAAAGCCGGACTTCCCACCTGGTAACGACCTGCATGGGCGGGCCCTCCGTGGCCGCCCCCTCTTCGGTCCAACGAGCGCCGTATGTAAAGAGGGGGCGGCCACGGAGGGCCCGCCCATGCAGGTCGTTACCAGGTGGGCGTTATCCGTTGCAAGTCCCGCTCTTAATCACACCCGGGTGTGTCACGCCAGACGAATAGATCAGCGGCGAATTCGGGTGCCTTTCGAATTCGCCTGCTCGAACAACTACAAAGCTGTTAAGGGTTCCTGAAATCCCGGCTATTCGTTGGTGCGCTTTTCGATCTTGTAGACCCGGGATTCAAGCTCAACATAATCAACGTGAAGCCTGTTCTGATTACCTGAGACTACATCCATAGCATGGTCAAAGCGGCGAAAACCCTTATCTTGCGACGCGTTGAGTTCGCTAAGTTGGGCCTGAAGCGCCTCCCAAATCGGGCGCGTCTCCTTCATTCGCTCGTCGACCTTGATCTCAAGACTCTCAAGCCGAGTCTCTACATTCGCCAAGCGAGTCTCTACATTCGCCAACCGCGAATCCATCGATTCAACGGATGTGATCAACCGATCAATTTTATCTTCAATCGATCCATTCAGCTTTTCTGTTAAGTCCTTGCTCATAACGTTCCTCCGGTCATCGGATTAACCGCTGCCCAGGATCAACGAGTTGAGGTCATTATAGCCCAGCGCGACCCGAACGCTAAGCAAAATCCTAAACGTTAACTCCAACCGCGCTTGCGAACTTTGCTTCGCTAAAACAAAATGAACCGACTCAATGAAGATCACCGCGACCATCATCACCCTTAACGAGGAACACAACATAGCCGAAGCGCTGCAGTCGCTTTCGTGGGCCGATGAGATTATCGTCGTCGATTCTGAAAGCACCGATCGCACTGTTGAAGTCGCTCGTCGATTCACCGATCGTGTGCTCGTAAGACCGTGGCCCGGGTACTCGGCCCAGAAGAATTTCGCCGCGGACGAGGCGGCCAATGATTGGATCTTCAGCCTCGATGCTGACGAGCGAGTGTCCCCGGAGTTGGCCGACCAGATCAATAAACTCAAACTCGGCGTTCCCGCGTCTGCAGCGTTCGAGATGCCGCGGCTGACATTTTATCTTGGCCGTTGGATCAGGCATTCGGGCTGGCATCCCGATTACAAGTTGCGGCTATACGATCGCAAGCGCGCTTCGTGGCAAGGCGACTACGTGCACGAAGCTCTCGAGGTGAACGGGCAGGTTGAAAGAATCAAAGGCAACATTCTGCACTATACGGTGCGCGACGCCTCAGAGCACCACTTGCGGATGGACCGCTACACTACGCTCGCGGCCAGACAGACGGCCTCGCAAGGCAAGCGCGTTTCGATCGCGTCGTTGTTGCTTTCTCCGGCAGTTGTTTTTCTGAGGTCTTACATCTTCAAGCTTGGTTTGCTCGACGGCATCCCCGGGTTGGCGATTGCACGCTTTGCGGCCCACTACGAATTCCTGAAAAACCTGAAAGTATGGGAAGGACAACGGTCGCGAAGTCACGAATGAAGGGTCAACAAAAGGAAAGCGCCCGATGTCCAAATCCCAGTTGGACGCATCGGGCGCTTGTGAAAGTCTGTGCTATTCAGCGCGCAGGCTAGTAACCATAGCCTATGCCGCCCAGATTGTACGCTCTAGCCAAGCCGTTCAAGTCGGATCGAAGCATCGACCACTGACGCTCAGCCTGGAAGTCCATCCCACCACCATTTCGCATCTCACGATTGATGGTTCGAGCGATGTTCAAAGCATTGGCGACGTGCGAGCGCACCTCGTAGAAGCTGGCCCCCTGGTTGGCCTCGCTGCGAACTACGTCGAGCTGACCGGCGAGATCACGAGCCTGCTCACTCAAGAAATCTTCTCGGCCGCTCAGTATTGCGGCAAAACGGTCACTGCGGTTCTCGGCCTGATTGATCAGCCCAACAGCCCTGGCATTTCTATCCCGGTCGCCAAACTGAATCCGGAAACCGAAACCCTTCTGCGCATAGCCCGGCGTTGCCAAAGCCAGCAACGCAAAGAAAACCGCCAACCCTCCAAAAGATCTAAGTAATCTATTACACATAACTAAATACCCCTTTCTGAAAGACGGTCAATTAAGAACGCTTTCACCCTCCTATGTCGCAAGCGCGATACCGCAGGGATATCCCCCTGAAGCCGCTAAGTGGTGAGAAAACGGCTCCCGGACCGTGATTCGGGTGTATTCAATGTACTGGATCAATTCAAAGAATTCGCGGCGCGTCGCATCAATCAGTTGGCGGCCGCAGTCTCTTCACCAATCACCCTCAGGTATAGAGCCTCGATTTGATCGATGATCTGATCGCGCCCGAAGCGGGAGTAAACGTCTCGCTGCCCCTGTATTGACAGACGTTCGCGAAGAGGAGCGTCCGCCACCAACCATAGAAGCTTGTCGGTCAGCGCATGAACGTCTCGCGCCGTGAACAACAAACCGGTCGTGTTGTCCTTTATGATCCCGGCAATGCCTCCGACGTTGGAAGCCAGCACCGCCCGGCGTGCAGCCATGGCTTCAATCGTCACCAGTGAGAAGCCTTCGTCCCACGAGGGAACGACTACAACGTCCACTGCTGCAAGCAACTCGGGTATGTGGCGAATGCGGCCGGTGAATCGAATCTTCTCACTGACGCCCAACGACGCGGCGAGCTGCTGCAGATGAGCCGTGAAGGTTTTGTTTTCTTCGTGTTCATCTCCAACAATCAGGAACTCCACGTCCGACCTCATGCGGGCGATGGCTGAGGCGGCGCGTATGAATTCCTCCTGTCCCTTGGCTGGTGTGATCTGGCCTACGCAGGCTACTACGATGCTCGAGCGCAGTTGGAACATCGCTCGTGCCGCATCGCGGTCAATCGGCTTGAACCGCTCGGGATCGATCCAGTTCGGCAACGTGTGGACGCGCTCAGAAGGAAGCTGCAGCCGTTCGATTAACGACTCGCGAACACTGTCGGACACTGCGATCACCGCGGCAACGTCTCGCAGCATCCATCGATAAAGAGCGTTGCGTTTCATAGGCAGGTAGTGATGCCTGGTCAGAACCAACTTCACTCCGTTTGTTTGCCGTGAAGCGAGCGCGGCCACAAGATAGTCACGCCCCATATGCGCGTGAATTATCTCGATGCCGTGCGTGTTGACGAGGTCGACGATCGCCCGCGCAGACTGGAGATCAAGTGAGTTTCGAAGCGGCATCTCATGCCACGATGCGATTAGTCCGGCCAGCGGAGCGCGTAGCGGGCTGTCGGGTCTGACGGCGAGATAGACGGCGTGCCCGCGGCTCACCAGGCCGCGCGCAAGGTCGGCGACGTGAACTTCCCCGCCGCCGATTTCGCTCGCCGAGCATACCTGAAGTATCTTCATGACATAACCGAACACTACGCCCGCTTGACAATACTGCGCAGCGCTAATTTAATCCAGATGATCGAACGGTTCATCGCCGATCACGGCAACACCGATACCAAAGCGCTGCTTTCAAAAGCGAGAGGGCGGGCCGCGTCACTCAATCGGCGGACTTGTTTGAGCTGAAAGACGCCTATGCAAAATATCCCGCCGTACTTCTT
>DATNBZ010000075.1:0-12071 GCA_035607285.1 Blastocatellia bacterium | reverse complement strand
GCTTCCGGAGAAGTGCTTCAGGAAACACAGGCCGAAAGGCGACAAGTCGTCAGTGAGGCTACTGCAGCCACTTTGAAGGCGATGCTCGAAGGCGTAGTCGTTACCGGCACCGGTAAGGCGGCCAAGCTGGGAGGCTATCGGGCCGCCGGAAAAACCGGCACCGCGCAGAAGGTGGATGAAGCAATCGGCCGCTACTCGCAAGTCCACTACGTTGCGTCGTTCGCCGGATTCGCGCCGGTCGACAATCCCGAAGTCGCCTGCATAGTCTCGATTGACGATCCGGTTGGAGCGCATCTCGGGGGCGCCGTAGCCGCGCCCGTGTTTGCACGCGTTGTGTCGGACACGCTTCATCAACTGGGGGTGCCGCCCGAAAACGATCCTCAGTCGCTGGTCGCCGGAGACTTTCAGGTATACGACCTTGCCGGCTTTGTTGCGGAGAATCAGCCCCCGACTTCAGAGTCAATCGATGCTCGTCCGGCGCTTGATGTCTCCGCGGAAGCGTCTCGCGGTGAAACTGCATCCAAGCGCTATGGCAGTATTGTGATGCCCGATTTGACCGGACGCGGAATCAGAGAAGCAGTGGCTTTGTGCGCTACCCAGGGACTCAAGCTGAAGGCATCCGGCGACGGCGTTGTCTCGCTACAAAGCCCGTCGCCTGGTGCGCTGGTGTCTCAGGACACGATTTGCCGGGTGAAGCTTTCGAAGGAAGCGATCAAAAAGATCGCGCTGGGTGTCGCGCCGAAACCACCTCCGGGTGACTCGCCGCGAGCCAGAGCGCCGAGGACCAATTGAAGCTGGCTGAACTCGCAAATGAAATAGATGCGATCGCGGCGAGCGGACAGCTCGATGCGACGGCAATCGACGTTACGCACGATTCGCGGGCTTGCGCGCCGGGCTCGGTGTTTGTAGCGATTCGCGGCGAGAAGACCGACGCTCACAGGTTCATTCCGCAGGCAATCGAACGCGGGGCGATCGCGGTGATTTCAGAGTTGGCCACCCCGGCTCAAAACGTGCTGGCGTGGATCCAGGTTGAGAATGCGCGGGCCGCGCTCGCTCGCTCAGCCGGAGCGGTGCACGGCCATCCTTCGGAGCGATTGAAGCTGGTCGGCGTGACCGGGACAAACGGCAAGACGACGACCGCTCACTTGATTGACTCGATCATCCGGGCCTGTCAGGGGACCTCGGCCATATTCGGCACGATAAGTCATCGGGTCGCCAATGAGAGCGCAATCGCGTTGAACACGACTCCCGAGTCGGCGGACCTTCAACGGATGCTCGATCGAGCGGTGGCAGCAGGTTGCAAGTCGGCAGTGATGGAAGTCTCATCGCACGCGATCGAGCTGCATCGGGCGGATGCTTTGAGGTTTGCGGTGGCGGTGTTCACCAACTTGACGCGAGATCATCTCGACTTTCACCGCACGATGGAGAATTACTTCGCCGCGAAGGAGAAGCTCTTTTCCGGGGCCCTGGGGTCTCAGCCCGGTGTTTCAGTCATCAATGTCGACGATGAATATGGCCGCCGCCTTTTCCGAACCGCGAAAGGCGATCGCATAAGTTACGGGTTCGGCAATCGCACCGATGTTGGCACCGACGATTTCAAGCTGAGCGCGCAAGGACTGGCCTTCACCGCGAGCACGCCTAAGGGAAGCGTCGAAATCGTTTCGGCATTGGTCGGACGTTTTCATGTTTACAATATTCTCGCAGCCGTTTCCGCAGGCCTGGCTCTGGAAGCCAGTTTGGAGGATATCGCTTGCGGCGTGGCCGAATGCCGGACCGTATCGGGCAGGTTCGAACAGGTAACGCTAAACGGCTCGGGAGCGGCCGTTCCCTTCGCGGTGTTTGTCGATTACGCGCACACTGACGACGCGCTACAGAACGTATTGCGCACGGCGCGTGAGGTCGCAGGCGGGGGCCGGGTGATCACGGTCTTTGGATGCGGAGGTGATCGCGACCGAACCAAGCGGGCGCCGATGGGTGAGATTGCCGGGACCTTGAGCGATGTGGCGATCGTTACTTCGGACAATCCACGCACCGAAGATCCCGAAGCGATCATCGCGGATATCGAGGCCGGCCTGGCGAAGAATGCGCGTCCGCACGTCAAGCTTACGGATCGACGCGAAGCTATTTTCCACGCGATAGACGAAGCTCGAGAAGGAGACGTGGTGTTGATAGCCGGCAAGGGCCACGAGACTTATCAGATACTCGGAGAGCGAAAGATTCACTTCGACGATCACGAAGTCGCTCGTGAAGCGATGAAAAGACGTTTTCCCTAGCCCGGGCGTTTACGCCTGGGATCGTGAGCAGCCACGGCGCGCGAGCCCCGTTAACGGGGCTTGAAAAAGCGCTTTAGCGGCTTTCGATCCGTCGAAAGCCCGATAAATCGGGCTCGAAGATGAGATTAACCGCCGTCAACCCAGGCGTAAACGCCTGGGCTAATGCAAAAAGGGAGCGGCGGTGTTTCTGAGGAGAGAGCCGTACAGGTCTAATATGAAACTCGGTGAAATCGCGGACATTCTCGGTTCAAACATACGCGCTGCGCGCGGAGCGACCGAACTCGCCGAGCGTGCGCCGGCAGGGTATTCGATCGACTCGCGCACGGTGCGCGCCGGCGAGTTGTTCTTCGCCATCCGAGGCGAGAACTACGATGGGCATCGGTTCGTCATAGACGCGATCGCGCAGCGAGCCATAGCCGCCGTCGTCTCGCGGGGATTCCTTGATTCAGAGCATGGCCGGCAGATCGACCCGCAGAAAGCGGCGCTGATCGTGGTGGACGACACGCTGGCGGCGCTTCAAACGCTGGCGCACACCGTGATCGAGAATTGGCGAGGCGAAGTCATTGCGATAACCGGCAGCGTCGGCAAGACGACCACGAAAGAAATGACCGCGGCCATGCTCAGCCGAAAGGGTCGCGTAATCAAGACCACCGGAAATCTCAATAATCATTACGGTCTGCCGCTCTCAATTCTCAAGATGGAGTCGGATGAATGGCGCGCTTCGGATTTTGACTACGCGGTGCTCGAGATGGGAATGAATCACAAGGGCGAGATTGCGGCGCTGGCTCGAATCGCGCCACCCAACATCGGCATCGTCACCGTCGTTGCGCCGGCTCATCTCGAATTCTTTTCCTCAGTTGACGAAATCGCCGAAGCGAAGGCTGAAATGGTCACCGGAATAGTTCCGGGCGGTCTCGCCATATTGAACGCAGACGACGAACGCGTCGCCAAAATGGCGGCAATGCGTTTGGACATCGACAGCCGCACCTTCGGTATCGATAACGATGCGGACGTAATGGCGCGAGACATCAACACAGACGCCATCGGCGAAAGCTCATTCACGCTCGTGACGCAGCGCGGGCAGATACGGGCGCGAGTCCCGCTTGCTGGACGACACAATATCTACAACGCGCTCGCGGCGGCAGCGGTAGCGGATCATTACGATACTCGCCTCGAGGATATAGCCGATGCGCTGAGCGGGTTGTCGGCTCCTGGAATGCGCGGAGAAATCGTGCGGCTTCGCGGCGGGATTACGCTGATAGATGACTCCTACAACTCTAATCCGCGGGCGCTCTTTGAGATGGTTTCTACAGTCGCCGCAAATCGTGAGAGCCGTCGCCGGATAGTCGTAGCCGGGGAAATGCTCGAGCTCGGGCCGTCGGCAGCCGAGCTTCACAGGGAAGCCGGCCGGCAGATCGCGCGGCTCGGTATCAACGAACTGATTGGCGTTCGCGGTTTTGCCGATGAAATGGTTGCGGGCGCTCGCGAGGCCGGGATGAGCGGCGACGCGGCGGTTTTCACAAACACGCCGGAGGAAGCGGCGAAGATGTTGATTCGGGAAATTCGCGTCGGCGACTTAATCCTGGTCAAAGGGTCGCGCGGGGTAAGGATGGAGATTGTAGTCGAACGGTTGAAACAGGAATTCGAGGCGCTTGAAGACTGTGGTGAAGCGATGACCGGCGATGCGGCGACCGGCCGGCGCTGACACAGTCTGCGCCTCAGAGGCGGAATGTTTTACTACCTGAGATTACTCCAGAATTACGACGCTCTGTCGTTTCTCCGAGTGTTTGAATACGTTTCGTTCCGGACGGCGTGGGCGGCGATCACCGCTCTCGGCATAAGCCTGGTGTTTGGGCCGAGGATGATCGCGCTTCTGAAAGAGTTTCAGATCGGGCAGCAGATCCGCGAGGAAGGGCCGCGAACTCATCAGTCCAAGCGGGGAACTCCAACGATGGGCGGGGTGCTGATACTTCTGTCAGTGGCCGTGTCGACTTTGCTTTGGTCCGATCTTTCGGTTGCGTTCGTTTGGATCGCGGTGCTTACGACGCTGGCATACGGCGCAATTGGTTTTGCCGATGACTATTTGAAGGTCAAGCGCCAGCACAACCTCGGGCTGACCGGAAAACAGAAGCTGATGCTGCAATTCATCGGCGCGTTCGCGTTCGGCCTTGCGCTCAGATATTTGACAACCTACAGCACGCGAATGAGCTTCCCGTTTGTGAAGGCGTTCAATCCTGTTGTTGCGTGGCCGATCTATCTGTTGGCGTTCGCTCCGCTTGTCGTCGTCGGCTTTTCGAACGCGGTTAATCTCACGGATGGGCTCGACGGACTCGCGATCTCGGTGACGATGGTTACGGCGGCGGCGTTGACCGGGTTTACCTACGTGAGCGGGCACGCCAGATTCGCCGACTACTTGGGCCTCGAGCATAACCCGGGCATTCACGAGTTGACGGTGTTCTGCGCGGCGTTGACAGGAGCAAGCCTCGGCTTCCTCTGGTTCAACGCGCCGCCGGCCGAGGTGTTCATGGGCGACGTGGGCGCGCTCGGAATCGGCGGAGCGATCGGCGCAGTCGCGGTGATGATCAAACAGGAGTTCCTGCTGGTGATGATCGGCGGCGTCTTCGTTATGGAAGCGCTCTCGGTAATCCTGCAAGTGACTTCGTTCAAGATTTTTCATCGCCGCATCTTCAAGATGACGCCGATACATCATCACTTTGAGCTGATGTATCCGCCTGAAGTGTCGCGACGCATGGAGCCAAAGCTGGTCTTTCGATTCTTGATCATCGCGATACTGTTTGCACTGTTGAGCCTGTCGACATTGAAGTTGAGGTAGTCATTGGTCATTAGTCCTTGGTCATTGGTCATTAGTCCTTGGTCATTGGTCATTGGTATGAACGAGAGCCTAATCACCAATGACTAGTGACCAATGACCAATGACCAATGACTAATGACCAATGACCAATGACCAATGACGAATGACGAATGACCAATGACCAATGACTAATGACCAAGGACTAATGACTAATGACCAATGACCAATGACTAATGACCAAGGACTAATGACCAATGCCCAATGACAGTTGAAGGCAAGAAAGTTCTCGTTGTTGGGATCGCCCGGAGCGGAGTCGCTGCCGCGCGGCTGCTTGCGTCCCGTGGCGCATTGGTCATCGCCAATGATGCAAGGTCTGAAGCCGAGCTTCGAGAATCAGCGAAGGAGTTACGAGAACTCGGAGTGATGCTTTCGCTGGGCGGTCATCCCGAGAGCCTGTTTGAAAATGCGGAACTCGTTGTACTCAGTCCGGGCGTGCCCGCGGATCTGGCTCCGCTTGAAGCGGCTCGGCGCGCCGGAATCGAGATCATCAGCGAACCGGAGCTTGCAGGACGGTTTTTACGCGGGCGAATCATCGGCGTCACCGGATCGAACGGTAAGACGACAGTAACAACGCTCATCGGTGAGCTTATGCGGGCGGCGGGCGCCGAGGTGATCGTCGGCGGCAACATCGGAATGCCGCTCACAAGTTTGGTCGAGAAGTCCGGCGAGCGATCCTGGACTGTCGCCGAGCTTTCGAGCTTTCAGTTGGAGATGATTGACAGCCTGAGGGTCAACGTGGCGGCTGTTACTAATATCACACCGGATCATCTGGACCGGCACGGCTCTTTCGAGAATTACGTGCGCGCCAAGCACCGGATCTTCTCGAATCAGACGGATGAAGACTGGGCGATTCTGAACGGACAGGATCGGGGAGTTGCCGATATGGCCGCGACGCTGGGACTGCAGTCAAGAAGAATATATTTCAGTTCGCGAGGACGCGCGACGATTGAGGGCGAGAGGGCTGATATCTATGTTGAAGGCGGACGAATCATGACGACGATGATGGCCGACTCTCGCGAGGAGACCGAAGCAATCACGCTTGATGAGATCCCGCTGCCGGGAATGCACAACGTCGAGAACGTGATGACCGCGCTTGCGGCAACGTTTTGCGCTATGGGAACCGAGACAAACGACTTGCGTGTTTTGGCCGAGTGTATCCGCCGTTTCAAGGGCGTTGAGCATCGGATTGAATACGTCGCGGAGATTGACGGCATCAAGTTCTACAACGACTCAAAGGCGACGAATGTGGATTCGACCGCGAAAGCGCTCGAGTCGTTTGAGCGCAACATCATTGTGATCCTTGGCGGGAAAGACAAGGGAAGTGATTACTCGACGCTTGCGCCGTTGATTCGCCAGCGCGTAAAGCAGGTGATTTTGATCGGCGCGGCTGCCGAGAAGATCGCCGAGCAACTGGAAGGCTCGGGACCGATGACTCGCGCGCGTTCGATGCAGGACGCGGTGCTTGGCGCAATGGAAGTAGCAACTGCGGGCGACACGGTGCTTCTCGCGCCCGCCTGCGCGAGTTTCGACATGTTCGACAGCTACGAGCACCGAGGCCGTGTTTTCAAGGAAGCGGTTTACGAACTCGCCAGCCGGCTGCACAGCGGCTGGACGGGAAGGCTTACTAACTGATTTTGGATTGTCGATTGCCGATTGCCGATTGAAGAACAATCGGCCGGTACAATCGGCAATCGCCAATCGACAATCGGCAATTCGAAGATGGCTAACACCGACAGAGTTCAAGCCCCGAGATGGAAGCGCGAAACCGAATTGGTTTCCGGGCGAATGGCGAAAGCGCGTTCGCAATCCGGCCGGGGACTGCCGGTCGATAAGATAATGCTTGCCATTGTACTTGGCATTACGCTGTTTGGAGCGGTGATGGTCTACAGCGCTTCAGCCATCCTCGCGGAAAAGAACTACGGGAACCAGTTCTATTTTCTGGGCCGCCAGGCGATGTGGGTGGTTGTTGGCCTAGTCGCGATGGCCGCGGCGATCTGCATCGACTATCGGCACTACAAGCGGCCTGCCCTGATAATTCCGTTGCTCGCCGGAACGCTGCTGCTGCTGGCCGTTGTGTTGCTCTTGCCGAGAGTAAATGAAACGCATCGGTGGATCAGATACGGCCGTTACTTCTCGCTGCAGCCTTCCGAGCTGACGAAACTGGCTCTGGTAGCCTTTCTTGGGTTCTTTCTGGAAAAGAAGATCAAAGAAGTGGAGCGCTGGTTTACGTTCATGCGTGCCGCGATAGTTGCGGGTGTTTTGATAGCGCTTGTGGGAGCGGAGCCTGATTTGGGAACGGCGCTCGCGCTGGGACTGGTGTTCCTCGCGATGTTGTTTCATGCGGGAACTCCGGTTCGATACTTCGCGACGCTGGCTGTTCCGGTCGTGCCGGCGATGACCTACATGCTTCTCAAGCCGTGGAGGTTTGCGCGGCTGCTCGCGTTTCTCGATCCGTGGAAGTATCAGACGACCTGGGGATTTCAGCCGGTCCAATCGATGATCGCGATCGGCAGCGGCGGATCGGGAGGCGTAGGGTTCGCACAAGGAAGACAAAAACTGTTTTATCTTCCGGCGCCGCATACTGATTTCATTTTTGCGGTAATCGGTGAGGAGCTCGGCTTGATTGGAGCGGCAACGCTCGTCTTGTTATTTGCATTGCTCGCGTGGCGAGGGTTTCGCGCAGCGCGATTTGCCCCGGATCTTTTCGGACAACTGGTGGCGGTGGGGCTGACGACGATGATCGTCGCGCAAGCCTTCTTCAACATAAGCGTGACGTTATCGCTCGTGCCTACGAAGGGCATCCCGTTGCCGTTTGTGAGCGCCGGCGGCTCGTCGCTGGCGATAAGCCTGTTCGCTGCAGGCGTGCTGTTGAACGTTTCCAAGCACGGCAAAACCTGATTGCGGATTGCAGATTGCGGAATGCGGATTCGCCTCCGCTCCCTTCAATCCGCAATCCGCAATCGGCAATCCGCAATTCTTATGAGGGTCATCATTGCGGCCGGTGGAACAGGCGGGCACATTTTTCCTGGCGTCGCGATCGCGCGTGAGTTTAAGGAGCGCGATGAGTCGACGGCGATTCTGTTCGTTGGGACCGCGCGCGGGCTCGAATCGAAAATCGTTCCGCGTGCGGGCTTCGACCTCGAGTTGATCAAGGTAGGCGCGCTGAAAGGCGTCTCGGTCTTTGAAAGAACCAAATCGCTGGGCGAGTTGCCGCCGAGCTTTCTCGCAGCGCGGCGCATACTGAAGAGATTCAAGCCGGACGTGGTAATCGGGGTTGGCGGATATTCGTCCGGACCGACGCTGTTGATGGCGGCGCTTTCGCGGATACCGACGATGGTTGTCGAGCCGAACGCGATGCCCGGATTCACGAATCGGGTGCTTGCTCGATTCGTCGATGCGGCGGCGCTTAGCTTCGGCGATGCGCAGAAGTATTTTCGATCACGCGGGGTTGTTACCGGGAACCCGGTTCGCGTAGACTTCGCGCGGCTTCCGAAGAAACAACGGGGCGATAAAATCCACGTTCTGATCTTCGGGGGCAGCCAGGGCGCTCAGGCGATCAATAATGCGGTGATTGGTGCTCTTCCGGCGCTTGCGTCGAGGAAAGCGCGGCTTTCCTTTACGCATCAGACGGGCGAGCGCGACTACGAAACGGTAAGACTCGGGTATGCCGCCGCCGGCTTCGATGACGTTGACGTGAGGCCGTTCATTGACGACATGGCCGATCAGTACGCGCGCGCGGATTTGCTGATTTGCAGATCGGGGGCGACGACCGTGGCTGAAGTTGCCGCGGCTGGGAAGGCGGCGATATTCATTCCGTTTCCGTTTGCCACCGACGATCATCAGCGCAGGAATGCCGAAGCTTTTGTGCGCGTTGGAGCGGGGCGAATGATTCTTCAACGAGATCTGAGCCCGGGGCGGCTTGCGGGGGAGTTGAATCAACTGATCGATGATCCGACCGAGATCGATCGAATCGAGAACGCGAGTCGCGGATTAGCAATAACCGATTCGACGGAACGGGCAGTAGATTTGGCAATGAGGATAATTAGGAGTCAGTAGTGGTTAGTGGTCAGTGGTTAGTGGTCAGTGGTTAGTGGTCAGTGGTCAGTGGTTAGTGGTCAGTGGTCAGTGGTCAGTGGTCAGTGGTCGTCTAGCAGAAGAACACCGACGACTAGCCACTGACCACTAACCACCGACCACTAACCACTGACCACTGACCACTGACCACTGACCACTGACCACTGACCACTGACCACTGACCACTGACCACTGACTACGGACTACGGACTACTGACTAAGATGTTATTTCGAGGCGCAAGACATATTCACTTCGTCGGCATCGGCGGCATCGGTATGAGCGGAATCGCCGAGGTGCTGTTGTCGCTTGGCGAGAACTTCCAGGTGAGTGGAAGCGATCTGAAGCGCTCGCAGATAACCGAACACCTGGAAGTGATGGGCGCAAACATCTCGGAAGGGCACAAGGCCGAAAACATCGCGGGTGCGAACGTTGTCGTTACTTCTTCGGCGGTGCGCGAGGACAACCCGGAAGTGGTTGCGGCGCGGCAGAAGCAAATACCGGTCATACCCCGCGCCGAAATGCTGGCCGAGTTGATGCGGCTCTATCGGCACGGAGTCGCGGTTGCGGGCACCCACGGCAAGACGACTACAACATCGATGATCTCGCACTTGATGACAGGCACCGGTTTTGATCCTTCGGTCGTCGTAGGAGGACGCGTAGCTTCACTTGGCTCGAATGCCAGGCACGGTCTTGGCGAATACATCATCGTGGAAGCGGATGAATCGGATGGTTCGCTGCTGTTGTTGACTCCGACTATTGCGGTCCTGACAAACATTGACGCGGACCATCTCGATCACTTCACCGAGGGGATCGAGCAGATCAAGAAGTGCTTCGTGACGTTTGCGAATAGCGTCCCGTTCTACGGAACGATTGTTCTCTGTCTGGACGATCAAAACGTGCAGGCGATCATTCCGGCGTTGACGCGCAGGGTGATCAGCTACGGTTCCGCGGCGCAGGCTGACGTGTCGGCGCGGCGAGTGGAACTTGATGCGAATTTCGGCTCGCGTTTCACCGTTCGCGCTTTCGGCGAGGTGATGGGTGAAATCAGGCTTCGAGTGCCGGGGCTGCACAATATTCAGAACGCGCTGGCGGCGATTGCCGTGGGACTTGATCTCGGAATCAAGTTCGAGAAGATCGCGCTCTCGCTTGCCGAATTCCAGGGCGCCGAGCGTCGATTCCAGATCAAAGGCGAGAGGAATGGCGTGCTGGTAGTGGACGACTATGGGCATCATCCGACTGAGATCAAGGCTACGCTGGCAGCGGCGCGTACCGCGGGCCGTCGAGTTGTTGCGCTGTTTCAGCCTCACCGCTACACGCGCACTCGCGACCTGAAGGACGAATTTGCGCGCTCGTTCTACGGCGCGGACCTGTTGCTGCTCACCGACATCTACGCGGCAAGCGAGGATCCGATCGAAGGTGTGACCAGCCGCGCGATGGCGGAGCAGGTCGAACGCTTCGGTCATCATCACGTCGAGTACATCGGCGCGCTTTCCGGAGCTGCAACAAGACTGAAAGAGGTCGCTCGGCCCGGCGATCTCGTGCTGACATTGGGAGCGGGCAATGTTCATCAGGCAGGAGATGAGTTGCTGAAGTTACTCGAAGTGGAGCAAGGGAGCGGAGGGGCAGAGGAGCAGAAGAGCGCTGGAGGAAATTAATCGCTCCGCGCCTCCGCTCCTCTGCCGTTTAGCTCTGACGCGGAGGTTAACACCGTGGCAACAGGACCAAAGAGTGATCCCAGAGTGCGTAATCAAAACGTCACTCCGCGCGCTTCTCGGCGGATCGACCGGAGCCGGTCGCGACAACGAAGCACCATCGATTTGAGAGGCATCTTACGAACGGCGCTGGCGTTTGCGAAGCCGGCCGCCGTTCTGGTCACGATTGTTGTGGCGATCCTTGGCTACAACGCGCTGGCGAATTCGCGGTTGTTCCTGCTCAATCGTGTCATCGTGAGCGATGCGGCGCCGCAGCTCCAGACAGAAGTCGAGCAGCTCGTCCGGCGCAACGTCGGACAGAGCAGATTGATGGAAGTGGACCTGGCAGCGTTGAGACAAAAGATTGAAGCGATGCCGCGCGTAAAAGGCGCGTCCGTCTCGCGCGTGCTCCCCGATGGTATTTTCGTCAGGGTCATCGAACGACAGCCGGCGATCCTGGTGAGACGCGATTCGGAAGCACTCGTATGGCTCGATGAAGACGCAATCGAGATGGGTGAGTTTTCGGACGTGAAGCTGCCGGGCTCGAGTGCAAAGCCGGGCGAGGCTTCCGAGATTCCGCCGATCGCGAAAGGGTTCGCCGAAGGATCTCGCTCCCAGTCGGCGATCGCCGAAGACCGCGAGCGAATCGCGATCTACAAACAGATTGAACGCGACTTCAGCGAGGAACCCAACCCGCTTTGGAGCTTGATCGATCAGATTGATCTGACTTTCACGAGAGATATAAATGTAAGGCTGGCGCATCCGCCGGTGCTCGTTCACATCGGCAGCACTGACTTTCGCAAGCGATTCGAGCGAGCCCTTCAGGTGCTGCAGGCCGTCAAGCGTGGTGACTCTGAATTGCCAACCCGGTTCCGTGTTCAGGACATCGACCGGCTTATTCAGAACGCCAGTAACATCAGCTTCATCGATGCGGCTCGTGGAGATCGCATCGTTGTAAACATCGCCACCCCCGGCGCAATTAAAACAGTTCGGCAGGAGTCTATACCGGACAAGACCCCGAAAAAGAAGAAGTGATGAGTGATGACTGATGCGTGATGCGTGAAGGAGACTCATCACTCGTTAGTCAGAGCTCAATCACTGTGTTAACGCCGGAGGAATCAGGAAATGCCAAGAACAAACAAACACATTGCCGCGCTCGA
>DATNBZ010000065.1:0-12419 GCA_035607285.1 Blastocatellia bacterium | reverse complement strand
CCTTCCGGTTCTTGCTGGCCCCACTAAGAGCGAGATGACGGCGGTCAAGGCAAATGCTGGCGAACGGCCCGGTGCCTACCTCTACCTTCCCCAACGGGATATTACGACTTACGAGTTAGCCCTGTTGGTTCCGGTATTGATGGAATCGAAACTTCCCCGACCGGAAGGAATGCGAGCGAATGAATTTCCGAATGGTGATCTTTATCAGATATTCAGGTTTGACTACGAACGCCTGGGACATGCCGCCCGTCACTTAAAGGTAATCACGGAGCCCTCAGAACCTCCCAAAGAAATTTTGCCTCCACGGAAAAAAGCAGGGGCGCAATGACTTTTAGGATTTCTTCCAGCGGGCCTTAGCAGCTTTCTTAGCGATCTGCTTTCTCTTGCGCGGTGTTAGCGATGCGGCTCTGGCTCTGCCGCCTTTCAATCCACCAAGGCGACCGGCTCTTACTGCGGAGGGAAGCTTTTCAGATTCGGGAGCGGATTCAGGAAGGGTTAACCCGTCTCGTCGCGCATCGCGTCTCAGGATTTCTTGGAGTCCGTCGAAAGCGGTTTCGTTTTCGTCTCTGCGCTTTGGCATACTTGCATTATGACATGGGCACACAGAGAGAGTTCAAGGTATTTTGAAAAGACCAACACACTAATACCCCACTACCCGGCAACCCGTAGGGGTGCTATGTTTATAGTAGAGACCGCTGCGGACTTCCGAGCTCCGTTAGGAGCGGCATATACCTTTAGCGCGCAGGACATTTCACCCCTACGGCGTTGCCAACGTAGCGTTCTCGATACTATAAACATTCTACCCCTACGGGGTTCTAAGAACTCTCCAGAGCTTCCATCGACGAGGAGCCCCGTCCGCCATAAGTCCCATTCTTAATCACACCCTCCGCGACAGGTTCTACTGCGTGATAACTTGTAACGCGACAGGCTTGACATTAAACTATGCCAAATTTCAAGGGGCTTCCATGGCAGTCGGACAAAACGTCTTACGCAAAGAGGGCTACGATAAGCTGACCGGCGCCGCGCGCTACGTGGACGACATCGCGGTGGATGGAGTCCTCTATGGAAAGACAATTCGCAGCACGATACCGCGAGGCCGAATCAAGTCGCTCAAATTAGATCCTTCGTATGATTGGTCGCGCGTTGTGGTCGTCGATTACCGAGACATTCCCGGAGAGAACTACGTTGCGCTTATCGAAAACGATCAACCGTTGCTCGTGGAGACTGAAGTTCGTCACTGCTATGAACCGATTTTGCTGATCGCCGCCCAAAGCAAACAGGCAGTCGAAGAAGCCGCTCGCCATATCAGCATCGAGTACGACGAGTTGAATCCCGTGCTCACGATGGAACAGTCGCTCGCCTGTGAAGACCTTCTGTACGGCGCGGACAACGTCTTCAAGCGATTCCTCATCGGGCGCGGAGATATCGATGAAGGCTTCGCCGCGGCTGATCGAATCATCGAAGGCGAGTACCGCGTTCCTCATCAGGAGCAGCTCTACATCGAGCCCCAGGGGATGATCGCGATTCCGGGCGACGGCGAGATGACCGTGATGGGCTCGATGCAGTGTCCCTACTACATTCATAAAGCCCTCAAGCAACTGTTAGGACTCAGCGACGAGCGCACAATTGTGATCCAGACCACGACCGGCGGCGGATTCGGCGGTAAGGAAGAATACCCGTCGATGATCGCCGCTCACGCGGCATTGCTTGCGCAGAAGGCAGGCCGGCCGGTGAAGATCATCTACGAAAGAGACGAAGACATCGCGGCGACTACAAAACGACACCCGGGAATCATCCGCCATCGCACCGGTGTCACCAACGACGGGAGACTAACGGCGTCCGAGATCGACATCGTGCTCGACAGCGGAGCTTACGTGACGCTCACACCGGTAGTCCTTTCACGAGGAGCCATTCACGCACTCGGCCCTTATCGCTGCGACAACGTTCGAATCGCCGCGCGGGCGGTGGTGACGAATACTCCGCCGAATGGAGCGTTCCGGGGATTCGGCGCGCCCCAGGTGACGTTCGCCTACGAGATGCAAATGGAGAAGATCGCTGCCGAGCTTGGAATCGATCCGCTCGAGTTGCGGAGAATCAACATGCTTCGCGAGGGCGACATTACTGCGACCGGCCAGCGTTTGACCTGGAGCGTTGGATCGGAGGACGTGTTGAATGCGGCGGTTGAGCACTCGGGATACACGGATAGACAGAATAAACAGGATTTACAAGGAGACGACAACAAGCGTTACGGTATCGGACTATCGTTTTTCCTGCACGGCGCGGGCTTCACTGGCAGCGGCGAGGCGCGAATGAAGGCCCAGGCCGGCGTCGAGATAACCGCCGACGGCCGAGCTCGAGTTCTGGCGGGCTCCGCCGAAATCGGCCAGGGCATGCGCACGATCTTCTGCCAGATCGTGGGAGAAGAACTCGGCCTGGAATACGACAAGGTCGAGGTCGAGGAACCCGACACCTCAAAGGTCCCGGATAGCGGACCCACCGTGGCTTCGCGAACCACAATGGTCGTTGGGAGAGTCGTGCAGCTTGCGGCTCGCGAGTGCCAAGAAAAGCTGATCGACTTCGTCGGCGAACGCTTTGGCGCGCCTGAAGCGAAGCTCGACGATGGTCGCTTCAGCGCTAACGGAAAGTATCTTGCGAGCTTCAATGAAATCGCACGCGAGTACATAGCGCAGTTTGGTGAGCTTCGCGCTTATGCTCGCTATGCTTCGCCGCCGGAGATCGAATGGGATGATGAAACCTACTCGGGTGACGCGTATCCGGTTTACTCGTGGGGCGCGGAGGTGGCTGAAGTCGAAGTGGACATGGATACATTCGAGGTGACCGTAAAGAAGATTACGACCGCACAGGACATCGGCCGCGCGATTCATCCTGTGCTTGCGGCGGGTCAGATCGAAGGCGGCACGCTGCAAGCCGTCGGCTACGGGTTGCTGGAAGATTTGGTATGGGACAAAGGGCGGATCATCAACAATCGGCTTACGAACTACATCATTCCGACTTCGCTCGACGCTCCGGATATGGACACGATAATAGTCGAGAACCAATATCCTCATGGGCCTTTTGGCGCGAAAGGGGTCGGAGAATTGCCGATGGACGGCGCGGCCCCGGCAATCGCGGCGGCGGTGTTTAATGCTACGGGAGCTTTTGTGAGCGAGATTCCGATCACGCCGGAGCGCTTGCAAGCTGCGATGGAGGTTTTAGCCACAGATGAACACAGATGAACACAGATACGGTAGATAGGAATGTTGGAAGATAGGAAAGGTTATTTTGGCCAGCAAACCCGAGACGGATTTCCGCCGGGGTTAACTGAGACGACCGAGAAAATCATCGGCTGCGCGATGAAGGTCAGTAATACGCTCGGCGTCGGTTACCTGGAGAAGGTCTATGAGAATGCCCTTGTTGTAGAGTTAGCAAGAGCCGGGCTGGTTGTCGAACAACAGAAGCCATTAAAAGTAACTTACGAAGGAGTCATTGTCGGAGATTTCGCCGCCGATATCATTGTTAATGGATCCGTCCTTCTCGAGTTAAAGGCAGCGAAGATAATCGACCAAACGCATCAGGCACAACTCATCAACTACCTGCGCGCGACGGGTATTAAGATCGGGTTGATTCTCAACTTCGGAACGCCGAGGCTTGGCATCAAGAGAATGGTTTTATGAGAGCACGCGATGGAAGAGCTTTCGCCAGAGATGAACACAGATAAATACCGATAAGACATGTTGGAAGAAGCGACTAAACATTCAGCGACCCGCGATCGCGACTCGGCATCAAGAGAATAGTGTTATGAGCGCAGTTTCCGTTCTGCCTTCTATCTGTGTTTATCTGTGTTCATCTGTGGTTCCATTATGACTTTCAGATTCGTAGTTAATTCGGTCAAACGGGCGATCGATGCGCCGCCGATGAAGCGGCTGCTCGATGTGCTTCGCGAAGACTTACGTTTGACCGGAACAAAGGAAGGCTGCGGCGAGGGCGAGTGCGGCGCGTGCTCGGTGTTAGTCGATGGCGAAGTGATCAACTCTTGTCTCGTTCCAGTCTGTCAAGTGAACGGCTCGACTATTCTGACCGTCGAAGGCCTCGCGCGAGACGGGCGGCTCGATCCGCTTCAGCAGGCTTTTCTCGAATGTGGCGGCGCACAGTGCGGCATCTGCACGCCAGGCATGCTGATCGCTGCGCGAGCGCTGCTCGATGTAAATACGCATCCGTCGCGCGACGAAATCAAAGAGGCGATCGCAGGAAATCTGTGCCGGTGCACCGGCTACGTGAAGATCATCGATGCCATCGAGCAAGCTTCCTCCACCGAACAACATTCACTGACGAAGGGCAGAGTCAATGTTTGATGAAGAGCTGAGCGAACTAAAGGACCGGATCTCGCAGATGCCTGATCGCGAGCTCCTGCGGATAGTCGAGGTTGAATACAACGACTATCGAAAGGAAGCGCTCGAGTTCGCCGAAGAGGAGTTGCAAAAACGGAGCATACCGTTTGAAAAGTTCGAGCCAGACGAAGATGCAGTCGAAGAAACCGATTCGCCGGATCCGATCAGGAATATCGCGCCGTGTCGGGACTGCGGCGGCGTGATGCGTTCAGGGTTATTGTTCGCGGATAAGGAACTCACGATGCTCTTTAACGATGACAACGAAGAACGGTTCGTTCAGGCGTTCGCGTGCATGGCTTGCGGGGCGGTTCGATTAGCGATTGATCTCGATACTGAGGTCGAACCCTGAGTTTGAAGAAAGGGGCCTGACCCTGTACGGGCGTCCCTCCGTGGGCGCTCCTCGTTGGTAATAGAAGTGACCCTGCAACGAGGAGCGAACGGAGAGGTACTCAGCGCAAAGACGCAAAGGACCGCAAAGCTCGCAAAGAAGACGCCCCTACAGGCCGATCAATCTAACGGTTTGCGGCGAACACGGAAGGATGACTCAACAGATGACAGCTCGTGCGCCAAGGGTCGACTATGGAATAGACGCGCCGGGTGTGATTCGAAACCTCGCGCTCGTCGGGCTGACGGCGCTGATCGCCGGCGTGCTCAGTTTGTATTTCGGCGCCAGCAACTTGCTTTGGGGGCTTCGTTTCGCGTTTTTCAGTATTGCCGTCTTCTTCATCATTGAGTCTCTGCTGATGATCGCTTACGCAAAGTTCGGTAAGTTCCGTCACCGCGATCGAATTCTCGCCGCCGCCGGATTGCGCGGAAATGAACGGGTGCTTGATCTCGGAACCGGGCGAGGACTCCTGGCGGTGGGCGCAGCGAAGCGACTAAGAGAAGGCCGCGTTGTCGCCGTCGACATCTGGAAGAGCGAGGACCTCTCGGGGAACAGTCGTGAACGCACGGAAGCGGTCATCAAGGCTGAAGGCGTAGCCGATCGCGTCGAGATTCGCGAAGCCGACGCGACCAAACTCCCGTTCGGGGATGAGTCGTTCGACGTCGTGCTGTCAAACCTGTGCATACATAACATCTCGAGCCCGGAAGGACGACGGCAGGCGATTGAGGAGGCGGCACGGGTCCTCAAGCCCGGAGGCCGCGCTGTAATCTCTGACTTCAAAAACACCGCGACGTACGCGAATCACTTCCGAGATGCCGGACTGGAATCAATCGAGCGCCGCGGACCTTTCTTGTGGGACACGTTTCCACCACTTCGAATTGTCGTCGCGCAAAAAGGCCTTATCGCGGCGTAACAGGCGTCAAAAGAACTATGCCTTCTGCCCACTCTGCACTATCACCAACAACGCTTGCGGAAGTGTTCGCTCTGCTCTCAGCACGTGGCCGCGATGTAAGAATAATCGCCGGCGGCACAGATCTGATGGTGTTGATAAACGCTCACCTGCTGGAAACGGCAGAGTTCCTGGACATCTGGGGCGTACACGAATTGCGCGGCATAGAAGATGAAGGAGACGCGCTGCGAATCGGAGCGCTGACGACCTACACACAACTGATCAAGTCCGCGTTGATACAACAGCACATTCCGTCACTGGTCGCCGCATCGCGAACGATCGGCGCGATTCAGATTCAGAATCGAGGAACGATCGGCGGCAACATCGTCAACGCATCACCGGCGGGCGATAGTCTTCCCGTGCTTGCGGCTTATGATGCGGAGGTCGAGTTAGGCAGCGCTCGCGGCACAAGACGTGTTCGGTTCAATCAGTTTTACACGGGCTATCGACGCAGCGTTCTGGAGCCGGATGAACTTGTGCTTGCCGTGCTACTGCCAAAGCTGCGGCAGGGCGAGGTTGATTTTTTTTGGAAGGTCGGCACTCGTCGAGCGCAGGCGATCTCAAAGACCGTTATGGCTTGTAAGGCTCGGGGCGACAACCAGAGAATAGATTCGATAAGCATCGCTGTTGGCAGCGTAGCTCCTACCGTTGTTCGAGCGCTCGAAACGGAACGTTTATTGACGGGGGCGTCGATCAGTGCCGAACTCATAAAGGCCGCGCGGAAAATGATTGCGGAAGAAATCTCGCCGATCACCGACCTTCGCTCGACTGAGCACTACCGCCGGACGGTTACCGGGAATGTGCTCGCGAAGTTTCTACGCCAGCTGGGATGAGTGCGGAGTTCAGGGTTCAGGGTTCAGAGTTCAGAGTTCAGAGTTCAGAGTTCGGGGTTCACTTTCGTTCGGCTGACTCGAATGTTGAACTGAATCTGCAATTGAAGGCTTGAACTTTGAACCACGAACATTGAACGACGAACCCTGAACCACTGACCCTGAACCACGAACCTTGAACCACGAACCCTGAACTCTGAACCCTGAACTTACTCGTGTCTCAACGCGATCATTGGGTCCATCTTCGTCGCTCGACGCGCTGGCACGAAACAGGCTCCCAGAGCCACTCCTATCAGCAGCACCGCTATGACCGCAAACGTGACTGGATCGGTTGCGCCGACTCCGAATAGTAAGCTCGACATCACCCGCGTCAACGCAAGCGCGGCCACCAGACCCGCGCCGAGACCCGCGAGGGCGAGCGTCATTCCCTGTCTCGCCACAAGGCCGACGACGTCGCCCCGCTGCGCTCCGAGCGCGACGCGTATTCCTATCTCGTGCGTGCGCTGTGTTACCGAGTAGGACATCACTCCGTAGATTCCAACCGCCGCCAACAGCAAGGCTACGCCGGCGAAAACGGAAAACAGCAACATTGTGAAGCGCGTTCGCGCGACGGCGGCGCTCGAAACCTGATCCAGAGTTTTGACATCGGATAACGGCAGGTCTTTATCCAGAGCCGCAATTTCATTTCTCATCGCCGCGACCATGCTCATCGGATCGCCTTGCGTGCGTAACGCCAACACCATGCCGGTCTGAACCTGCTGGGAGACCGGGAAAAAGAATCCCGGCTTTGCACGAAGCTCTCCGGGAGAATCCTTAAGGTCGCCGACGATGCCCGCTACGGTCCTGGTCTCGCCCCAGAGTCGAACGCGCTTGCCGACTGCATCTTCATCCGGCCAATAGCGATCAGCCATGCTCTTATTGACCACGATCACCTTCGGCGCATCTGCGTCGTCGGATTCACTGAAGAACCGTCCCGCCACAAGCGGGATACCCAACGTCCGGAAGTAATCGGCAGATGCAAAGTGATATTGCGCGGAAGGAGATTCATCATCCGGGAACTGCCGGCCCTCGATGCCAAATGATGTGTTCTCATCGTAGCCGGTCCACGGCAGATCCGACGTAACTCCAGCCCCTTGAGCGCCGGGCAGCACAGCAAGCCGCCCAATAAGGTCGCGATAGAATGCCGCTGCGTGTTTCCAGGTCGGATAACGCGCGGCGGGCAAATCGATTGTTGCCGTTAGAACATTGTCCGACTTGAATCCGGGATCGACTCTTTGCAGATAAAAGAACGTCCGCATTAGAAGTCCCGCTCCGATCAACAGCACAAAGGCGAGTGACACTTCCGCGACCACCAGCAGTCCGCGGAGGCGATTATGTCGCGCGCCTCCCGATGAACCGCGGCCTCCCTCCTTGAGCGACTCATTGAGATTTACCCTGGATACTTGCAGGGCCGGCGCCAGCCCGAACAAAGCTCCGGTGACCAGCGCCGCGGTTAACGTGAACGCAAATGTCCGCCAGTCGAGTGAGATCATGTGCATTCGCGGTATCCCTTTCGGACCGAGCGCGACCAGCGCCTTGATTCCCCAGGTCGCCACCAGAAGTCCGGACACTCCTCCGAGCACTGCTATCAACAGGCTCTCGGTCAACATCTGGCGAATAAGCCGAACCCGCGCGGCGCCCAAAGCAGTTCGAACAGCGATCTCTTTCTGTCGAGCCGTCGAAGTTGCAAGCAGGAGGTTGGCAATGTTGACGCATGCGATTAACAATACAAATCCCGCGGCGCCAAACAGGATCAACAACATCGTCTGTGCTCCGCCGACAATCTCGTCACGCAGCGAAACGAGCCGAATTCGCCAGCCCTTGATTTCAGGATGTTGCTCCTCGAGTTGCTCCGCGATGCCGTTCATCCGTGCCTCGGCCTGCTCGCGCGTGATGCCGGGCCTTAGTCGAGCAATCGAGTTGAGAAAGTGAGACGTTCGAACCTTCGGGTCCATAGTCAACGGCCACCAAACGTCTACATTTCCGCCGTGCGGAAGCGAATGATAGTCGCCTCCGACATGCTGCAACTCCGGACTCATAACGCCGATCACTGTGAAAGACAGCCCGGACAGCGTGACCGTCGACCCGATGATGGCTGAGTCGCGCGCGAAGCCGCGCTCCCAAAGGGCCTGGCTGATGATGGCAACGTGCTCGTTTCCCTTAATCTCCTCGGTTGGTGAGAACGCGCGGCCCAACATCGGTTCGAATCCCAGAAGATGGAAAAACCCGTTGGAGACTCGCATGCCGACCAGCCGTTCCGGCCTGTCGTTCGGTCCGTTGTTCATGGAAAGATCCAGATCGCCCCGGACGAAGGTCGCGAAGTCATCGAAGACATCGTTGCGTTCGCGATAGTCCAAAAAGTTCGCGGGCGAGATAGGGAATTTGGGAAAGCGGGGATTGTTTTCGAAGACTCTCACAAGTCGATCGGGTTCGGCGTATGGAAGCGGCTTCAACAAGACTCCGTTGACTACATCGAAGATCGCGGCGTTGGCGCCGATGCTCAGCGCAAGAGTAAACACCGCTACCGCGGTGAAGCCGGGATTCTTTCTTAGAAGGCGCAGCCCGAAGCGAAGGTCCTGGATCAGGTTATCCATATCAACTGTCCTTTGAGGTCGCCCAGTGTGGGCACGAGTCTTATTGAAAAACAGAGGTAGGTGACAGCAGCGGCCGCTTCGTTGCAGGAAAGTTCGTTCTTCACATGTAGGGGCGGCCCTCCGTGGCCGCCCCTGTTTGGTGGCAGATACTTCGATTCGCAAAGAGGGGCGGCCACGGAGGACCCGCCCCTACATGTCAGACTTTCATCGTGCGAAAAGCTTGTCTAAAGCGAGCCGCAGCTCATGCTCGACGTGTGAAGAAACTAATGACCGCCACGAATAATGCCGAACCGATGATCGACCATATGATGGGGAAATGCTCGCCCCCGATCTCGACCTCGAATATGTTATGCAAGTGCAAAAGACCGGCCAGCCAAACCCCAACGAGCGCACCAATGAACCCGAGTGCGATCGATACCAGACAACCGCCGTGGCTATAGCCGGCAATCGCTCGTCCTATGGAACCGCAAATCCCAGCTACGATCAAAAGGATAATTAGAGAAGTGAGGCTCATTGCAGATCTCCTTTTCGATTCGCCCGCCTAACGCTCGGTACGGCGTGAGCGTCTCGAATCAAGATATCAAACTACGCGTTGATCTCAAATTATTGTACGAGGATTCCTGCTCCCAGCTCCAAAGGAATTCTTGCGGCGCAAGATATTTCAACAAACGCAGCAGACAGGTTGCGGCGGGCTTTTATGCAGGGCGCAAAACAATTGATATAAGCGCAAAACAATCGAGCCGGTCATGGAATGAGCCTTGCCCTTGCGAAGGTCCGAGTTGTCGTCAGTCGCACAGATCGACGGCCGCTCAAAACCAAAAACGATGAGAGTCGTTTCGGTCTAACACGCGCACCGTTCCTCGAGCGGCACGTTCCTCGGAGTGAGACCAAAGTCACCACTTGTCGACGTGCCGCGAGGAACGGAATAATCGAGAATACATAAAAAAGAAACCGGGACGTAACGGGACCGTGTCAAACGTTCGTAGTTCGGCCTTCAGGCGGAAGTTTGTATCTTGCATTTACGCTGAATTACGAACTTCCGTCTGAAGGCCGAACTACGAACTGTTCCTTGTGACACAGTCTCTAACCGTCTGGGTTGGTGGATTTGTTTGGCTTGCCGGCATTGCGCCTCAGCGGGAACGTGAGGCGGGTTTCCTAAAACTTCGATACCTACCAGTCACCCTGTTTGATGCGCTTCTTTATCTTTCGCTTGGTGAGGTCGCGCTTTAGCGGGCTCAAGTAGCTGATGAACAACTCGCCGTCAAGATGATCGGTCTCATGCGACACGCAACGCGCTTCGAGATCCATTACGTCCACGCTCATCTCGCTTCCGTCTATGTCACTGCATCGAACCACGACGCGCTGCGGCCGTTTGACTTCGATGAACACGCCGGGAAAGCTTAGACAACCTTCCTCGCCGATTTGCTCTCCCTCTTCGGTTTCGATTACCGGATTTATGAGGACCAGTTTTTTCTTCTTGTCCTTGCCGCTGCTGCAGTCCATAACGAACAGCCGCTTGAGCACCCCGACTTGCGCAGCCGCAAGCCCGACGCCGGGCGCGCCGTACATCGTCTCGAACATATTGTCGATGAGCTTTCTCAGCTTATCGTCAAACTCGGTCACTTCTTCCGAGCGTTTGGTTAGAATCGGATCTCCGTATTTAACAACATCGAGTATCATTGCCAGTCTCAAACTCCTTCAGTCTCATCATCCTGCCGTCGCTGGGCCAGCTTCTCTCCGAGCAGTTGATTCAGCACGGCGGTTCGCGCCTTAAAGCCCGTGACTTCGCGCCAGGCAACCAGAGCAAGCCCGATTAATATTATAGCAGCCCCCACAAGACTGTGGGTCGCGTAGCCGATAAAGAAGCCCGCCAGAAGTATCACCACCAGGAGGACGTAATAGAGAATGCCGTGATTGCGCCTCGCATTTATCGACCGGCGCAGTTCCTCGACTTCGCGGTCGATATCGTGCGTTCCTCGCTCGTGATTCAGTACCTTCATCGGTGTTCTTCGGAACGATTAGTGAAGTGTGATGAGTGACCGAGTGTTCAGAGTACCGACTTTAGTCGGGCAGTGCTTTGTGCATCCCGAGGCATCGAGTTGAATGAGCACTACCCGACTAAAGTCGGTACTCAGAACGCCCGGTTACTCGTTAGGTTTCACGGATCACTCTCAGTATCGTTTCAACTGCTCCAAATAGCCTTCGAAATTCCGTTTCATCTCTCCCAAACTGTCGCCGCCGAATTTTTCTCGCGCGGCGTCAGCGAGAACTATCGCGACCATCGCTTCACCGATCACCCCGGCAGCCGGTACTGCAACGATGTCCGAGCGTTCAAAGGCCGCGGCTGATTCCTGTTTTGTAACCACGTCGACGCTTGCAAGCGGTTGCCTCAAGGTCGAGATCGGTTTCAAATGGCCGCTTATTCGGACATCCTCGCCGTTGGTTATCCCGCCTTCGATTCCGCCGGCTCGATTGGTCGGCCGAGTGAATCTTCGCTCAGGTTCATTATAGCCAATCTCGTCGTGCACCTGCGACCCGGTGGTCCGGCTCACCTGAACGCCCGCGCCTATCTCTACGGCCTTGACCGCAGGTATGCACATAATGGCTTGTGCGAGCCGCCCGTCGATTTTTCTGTTCCACTGTATGTGTGAGCCGAGCCCTGCGATTACGTTGTGCGCGACGACCTCGAAGATTCCGCCCAACGTATCTTTTGCCTCCTTAGTGGCATCGATGAGCGCGATCATTTTCTGTTCGGCGTCCTTGTCCGCACAACGCAGCGGGGAGTCGTCGGAGATCGTCGTGATTTGCTCCCAGGTAGCTTCGATGGCTTGATCGGGTACGCCGCCGATCATCGCCGTATGGCTACTGACCTCAATTCCAATTTCCTTGAGCAGGAGTTTGGCGAACGCTCCCACCGCTACTCGAGCAGCGGTCTCGCGAGCGCTTGCGCGTTCCAGTATGTCTCTCAGATCGTGAGTGTCGTATTTGAGTCCGCCTGCAAGATCAGTATGACCGGGCCGTGGCCGAGTGACTTTTCGAGCGCGTTTCTCGTCGGTGAATTCGCGAGGCTCGGAAGCCATCACGTCTTGCCAGTTTTCGAAGTCAAAGTTGTGAATCAGTATCGACACAGGCGAGCCGAGCGTCTTGCCGTGCCGGACGCCTGAGCCGATCACAACCTCGTCGCTCTCGATCTTCATACGGCCACCGCGACCGTAGCCTTGCTGTCTCCGCCAC
>DATNBZ010000058.1:0-2127 GCA_035607285.1 Blastocatellia bacterium | reverse complement strand
ACGATCTCGACGCCGCGCTGATCTTGTTCGAAGAACTGCCGCGGGTTGAGCGCCGCGCCGATTAGAAAATCGTTTTTGAAGGCGTCTTTGAGCGCAGTTTGCTTCTGGGCCGCCGCCGGAAAGCCGGCAAGCAGGCAAAAGCTCAGCACGCAAAGCGCCGCGAGACTATTTGGCAACCACTTCGAGTTTGACCGTTTCATATTTCACCGAACTCGTGGCGACCATGATCGTCGATTTGCCGGTTTCGAGAATGGCTTTCACGAGATCGTTTTGCCGCCCGATAAGATCGAGACTGTCGCGGTCGCCGAGATGCGTGTCAGCCCAGATCGCTTAGATGGGCCGTGTCGGCAAACCAATCGCCGCCCTCCCGGGCTATCTTGCAGCCTTCCGAATACGCAACGTTGATCCTGCTGCCGACCTTGTTCTTGATTCCCTGAAGCACACTGACACCCCGTCCCGGATTATCGCTGTAGCCACTAAGATGAACGCGCGCCGCGTTTGGCCCAATAACGGCAATCGACTTCAAGGCGTTCATGTTCAGCGGCAAGAGATTGTTTTCGTTCTTCAGCAGAGTAAGCGACCGCCGCGCGGCCTCTGCCGCCAGTGCTTGATGTTCACTCGAATTCGTGACGCGCACGGCACGTTCGACCTCGGCATAGGAAGGAACGACTCGTAAGATATTCCATACTAGCGATATATCCGACCTTTAGCATATATCTGAAACATCTTCTACACCTATGTGGGGTAAGGTAACGTAATTCAAGATCGAGCCCAAGCTAAGCTCTCTTCCGGCTTTCGCCTGCTCCAAATCTTACAGTTGATAGACACGAATATCTGGAGGTCAGTCAAATGGATTGGATGAATCAACTCAGCGGAGTATTGCAGCAATATAGTGGAGCTGGAGCAGCACCAGGCAGATCAAGTGTGCCCGATGATTTCGATCAAATCGCACAGACTGCGCCCAAGTCCGAAATAGCTGATGGACTAACCGCCGCGTTTCGCTCTGACGAGACACCTGAATTCGGGAAGATGGCCGCGCAATTATTCAGTAACTCAAATGGTGAGCAGCGGGCTGGGATTCTCAACACGCTCATCCAAACTGCCGGTCCCATGATTCTTTCACAGGTCTTATCGCGCCGAACCGGATCGAACGCTGGCGGGGGTCTATCCAGTGTGATCGATATGTTAACTAATGGGCAACAGACGGAGATCACCCCGGAGCAAGCTGAACAGGTACCGGCCGACGCAGTCGAGGAGATCGCGGCTCAAGCCGAAAAGAAAGATCCTTCAGTGATTGATCACGTCAGTAGTTTTTATGCTGCGCACCCGACGCTCGTGAAGACTCTCGGCGCAGCGGCTCTGACAATTGCTCTTTCTCAGATTGCCAAACGGAACGGGTAGTTGATCAGCGGGAAGTCTTAGGAATGCTGCGGGCGTCACAATCCGCCCACGTGGTGCAGAAGCGTAGCGAGAAAACCTCGTAAACAGGAAGCGCAGAGTCATGAGCAAGGAAAGGGTACTAATCAATGCTCGTAGGCTTGTTCAAGAGGCTGTCGACATTGCAGATAGGGCTGGCATCGAGCCGTCACAGGTGGTCGCGCCGTACTGTGCGGAAACCGCCGCGGCTCAACCCGATGGCGATGGTCGAAGTTCAGACAATCTAGAGTGGTGCGGCGTGTCGGTCATCATTGATGACGACACGGACGAGCTATTCGAGATGTCCAAGCCTGATGATGACACTGAACAGAAGCCCGCCTTTCAGGTGACCCAATCAACCGCAAATCTCGTGCGACAGGATTTCGAGAGGTATAGGCCTTCCCTGGAGCGTATGGCAGAGGAGTAGCAGGAAAATAAACGGTCTCTGTTAAATCAGAAGACAAGCGATTGACAGGGAAATGAGTGGCTTATGTTAACGACGCTGCTGTCGTCTAATCAACGTCGTAACACCGTCATTGAACCTTCACGCGCTCAGTGCATGGGTAGACAGTATGAGTGAAGACTTACAAACCAAACCGGTCAAGTCAAGTCCTGTGATGCGGCGCTTTATCATTTATGCTTGCGTGGTACTCATCATCTTCCTGCTGGGTTTCGTCCCGATGTGGCTCAAGGCGCGGTCAGCCACCACTA
>DATNBZ010000051.1:0-30623 GCA_035607285.1 Blastocatellia bacterium | reverse complement strand
TCAATCGATATATTGACGACGTAGCGATTCTCCTGACCGGGCTTGAGCACCGGCCTGAGCGAAACCTGCCGCGACTGAGCGCCGGCGCTCGATGAAACCAGTAGCGAGAAGATAAAACCGAGTATCAGTCGCTTTTTGTTTTGCATGCCTCAACCTTGAGTCGCCCTGTATGGGCGGCGTTAACCAAAGTCGTCTTAACGAGCCGATACCGTGAAGAAACCGCTTTGCGAGCTTTGCGGTACTTTGCGAGCTTTGCGTTCAACGTATTCTCGAGCGGATTCCTTGCGCAAAGCTCGCAAAGTACCGCAAAGCTCGCGGCGTCGGGCGGTTTCTACGGAGGACTGCCCATACGGGGCCACTGATTTCTCTGATACACCCACTAGCTCTTTCCGTTTTCGAAGTTCCCCATCGCGCGGAACTTCTCGTAGCGTCGCGCGATTCGGTCCTCATAACTCAGATCGCGAACCGAACTCAACGCTTCCGACAGGCAAGCATCGAGCAAATTGCCGGCTTGCTCGTGATTCATGTGCGCGCCGCCCGGCGGCTCCGGCACTATCTGATCGATCAGTCCAAACTCGAGCAAGTCAGGCGCAGTCAATCGCAACGCGCGAGCGGCCTCCTCCGCGAAGCTCTTGTCGCGCCACAAAATCGCCGCGCAGCCTTCCGGAGAAATAACTGAGTAGATCGAGTTTTCGAGCATCATCACTCGATCGCCCAGACCGATGGCAAGCGCGCCACCCGAACCGCCTTCGCCGGTTACGGTCACGATAACCGGAACGCGAAGCTTGGCCATTTCGCGCAAGTTGTAGGCAATTGCTTCGGCCTGACCGCGCTCCTCGGCGTCGATACCAGGATAAGCGCCCGGTGTATCGATCATGGCAAAGATCGGCCGGTTGAACTTTTCTGCAAGCTTCATTACTCGAAGGGCCTTGCGATAGCCTTCGGGTTTGGGCATCCCGAAATTACGTTCCTGCCGCTGTTTGGTTGTGCGGCCCTTCTGATGACCGAGCACGACGCAAGGCTCATCGTGGAAGCGCGCGAAGCCGGTGACCATGGCCGGATCGTCGCCGAAACGCCGATCGCCGTGAATCTCTTCAAAGTCCGCGAACAACAGCTCAATGTAGTCCAGCGTATAGGGACGGCCCGGATGCCGAGCGAGCTTCACGCGGTCCCATGCATTGGGTGTATCGGGTTCCGCGGTGAGATTGGCCGCTTCCGACTGCTGCAATCGACGACGAATCTCCTCGATCGATTCTGCGCCGGTCGGGTCCGTGTCCTTCTTTCTCTCTACCATTTTGGGTTTGGTTCCGGGTTCAGAGTTCCGGGTTCAGAGTTCAAGGTTCAGCGTTCAAAGTTCAGAGTTCAAGGTTCAGAGTTCAAAGTTCAAAGTTCAAAGTTCAGAGTTCAACCTTTAGGTTGCCCGTGCGACGGCAAGCTAAAGCTTGAACTCTGAACCCGGAACCCTGAACTCTGAACCCGGAACTCTTAACTTGCGATCTAACCCTCATCGCTTAGCGCCTAATCTTGACACTATTCTTCAGCGGTTGCTACATTGCGACCGCGCGTCCGCTCCGCCGTTTTCCCGCGATAGCGCGGTATTCCAAGGAGGTTTCAGCTAATGGCGAGGTTCAATGGTATAGAAGTTCCCGCCGATGGTCAAAAGATTACCGTGGAGGGAATCAAGCTCAATGTTCCCGAGCGACCGATCATTCCCTTCATCGAAGGAGACGGGACCGGGCGGGATATTTGGCAGGCTTCCCGGCGCGTTTTTGACGCCGCGGTCGAGAAGGCTTACGGCGGCGCGCGCAAGGTGGTCTGGTACGAGATATTCGCCGGTGAAAAAGCGTTCGAGAAGTTTGGCGAGTGGCTGACGGACGACTCAGTCAAGGCCATAGCCGAGTTCGTGGTCGCAATCAAAGGCCCTCTGACAACCCCCGTCGGCGGCGGAATTCGCAGCCTGAATGTCACCCTGCGCCAGGTGCTGGACCTGTACGCGTGCGTTCGGCCGGTCCGCTACTTTGACGGAGTGCCTTCGCCGGTGCTCCATCCCGAACGTGTCGACGTGGTGCTCTTTCGTGAGAACACCGAAGACGTCTACGCCGGCGTGGAATTCAAGTCGGAAAGCGAGCGCGCTCGAGAGATTATTTCGCTGCTCAACGACAAGTACGGTTACAAAGTTCGTACCGACAGCGGCATCGGGATCAAGCCGATGTCTCCGGCGGGAACCAAACGCCTTGTTCGCCGCGCGATTGCTTATGCGCTCGAGTTCAACAAGCCCTCGGTCACGCTGGTGCACAAGGGCAACATCATGAAATTCACCGAAGGCGCGTTTCGCGATTGGGGTTACGAACTTGCGAAAGATGAATTCAGAAATCAAATAGTCACCGAGCGAGAGACGTGGATATTGGATAACCGCGAGAAGAACCCTTCGATCGGCGAAGAAGAGAACGCGCGAATGATCGAACCGGGGTTCGAGCAGATGTCCGAGACACAGCGCGCCGGGATCGTCGGCGAGGTCACGCAGGCGATGGCTTCCATCTGGGCAACGCATGGCAACGGCGAGTGGAAGAAGAAGCTGCTAATAAAGGACCGCATCGCCGATTCGATCTTCCAGCAGATCCTGATTCGCCCGGACGAGTACTCGATTCTCGCGACTCCGAACTTGAACGGCGACTATCTTTCCGACGCGGCCGCGGCGCAGGTCGGAGGCTTGGGAATGGCTCCTGGAGCCAATATCGGGGATCGAGCCGCCGTGTTTGAAGCTACGCACGGCACCGCTCCAAAGTACGCCGACAAGGATATGATCAACCCTTCCTCCGTGATTTTGTCCGGGGTGATGATGTTCGAACATCTTGGTTGGCGCGACGTGAGCGAGAAGATTGTCGACGCATTGACCAAAACGATTCGGCAGAAGCGAGTGACCTACGACCTTCATCGGCAGATGGAAGGCGCAACCAGGCTCAAGACCAGCGAGTTCGCTTCGGCGATCATCGAGAATATGTAGAAGCGAGCACGGACATGTAAGGGCGGTCCTCCGTGGCCGCCCCTCCTTCGAAGACTGGTGATCCGGCTAAGGGGCGGCCACCGAGGGCCGCCCTTACAGGTCATTACTACTCATGCTGGTGAGAGGCGGACCAGCGAATCTTTCCAATACTGGTTCGCGATCATGGAAAACGCTGCCAAGCAGTCCATCGTCCCCGAGGATTGGGACGACTTCGTTAAGTTCATCGCTCAGCACCGAAGCGACATCGCCGAAGGCCGCTACGATCTCCGGATCGAAAAGGACTGGGCGCGCGAACTCACCGACGATGATCTCCTCCTGCTCATCCAACACTGCCCAAGCTCTCGACTGACGATCGCGTCCGCGACGAAATCGGCCGAAGTTCTGGACGCGCTGTCGCACGACCCAAAGAGCGACGTCAGAGAAGAAGTCGCCGACAATCCGCGTACGCCTGCGGCCACCCTCAAGACCTTGTCAAAGGACCCTGCCGCTGCCGTTCGAATGGCAGTCGCCGAAAATGCAGCTACGTCCCAGGCCAATCTCGAAATGCTTTCAACGGATGAAGTGAATTACGTCCGGTGGGGTGTCGCTCACAACGAGAAGACGCTATCGAGCATATTGGAGGTTCTTGTTAAGGACCCTGACTCTTACGTGCGAGATGAAGCGAAGAAGAACCCTCGCGCGCCTAAGCAGACTCTTTGGTCACGTCTGTTCGCTAAACGATCTTAGGATCAAGTCCAGGACTTATTTGGTGCTCGCCGTTTCCGGCCTGACGGTGACTTTCACCTGAGCATTCGACCAGCAACACTGGAACCCGCGGCCTCCGTCTCCCGATGCATCATTGGCTACGAGGCGCAACACGTATTCACCCGGCTCACCGAAGGTCGCGGTTGTCGTGGCCTTGCCGGTGAACACCGGGGCGGGCGTCAACTTACTCTCTATTTTTTCAACCGTTGGCTTATTGTTCGCGAACGTGACGCTACCTGGTCCGCGGAACTTGCTCCACGACACGGTCACTGGAGCAACCCTCAACCCCTGAGTCGCCGATCGGGGCGCCTTCGCGTCATCGGAAACCCAGGCGGTGAGCGTGAGCGGGCCGCTGACTGAGGTTGATCTCATAGCGCTGCTGCCGCGCGGGCCCTGTATACCGAGCTTTCCTTCTTCGAAGCTGATGAAAGGCGGAGTGTTTCCGCTCCCCTCGATGAAAGGCGAAACCTCATAAAGAGGATTCAAGCTCATGGGAATCACGGTAGTCTGGCCGTTTACGATAAGCGTCCAGGTGAGTTTTCGGGTCCCGAAGTCTTTTGGCACTGTGACGGTAAACACGCCCCACTGCCGGCCCGTCATGAAATGTGTCGGTTGTCCCTGGTCAGGCCCGCCCGGCTCAATCCGGTTGTTTGGCCCGATCGGAATGTCCAGCTCTCGCTTGGTATTTCGGTTGTAGTAGCCCAGCAGCAGACTGAAGCTGCCGTCGGGATTAGCAAACCATCCTTCAAAAGCGCCGGTGATGCTCTGGCCCGATTCGTGCGAAGGCTCGGTGGGCAACTGTCCGCCGGAGACTAACGAACAGACTAACGCACAGCCTAACGCGCAGCCTGCAAGCAGTATCACAACACGCAGGCATGAAACTGCTGAGCGGCGCGGATGCATCCTCAGAAAGTCTCCTTTTGAACCCGGAGCTAGCGTAGACTGGCCAGTCTGCGCATGACTGCGAATGTAACAACGTTTGAAAACACCGCGGAGCGGACAGTCCGCGGTACACGATCTACTGCGATTCTCGAGAGGCGGTGGGCTTGAGCGACTTTGCGTTATTCTTTGCAACCCATGCCTGATAATCTTCTTCGGAAATATAAGTCACATTCACCCACGCGTGCGCCATTTCATCAACCGTGCGATCACCCCAACCGACCCACTGATCCGGATCAGGGTTGTTCTTGTTAGTGGTCGTATTGTCATGCCACGCGGTAACGTGAAGGATCGTTCCCTTTGGCAGCACCGGTGCCGCATCTTCATTGTAGATGTAGTTGTTCATCCAGTTGAAATTGAAATGATCGACGTAGCTCAACACTTGAGTCGTGCCGTTTGGCAGAATTGCTTCAATCGCCATCGCCTTGCCGCGCAGATGCATGTGCGGCTGGAAGTTCTCGAGCCGCGCCGGCTGTGCGAGCACGTGAAATGCCTGAGTCACCGCGACTGTGTTTGGCGGAATATCAAGCCGGCTTCCGGTATTCGCCGTCGCGCCGAAGAGCGTCAAACGCGTTCGATACTTTGGAGTCTCGCCCTTGGGATAGAAGTACACCGCCAGTTCAGCGTGATCTCGAATCTGCTCGCCGACCGCGTGCAGGTGGAGTTCCCACGAAATGCGGGAGCCCGGAAGCAACAGCTTTCCGCAGTTCGGCCGATAGACGTCGTAGCTCTTGCCGATCGCCCATTCCATCAGGAGTCCCGGTCCAGCGGAACCCGAGTTAGCGGTGTCGGAGGCATCGGCAGCGTTCGGGCGAGTGGGACGCGCGGGTTCCTCCTGGATGAGGCCGGCAAGAACGTGATGCATGATCTTGCGACCTGCGAGTGTGCCGGGGCGCATCTCAACTGCCCGCACCCAGCGCGCTTCGGTTAGCGGCACATCGGTGACCGGTCTCCACCACACGTCCTGCGCCTGGGCGGGCATCGTGTAGTCCTCGGACTTGAGGACCAGGTCCGGCGGCCCATACTGCTTAGCCAGAACCCAACCGTCGTCTTCAGGCCAACGTCTGGGTGCCGGCAGGTCCTTGGCGTCTCCCATCGGAGCGCCGGAATCAACCCATCGCACAATGGTGTTTATCTGATCGTCGTTTAACGAGCGGTCGTTTTGGAAGCTCTGAATCCCGACGGTCTTGTCGATGTGCCACGGAGGCATGTTCCGGGTGATGACCCGCTCCCTGATGGCCTTCGCCCAGGGGCGCACCTCCTGGTAGGTTGCCAGCGACATCGGAGCCGCGGTCCCTTTTCGGTGACATTCCTCGCACTTCTCCTGAAAGATTCGGGAGATGTCTTTGGCGAACGTCGGCTTAGCCGGAACGGCGCTCTCGTTTGAATCAGCGGCGGCCGGAATAGCGATGGCTGCAGCGGCAAGCACAAACGCTGCAAAGACGGCGAGCTTCCAAGTGGATTTCATACCAGACTCCTCCTGAAGTGGGTGTCTGAGCCTTGTTTGACCACGCCTAATGTATCACCGGCGGGCAAGCCAAGTCTAACGGTTTCCAGCGCCAGAACTGAGTGGGTTTGCGCGGCTAGCTCAACTCAGCGTGGTATACCTTGAAAGCGGTTACGAGTATTGATTCTTCTTCCAACGCGGCGAAGGCAGTTCCTTGCAGATTCTCAATATAGCGGGATAACCGTTCGAAGTTTTGATCGAGACTCAGTGGAAGATCCGTGAATATGATGTTCACTTTGTCCTCCATCGGCAATCCGGCTTGTGAAAGATAGCTCCCATCAAGTCCGCGAACGATCGTACAGCCGCCGAACGTGTAGGTGAACTCTCGCTCCAAGGTATCTAACAAATCGCGATATGATGGAGTTGGCAGGTCAGGAACATAGACTTCAATTCTTACGTTTTCGGACAGCGGCAATGAATTGCTCCCTTCGTTTGGGAAACTCTTCCATCCGTTTGATCACTTCCTTTGCGGACAGCTTGGCTCGTTGAGGTCGCTCAATCTTGATTTCTTTAATGTCCTTCAGTCTTCTTGCCATATCGATCTCCAACTCTAACAAACGATAAGATAATAGGAGTCTAACACAACCCGTACTGCGATACCGATCGACATGTTGCTTGGATGCCTAGCTGCGCAAGCGCTTTGAAGCCGGAAATCACAACGCGTTTGTTAGAAGCTGTGGGGATTAGTAACCTTCAAAACCAAGCTGCTGTCCCTTGACTGTCGCAGTCACTCATATTTCATCAATGGGACATTGTGGTCGTCGGACGCAACGTGAGCTTCTGCACTCGCCAGTTCAGGATCTCGGCCACGTACAGTTCGTTCTCCGACGGACACGCGATCTCGTGAATCCATCCGAACTGACCTGGCTGCTTTCCGGTCTTTCCGAACACTCCGAGCACCTTGCCTTCCAGCGTCAGCTTGTAGAGCCGGCCCGGATAAGCGTCCGAAGAAAACAGCACCTGATTCGGACCGGGTGAAATGCAAATCGCCCACGGCGCTCCGTTTTGCGCCGCGCCGCCTTCGGGCGACGGCATGTTTCCAATTGCCGGACGAGCCGCCGGATCAAAAGGTACATCGATCGTAATCGCGCGGATGAATGTGCCGTTTGGATCGAACACCTGAATGCGCCGGTTTGCTCTATCGGCGACGTAGATGTTCCCCTTCGCATCCGAAGCTATGCTGTGCGGTGTGTTGAACTCGCCGGGCTTTGTTCCCCGGTCTCCCCACTGCTTTATCCAGTTTCCGTTCTTGTCGAACTTCGCTACGCGAGAGTTGATGTAGCCGTCGCTGATAAAGATGTTGCCTTCCGTATCCCAGGTTACATCGGTGGGCTGGCGGAACATGCCGTCAATGGCGGGACGCGGAGGGTTGACTCGCGTCCACGGCACGGCTTCATCCGAAGCTTCTTTCTTGCGGCCGAAGACCATTACCACCCGGCCGTCAGGGTTGAACTTGACGACCATATCCGACCCTTTGTCGACCGCCCAGATGTTGTCGTCTTTGTCGACCCGGACAACGTGAGCGTATGACCAGGCGTAGAGGTTCTTGCCGATCTCGCGGATGAACTTGCCGTTTCGATCGAACTCCAGGAGCTGAGCGGCGGACGCCCCGTAAGCCGGTCCGTTCGTATTGCCTCGCGAGAAGACAAACACGTGGCCCTTTGAGTTGACGGCGACTCCACTGGTTTCGCCGAAATGCAAGTCCGGCGGCAGCTTGAAGAAGTTCACATCCGCGTCGCCCTTCAGTTCGGGGACCGGCGTCTGAGCGCAGACAGCCGTCGAGGCAAGTAGGATAAATAACAGGACTGACGAGCGTTTCATGAGACCTCCTGAAAGTTCAACGCCGAAACGGCGAGCCTGAACCGCGAGCTTTGCGGTCCTTTGCGTCTTTGCGTTGAGTATTCTCCAAGCCCGCAAAAGAATTCTCAACGCAAGGACGCAAAAGGACCGGCAAAGCACGCAAAGAAAGTGTCGTTACTTCTTGACGTATCTCTTCAGCGCACGTGGTCCGACTTCGGCGCCGTAGAGGTTTCCCTTTGCGTCGGCCGCTACGCCTTCGGCCGCGCTTGTAGCAACGCGATCTGGATTGGGTTCGGGGTCGGGAATGAAAGCCGTGACCTTGCCGTCCTTAACGCTCCCGATTCTGATCCCGCGCTTCCACCCCGCATGCCGAGCGGCATTGGACTCGGAATCCGCGGCGTAGAGCATCTCGTTTCTGATGTACAGCCCGCTGATTCGGCTGAACTGCTTCCATTCATCCAGGAACTTCCCGTCCTGATCGAAGATCTGAAGCCGGTTGTTGTTTCGATCGGCGACGAAGAGCCGGCCGTTCGAATCCATCGCAAGACTGTGAGGCGTGTCGAACTCCCCGGGTCCTGTGCCTTTCTTTCCCCAGGCCTTGATGAACTTGCCGTTTTTGTCGAACTTCACTATCCGGGCGTTTGTGTTTCCGCCGTGCCCGTCAGCTACGAAGATGTCGCCGTTCGGCGCAGTTATTACGTCAGAGGGCTGGTTGAATGTATCCGGGCCGTCGCCGGGAACCCCCGCCTTGCCGAGCGTGAGCAGCACTTTTCCTTCGGGGCTGAACTTCACGACTATGTGTCCCTTGCCGGCGGTGGCCGGGTTCGCGGGACCCGGCGGAACGCCGTCGGTCACCCAGACGTTGCCTTGCAAGTCCACGTGAATCCCATGAGGAAAGATGAACATTCCGGCGCCAAAACTTTTGATCAGCTTGCCGGTCTCATCGAACTTGAGAACGGCCGGCAGGTTCGAACCGGCGCAACTGTTACCGCCGCATCTTTCGGCTACCCATATAGACTTGCCGTCGGGGGCGATATCGACTGCGCTTGTCGATCCCCACGCGCGGCCCTCGGGCATCTTCGCCCAGCCTTCGATGGTTTGATAAGGATTGGGCGGATCGTTGACGGGCTGCGAGCTGTTCTGGGTGAATGCGTTATCGGCAGAGAGTGCGAGCACTGCGACAACAATCGCTGAAAGAATAAGTCTCACTCGGTTTGAATTCGACATTTTGCTCCTCCCTCGGAAGCGTTTAGTTGACATCATGGAAACGCAGACACTACCACGTTGATCGTTTAGCTATGGAAAGTAGCGGTAAATCTCTTGGTTCAAGATATCTTTGTTACTAATCTTCTTGAGGTCCCGGGCAAAGCTAGCTCTGAATTGAACATTCACGCTTCACCTTTCAAGCAAACTGAAGATCTGATCGCGGCTGACAACCTCTGAGTCCTCGCCTTCTTCCATTGCGCGCGCCAGGGCCAGGTCTTCCAATGCTTCCTCAACGATCTCGCGCACAAGATCGCCGCGCTCCTCGAGTACCTCAACGACGGCTGCTTTGAGAACTTCTTTCAATCGGTCTTCAGCAATCGTGACTTCCATAGGTCACCACCTTGATGTGACAACAACATATCATTCCGCACTTGCTTTTGCACTATCCAGGCAGTCGTTGTCCAACGTCGCTTCGTCACAGGTTCGGCCGGCATTCTCGCGGATAGCATCGTCGTCCTTATGGGTCAGCGCCGCCCTGCGCCTGAGCAAGCTTGCGAGCCACAGCGCCGCCGCAAATATCAAAATCACAATCAGCCAACGCATCGTGCTCGCGATCTGTGAAGCGGTGAACGCCGGCCAGCCGAATTGCTTCAGACGTCCCCAGCGCTCGAGCATCCAATGCCAGCCGGTATGCCCAACCAGAGCTGAAAGAATGATCGTTCCAACTCGCTCGGCAACGACAAACCTGAACAGCAGCTCCAGGATCGGTACCAGCAGCGCAATCACCAGGAGCTGTCCAATCTCGACTCCGACGTTGAATGAGAGCAGCGACGTCAGCAGGTGAGATCCCGCGAACTGCAGGTTCTGCCGCAGCGCGAATGAGAATCCAAACCCATGAACTAATCCGAAACCAAGGGCGATCATCCACCGGCGCTGAACGTTGCCGCCGACAATGTTCTCCAGCGCCATGTAGACGATTGAAACCGCGATCAAGGTTTCGATCAGTGGTGGAAACCACAATACGTCCGGCCCAAAATTGTAAGCCGATGCAATCAGCGTAATCGAGTGCGCCAGGGTGAACGCAGTCACTACCTTGATGAGCGAGCGAAACCGCCGGAAGGGAATCACCAGGCAAAACAGAAACAGCAGATGGTCGGTCCCGTCGAGAATATGATAGAAACCGGCCCGGACGAATCTGAGCGCCGCTTGATGCCATCGCGGATCAAGCGTCACAAGCCCGGGATCGCCCTCGAACTCGAACGCACGCACACTGCCGCCTGGTCGAATGAACCTCACGACTGTCACTACTCGAATACCCAATCGCGAGAGCGAAGGTCGTATCGAGAAACGCGAATTCTCCGAGTGAATCGAATACTCGAAGAGCACATCGAGTAGTCCCTGAGTCCAATAAAGCTCGGTGTTGTCAGGCAGCCGCGGGCCGGTGACGTGCTCCCGGGCCTGCTCATAAGATTCGAATGATCTTTCTGATTCGAGCGAAACTCTCGCGGCTGCCACGCGCGCCTGTTGCAACCGGATGCCTTCTTCATACAGCTCGATGTTGTCTGAGACCCACAAAGTCGCGGCGTCCCGAATCGAGGCGTCGGCTCGCGCGAGATCGATGTAGCCCGGCCCCCGAGTAGGAAAATCAATATCACGACATGCTCGCAACGGGACGCGGACCAGAAGCTCCAGCTTATCGCCTTCGGGCTTGAGAAACGCCTGAACGGTCACATCGTTTGGAATGTCGTGAGCAACCACGTCGATACACGTTATTAGAAAACACCCCGACAGCAGCGCCACCAGGGCCGCCTGAGCCGTGCTGCGATGTAAGCGAGTCACTGGCAAGCAAGTCTCCGAACTACTCGACCGTGATTCGAACCGTGGATTGGAATGAGAGAGCCGTTCTCTCCGCCAGCGGATACTAAATCCACGAGCCGTGACTGACAAGCGCAGCGAATGACCGCCCCGCTAGTGACTTGTATGGGCGGTCCTCCGTGGCCGCCCCTTACTGGGAAGCGCTCCTCGAAGGAGGGGCGGCCACGGAGGACCACCCATACAGGACTACCGATTTCTCTGATACCCTGACTCGTAACTGGCGGCCGGGTGAAACGGCTCGATAGCATTTGAAGCCAATCCCGTATAGTGATAGGCTGCCAATCTCTGACGAAATCCTGAGCTTCAGAATCATCCAAACCAGTGGAAACAGCCGCGATGTGACTCGCAACGTGCACTCGAACGGACGAATGAGATGACGAATATCATCGCTACTCGGATGGGCAAGCGGAAGCTTTACACAAGCGTGATTGTGATCACACTCTTTATCATTGCAGGGGCCGGCGGAGTCTCGCCCGCTCAAACCCGCGCCGGCTTCCAGACGCCGAAGTTTGAAGTGGATCCCTTTTGGCCCAAGCCGCTTCCGAATCACTGGGTGCTCGGCTCGGTAACCGGCGTTACGGTGGACTCGCAAGACCATATCTGGATTGTTCACCGCGCTGCCGACTCGCTTGGCAACAACGAGAAAGGCGGAATACTCAAACCGCCGACCGGATGTTGTGTGCCGGCGCCGCCGGTGTTGGAGTTCGACCAGGCGGGAAACCTGCTCGCGCATTGGGGAGGACCCGGCGCCGGATATGACTGGCCTTCCGCGACCGGCGGCATAACCGTGGATCACAAAGGCAACATCTGGATAGCGGGCGCCGGGCAGGCGGAGCCTGCGGCGGGACAAGCTCGCGGGGCAGCCGCGCCTGCTAAGCCCCAGGACGCTCATGTGCTCAAGTTCTCGCCGACCGGCCAGTTCATTCTGCAGATCGGACACGCGGGCAAGGCCGAAGGCAACGACAGCAAGACGGGTCTCAACCGGCCGGCGAGCGTAACAGTTGACGGCAACGCGAATGAGGTTTATGTCGCCGACACCGGCAATCGCCGTATCGTAGTCTTCGACGCAGAAACCGGCGCTTACAAACGGCACTGGGGCGCTTACGGTGAGAAGCCCGACGGCTCAACCATGGCCGCGTATGATCCAGCCGCAACATCCCCGAAGCAGTTTCGCGCGGTGAGTTGTGCGGAGGTCGCGGTCGACGGCTCGATCTATGTGTGCGATCGCTCAAACAATCGCATCCAGGTTTTCAAGAAAGACGGCAAATTTGTCAAAGAAGCATCAGTCTCGAAAGCCACGCTGGGTGACGGCTCGGTTTGGAGCATTGCTCTCTCACACGAGCCGGCGCAGCGGATGATTTACGTGGCCGACGGGCAAGATAAAAAGATACTCGTGCTTCGTCGCGATACGCTCGAGACGGTGGCCAGCTTCGGCGATGGCGGGCGAATGCCGGGACAATTCTACGGCGTCTGCAGCATCGCGGTTGATAAGAAAGGCAACGTGTACACCGGCGAAACATATGAAGGGAAGCGCGTGCAGAAGTTCGTCTACAAAGGCACGACCGCCAGCACGAAGCACTAAGAAACAAAATCTTGGAGAAGATCTTATTTTCCTATTGTCATTTTTCATTTGTCATTGCGAGAGATCAGCGCGCGTGTTCGGCGATGACAAATGACGATTGAAAAATGGAAAATGGAAAATCGCCTGGTGGTCGTAAGAGGAGAATCGATGAAGAACACAACTCGAAGGCATAACATCTCCATCGGAGCGATCTTTCTTGTGCTTCTCGTCGGTCTGTTCATCGCGCAAGGGTTGCTGGACCGGACCCCGGCCGCCGAGGGCGGAACCGCAGTGATGGCGCCGCGCTTCGAGGTCGATCCTTTCTGGCCCAAGCCGCTTCCTAATCACTGGTACATCGGCATGTCGATCGGAGTTGCAGCCGACGCTCAGGATCACATCTGGATCGTTCATCGGCCGGACACCGTCTCGGCTAACGAAGCAGCGTTGGATCAGAAGACCGGTGACTGTTGCTCGAAGGCGCCGCCGGTTCTCGAGTTCGATCAGGCCGGCAACTTGATCGGTCATTGGGGCGGTCCGGGCCAGGGGTACGAGTGGCCGGAGTCGAATCACGGGATCACGATCGACTACAAAGGCAACGTGTGGATCGGGGGAAACGGCACCAACGACGCGCAGGTTTTGAAGTTCACTCAGGATGGAAAGTTCCTCGCGCAGTTTGGACACGCCGGCAAAACCGCTGGAAGCAACGACACTGAGAACTTCGGAAGAGTGGCCAAGATCTTCGTCGATCCCAAAGCCAATGAGGCTTACATCTCAGATGGCTATCTAAACAAACGCGTGGTCGTGATCGACGCCGACAGCGGAAAGTTCAAACGCTATTGGGGCGCTTACGGTAACAAGCCCGATGATAAGAACCTCGGCCGCTACGATCCGGACGCTCCTGCAGCCCAGCAGTTCCGCAATCCGGTTCACTGCGCAGAGCTTTCCAACGACGGCCTGTTGTATGTGTGCGATCGTGTGAACGACCGGATCCAGGTGTTCACGCCCGCGGGCAAGTTCGTTAAGGAACAGTGGGTGGCAAAGAGGTCGCTGTCAGACGGCTCCGTTTGGGACATCGCTTTCTCGAAGGACCCGCAGCAGAAATTCATCTATCTTGCCGACGGGCGCAATCAAAAGGTGTACATCATCCAGCGAGATACACTGGAGGTGTTGACGAGCTTCGGTGACGGGGGGCGTCAACCCGGCCAGTTCTACGGAGTGCATAGCATCGCGACGGACTCGAAGGGAAACATCTATACCACAGAAACCTACGAGGGTAGAAGATTGCAGAAGTTTGTGTACAAGGGCCTCGCGCCGGTGACAAAAGAAGACCAGGGAACGCCCTGGCCGGCGGGAAGTTCGAAGTGATTTCCTGGCGTCGTTGCGGTCCGTTGCGCCTTTTTGCGAAACTAACCTTTCAGAATCCGTTTCTCGCAAAGCACGCAAAGAACCGCAAAGACGCAAGTCGGACGCAAACGAAGGAGGCGCATATGACTAAGAATTCAGCGACTCGACGAACATTCATTGGCTCGATGGCGGCGGGATTGGGGCTGGCTGGAATTGCTCCGTCATTTGACCTGTTCGCGCAAACGCGAAAGCAGGGAGAACCGGGCCAGGAACATCCCGAGGAAGATTATGACGGCATGGCTAAGCTTGCCAGCAATGAGAATTGCTGGGGACCTTCCGAAGACGTCGTGAAAGCGATGAAGGACGCCTTCAAGTACGCAAACCGCTATCAGTATCCGGATGGCGGCATAGTCGAGGCGATCGCCAAACATCACGGCTTGAAAAAGGATAACGTGATACTCGGCGCGGGATCGGGCGAAATCCTGAAAATGGCGGATGAGGCCTTCCTGCCCGATCACAAGCGAGTTGTGGGCGTCGATCCGAGCTATGACTCGGTCTATCGCCACGTCACCAACAGCAAGGCGGAAGTAATCAAAGTTCCGTTGATGAAGGATTACCGGATGGATATTCCGGGAATTATCCGCGCGGTCAAGATGAACTATCGCGACGTGAGCTTCGTCTATATCTGCAATCCGAACAACCCGACGGGAAACGTCATTCCAAAACATGAGATCAAGATGTTGCTCGATAACATTCCCACGGACGTTACGGTGCTGATCGACGAGGCATACCATCACTTCGTCACGAATCCCGACTATGCGACATCAGTCCCGTACGTTCTCGAAGGACGAAATGTGATCGTCACCCGGACCTTCTCGAAGATTGCCGCACTCGCCGGCATGCGCCTCGGATACGGGCTCGGGCCAAAGGAGCTGATCGAGCGATTGCATCCGTTCAATAGCGGCGGGCTCAACGCGGTTGTGAAGTACGGCGGTGTGGTCGCGCTGAAGGACCTGGCTTACGAAAAGAAGATCAAACAGATGACGATCGATCTGCGGGAACGTACGATCAAGGACTTGCGCGGCTGGGGCTACGAAGTGATTCCGTCGGAGACCAATTTCTTCATGGTGAACGTCGGACGCGATGTAACTCAAGTCGCAGAAGACTTCAAGAAGCGCAAGGTTCTGGTTGGGAGAAAATTCCCGCCGATGAATAACTGGCTGCGCGTCTCGGTTGGGACCGAACCCGAGATGCAGCAGTTCACCGCAGCGTTCAAGGCGATGTTCCCGGCCGGCGGAATTAAGGATACAAAGAAGGAGAAGGCGGAAGCGAAAGAGTCAGGCGCCTGATCTAGTGACGAATGACCCGGGAGAACGGCCACAGAATCACTTGGAACTGGCTTTCCGCGGGCGCTCGTTTCTTTACGTTCGTCGCCAACCGGCAATACTTGCAAGCTCGCTGAGCGCGCCGCCAGACCAGACGTTCGAGACTAACGTTCTCGTGATGGTTAGTTGGCGCGGCGGGTTTTCTTGAGAGCCTTACGAGCTTTCGACTTCATGAGGGACAACAAATGCCCTACACGTTCATAGATATCCAGTTGGATCTGCTCTTCAAGAGTGAGAGTGCCCGCTCGGGCCTTGTTGGCCAATTCGTGCATGCGGGCAACGTCCGGCTGCGGGAAATCTAGCGTGAGAATGTAGCGGGCCACGTCTGTAGAGAGTTCATGGCTGGTGGGATCAAAAAGGCGTCCCCAGAGTGCCGCTTCGCTGGTGCTGATTGTGGAGGCTTCCTGCATTCTGAACTCCAACGAATGATTGTCCGATCGTTGCTGATTGTACGCCTATTCGGCTCACGAGCGGAGGAGACCGCAATTGATTCGAGTTTTCCGGGTAGTTGACCAAGTCAACGACGAAGCGCGCGGGATATTGATGCAAGTTTCGAAAGTAAAACGGAGGTGGACGATGTCACGAATAGCATTTCTATCGATTGCAGCGTTGGTTCTGCTCGCCATCGGACCAGGTTGGATGGTGACGGAAGCAAAAGGCCAGTCAGCAACAAAAGACCGGATGGCGCCCCGTTCTACAAAGAGCGCGACTACCGTCAAATCAACCGGCAACGGTAACTCGGCGCATTCCACGAAGAACGGCGAGTGGCCGCACTACACCGGCGACCTTGCGGGCACCAGGTATTCGCCGCTCGATCAGATCAATGCGGAGAACTTCAACAAGCTCGAGGTTGCGTGGCGATTCAAGACCGACAACCTCGGCACGCGGCCCGAGTACAAACTCGAAGGCACGCCGTTGATGGTCAACGGCGTGCTCTACGCGACGGGCGGAACACGCCGGTCTGTTGTAGCGCTCAAAGCCGACACCGGAGAGTTGGTTTGGGTCCACTCCGAATTTGAGGGTCAGCGCGCGGTCAATGCGCCGAGGCAGTTGTCCGGGCGTGGCTTATCTTACTGGACCGATGGCAAAGACGAGCGAATCATTTACGTGACCACCGGCTACCGGATGATAGCGCTTGATGCGAAGACCGGCGCTCGCATACCAGGTTTCGGAAAAGACGGCGTCATCGACCTCAAAGTGGGAGTCGTGCACGGCACCGGCCAGCAGATAGATTTGGAAAAAGGCGATGCCGGACTCCACTCGACGCCGATTGTCGTTAAGGACGTCGTGATCGTCGGGATGGCGATGAAAGAAGGCATGACCGTCGTCACCCACGACAACGTCAAAGGACAAGTGCGGGCCTTCGACGTGCACACGGGTAAGCTGCTTTGGGCGTTCAACACGATTCCCCGCCCCGGCGAGTTCGGCAATGACACCTGGCTCAACAATTCGTGGGCGACGAACGGGAACACGGGAGTATGGACGCAGATCAGCGTCGATGAAGAACTGGGGCTGGTCTATCTGCCGGTCGAGTCCCCGACCTCGGACTTCTACGGCGGACACCGGCCGGGTAACAACCTGTTTGGCGAGAGCCTCGTCTGCGTCGATCTTAGGACCGGCCAGCGTAAATGGCATTACCAGGTTGTGCATCATCCCATCTGGGACTACGACCTTTCGTCCGCGCCGATCCTCGCCGACATCAACGTAAACGGCAAGGCTATCAAGGCGGTCGCGCTGCCAACCAAGGAAGCATTTCTCTATGTCTTTGACCGGGTCACCGGGCAGCCGGTATGGCCAATCGAGGAGCGGCCGGTTCCCAGGGGCGACGTGCCCGGCGAATGGTACTCGCCAACACAACCCTTTCCGACCAAGCCGCAGGCCTACGCCCGACAATGGGTCGGCCCGGACGACCTGATCGACTTTACGCCCGAGCTTCGAGCGCAAGCCCTCAAGGCCATCGAGCCGTTCAAGAACGGGCAGATGTTTAACCCGCCGGTCGCGAGTAAGATCGGGGGCCCTGTAGCGGGTCTTACAATCGGTACAACCAACGGCGGAACGAACTGGCCGGGCGGCGGTTACGATCCTGAAACACACACCGTATATGTGCCGGCTTCAAATGCCAGCCTCGTTCCCATCGGACTCATAGAGCCGCCGGAAGGTTTCTCGGACATCAAGTACGTGTTCGGAAGGGCAGGCCAGCCGTTCAGAGTGAGTGAGGGGCCAGGGTATGGAAGCGCGGCTGATTATCCGCAGCCTCCGAAGCGTCGCGCACAGGAAGGCCCGCCGGCTCGCGAAGCGGCCCCGGCGGCGACTACTCCTCAGGGCAGCACCTTCGTTCAAGGGCTGTCGATACTCAAGCCGCCTTACGGACTTCTCTCCGCAATCAATTTGGATAAGGGCGAGATCACCTGGCAGGTCCCACACGGTGACACGCCGGACGTGGTGAGGAATCACGCGCTGCTCAAAGGAATGGATATTCCAAAGACCGGACAGAACGGGACGGTTGGGCTGGTGGTCACCAAGACTCTGGTCGTCATGGGAGATCCTCAGGTGACGACTACTCCTGATCATCCGCGCGGCGCGATGCTTCGAGCCTACGACAAGGCGACGGGCAAACAGGTCGGCGCGGTCTTTCTCCCGGCTCCACAGAGCGGATCGCCGATGACTTACATGCTCAACGGTAAGCAATACATCGTCGTTGCGATCAGCGGCGGTGCTTACTCGGGAGAGTATGTTGCGTTCGCGCTGCCATCGGCTGACTGATATTCGGAGTAGGTGTTCAGAGCGGGTGTTCAGAGTACCGGCTTTAGCCGGGTAGTGCCTGACAAATCCAAGGCGTCGAAATTCCATGGCACTACCCGGCTAAAGCCGGTACTCTGAACGCTCGCGTAAAACAAGATGAAGAAAGCAACAAAAACAGTTATCGCTCTGCTAATCATCGGAGCGTCGCAAATGGCGCTTCGTGCGCAACAACCAGACAAGCCTATGTCGGTATGGGACGGGGTGTACACGAAGGAGCAAGCCAAACGCGGCGAAACTCTCTACGTACAAAACTGCTCGTCTTGCCACGGGCCGGATCTATCAGGCAACGATGAAGCAGCGGCGCTCGCAGGTCCGGTGTTTCTTTCGAGTTGGGATGGGCTTTCGGTTGGGGACCTGGCCAATCGAGTTCGCGTTTCGATGCCGCCAAACAATCTGGGAAAGTTGAGCCGGCAACAAATTGTCGACATCCTCAGCTACGTGCTGAGCTTTAACAACTTTCCCGCAGGCAAGACGGAACTCGATCCGAAGCCGGAAGTGTTGAAGCTGGTTCGCGTGGAAGCAACGAAACCCAAGTCGATTCAAAGCTCGAAGGGCAGCAAATAGACTGGTTGCTGATGCGCTGCTAATCTTCAGTAGAGATGCTTCAAGTATCTCTAAGAGAGATCGCGAGTCAAGAGAGTGGAGAACAGTCTCTTACACAATTTGAGGTAAATATGGCTGGCACGAATTTACACGTGATTCCGTACGGCAAAAAATGGGCGGTTAAGGATGAAGAAGCCTCGCACGTACGATCAGTTTTCGATATCAAGCAGGACGCCATCGATGCTGCAGGCGACCTCGCACGGAGCAGGAAGGCTATTGTTGTTGTGCATGGCCGGAATGGTCAACCACTATTGAGGACCAAAGCTCCGAGTAGGATTAGCGATGATCACATTAGGAGAGTAGTCAGGGACGGAATTCTCGATGCCACGAGATCTGACAAGGCCAAGGCGATACCAGTGTCAAGAAGGATAGACCAGAAAACCCAGAGATGAGTCATCCTGATATTTATGGCGAAACTGCCAAAAGAGTATGAGCAGAACGTATTCATAAACTGCCCATTCGATACCGCCTATAAACTCCTCTTCGATGCCATAGTTTTCGCAGTTCAGATTGCGGGTTTTAGGCCGAGGTGCGCGCTTGAAGCCAGCAACGCCGGCGAAGCCCGCCTCGAAAGGATTATGAACATCATTTCAGAGTGTAAGTATGCGGTTCATGATGTTTCTCGAACCGAGCTTGATAAGACCAGTTCTCTTCCACGTTTCAATATGCCGCTAGAGCTCGGTCTTGATCTTGGCGCGAGGAGATATGGCGTTGGCGCGCATCGTACAAAGAAACTCTTAGTGCTGGACAAGAACCGCCATCGCTATCAGAAATTTATCTCTGACCTGGCGGGTCTCGATATCACACCTCATTTTGGAAGTCCTAAACATATTATTCGTCACGTAAGAGACTGGCTCTCACTGGAATCGAAGAGTACCAACATACCCGGTGGTTTATATATGTTTCGCAGATATAAGACATTTCAAAGGGAGTTGCCATTGTTCTGCCGGGACAAGAAAGATAAGAAGTTGAATGCGGGGGAACTTACTTTTGGTGACTTCACGCACATAGTCCGGATATGGCTAGAGGAAGACGAGAAGTAATTATTCGGGAGCAACAATGCCGGACCGTCGAGCATTCTTGAAATTCCTGGCAGCCAGCCCGCTGTTGGCTGGCTTGCTTCCATTCCGCGAGGCATTCACACAACAGGCAGCCGAGAGCGTAATCGCGTCTCCCGCTGAAGCGCTCAACGTGCTCGAGTTTGAAGCCGCTGCTCGAAAGGCGCTCCCACCGGCGCACTTCGGCTACATGGCGACCGGAGTCGACAGCGATGCGACGCTCAAGGCAAATCGCGAAGGTTTCTCTCATTACAATCTCCGTCCTCGCCGTCTCGTTGACGTCACCCGAGTCGATCTATCGACCGACCTTTTTGGAGTGAGGTGGGAATCACCAATCGTGATCGCGCCGGTCGGGAGTCAAAAAGCTTTTCACCCTGAAGGTGAGATCGCCGTCGCCAAAGCGGCGCAAGCAAAAAGAACCCTCCAGATACTATCGACCGTAACAACGTCATCCGTAGAAGATGTTACGACCGCGCGAGGCGGGCCCATCTGGTATCAGCTCTACGCCACTAACAAGTGGGAGGCTACGCAGAAGATCGTCAAGCGGGCGGACGCCGCGGGCTGTCCCGTACTCGTGATCACCGTCGACCTGCCCGCCGGAAGAAACACCGAAACTCAGGAACTCTTTCGAAGAATAGACACGAGGCAATGTACTAATTGTCACTCCGGGGCTCCCGGCGCGACCTATCGCCGCAAGCCTATGTTCGACGGGATCGATACCGCCGGGTTGGGCACCTATTCACCCGCGTTGACCTGGGAATCCGTTCGTCGTTTGAGGGACTTCACATCGATGAAGCTTGTGCTTAAGGGAATCGAGACTCGCGAAGACGCGGCGTTGTGTGTGGAGAACGGCGTTGACGGAATCATCGTGTCCAACCATGGAGGACGAGCTGAAGACAGCGGCCGAGCAACCATCGATTGTTTGCCGGAGGTGATCAAGGCAGTAGACGGGCGAATACCGGTGCTCGTCGATGGGGGCTTTCGACGGGGGACCGATATCTTCAAAGCGCTTGCGCTGGGCGCGCGAGCGGTCTGTATCGGGCGTCCATACATCTGGGGACTGTCGGCTTTCGGGCAGCCGGGCGTTGAACGCGTGCTCGACATCCTGCGCCGCGAACTCGACCTGGTAATGCGACAGTGCGGCACTCGCTCGCTTAAGGAGATTAATCCGGCTTTTATTACTGAAAGCTGGCGCCGAGGATGAAGGGCGGGGCTAGTGTTCGGTTATTGAGTTTTTGACTTGTAACGCGTGGTCAGTCCTTCGCGTGCTTTGCGGTCCTTCGCGTGCTTTGCGCTGAGTATTTGGTATTGAAGGAGCAAGACAGAATACTCAGCGCAAAGGCGCAAAGGACCGCAAAGCACGCGGAGGTTATTAAGCAACGCAGAATCCGAACACTACCGATGAGTGAGGTAAGTGACATGCAATACAACAGTGCTTGCTTGAATCTTCGCACACGGCTTGCGCGATGGACGGTGCGGCTCGTTTTGTTTCTTTCATGTTCCTTTCCTGCGGCGCCATCTGTTCTGGTGTTTGCCCAAGAGCGGCCCCAAACTAAACTCCCCGCGACGCCGACCGACGTTAAGCCTGGAAGCATAACGCTCGACGACGTGCCTTACCCATACGCCGTGTCTTACCTGCCGATGAGCTTGTACGGACAGGACGTTCGCATGGCTTACATGGACGTCGCGCCCGAAGGTCAACCGAACGGCCGAACCGTTGTTCTCTTTCACGGCATGAACTTCTTCGGCGAATACTGGGCGGCAACGATCGACGTTCTTCGGAAGCAGGGCTTTCGAGTGGTCGTGCCGGATCAGATCGGCTTCGGGCGCTCGTCAAAACCAATAATCCCATACAACTTTCACGATATGGCGCTGAACTCCCGCAAGCTGCTTCAGCACCTGGGCATTTCGAAGGCGGCGATCGTAGGGCACTCGATGGGTGGAATGCTGGCGGCGCGTTTCGCGGCTTCGTATCCGGATATGACGGAGCGCGCGGTAATCTATAATCCAATCGGACTGACCGATCCGCGGTGGTCGCGGCCGTGGCGCAGCACCGAAGAATCTTACAAAGATACGCTTGGCTGGACGTATCAGAGTATCTACCAGGGGATTGCCCGATACTTTGTTCAGGGATGGAAGCCCGAATACGAGAAGTATGTTCGCATACATTACGCCTGGACGCTTTCAGGAGACTGGCCGCGGTTTGCGATGGTGCGGACTCTGGTCCAGCAAATGGTTTACGTTGATCCGGTCGTCTACGATTGGCCTCACATAAAGGTGAAGACGCTGGTGCTTGGTGGAGACAAGGACGGCCCGGACTTTCCGGCCCGCGCAAAGTACATTGCAGATACCATTCCCGGAGCGGAGTTGGTGCTCATTCCAAACGTCGGTCACGTGCCGCACTTCGAAGCGCCGGACCTTTTCTACAAGGCGCTCGTGAAGTTTCTGAACTCGGACGCCACCGCGCCCGCGCAAAAGCCGGGAGCTAATCGCTAAACCGGACGTTGTCACTTCACCGTAGCCATGCACTCGATCTCGACGCGCGCGCTATTCACAAGACCGCTTGTCCCAAATGCGCTCCGAGCCGGCAATCGCTCCTTCTTGAAGAAGGTTACGTAGACGGTATTCATATCGGCCCATTCCTTGATGTCCGCCATCATCACCGTGCATTTGACGACGTTGTCCATCGACGAGCCGTTCTTCTCGAGCACCGCCTTGATGTTCTCGAGCGTTTGCTTTGTTTCCGGGCCGATGCCGCCGGGAGCCAGCTTGCCGGTACTATCCGTACCGAGCTTGCCCGACAAATAGAGCATGTTTCCTACGCGCACAAATTCAGAGAGCGTTCTCGGGGCAGGGTTCGTTGCGCTCGAATACTCGACTGTCGGGATTTGCGCCGGCGATGATTTTGCTTGTTCTTTCTGCTGAGCCTCGGCAGCGGCGCAGACCACCAACACGAGCGCCGCCGCGCACGTTAGTGACTTGATCTTTGTCATAGGATCCTTCCTTTATTTGGGGTGTGGCACGAGTTGCGCGAGTCATCTTCCCATCCGGCAGGTTCCAGGCAATGAAAGCCGAACGGCTGACTTCCGGTCCTGCAGACTCGCGCACACGGCCGAGTCAACGAGTCGAGTGTGTATCATTGTTACCAGGTCATTTCAAGGCACGGCCATTTGACTTACAGAGCATTTGACTTACAGGGCATTTGACGTTAAGCGTGCCGGAACAGCCACAAGCCTGACGTGCACGCGCGTCAACCGGCGGTGGCGATTGAATACGCGCGTTAAATCGGCTGTAACCTTTTCGCTTTCTCAAAACGTGTTTACTTCAGACGGGAAGAACGCGATGTACACAGATGAACACAAGGGCGATGTTGTCGTGATAGGCGGGGGAATCGCGCGGCTTACTGACGCAACCATCATTGCAAGAAGCGGAAAACGCGTGCGCTTGTTTGAACGGTCCCGCTCGCTCGGCGGGCGGTAAACAAACAAAAAACCAAGCGGTTACAATTTTTTCAGAGTTGCCCATGGTTTGCTGATCGTAGTCTCAACATAGTGAATTGCTGACTGCGCCCCTGATTTACTCCAGATTCGAGAAATTTCTTGTCCGTAGAATCTCTTAAAGAAGTCATAAAACTCGTCAGGGGAGGAGCTGTGCCCAAGAGAAACCCGAGGCATACTTGCCAAATCAGTCACGTAACGGAGTATCTTGTCAGATGGCTTTTGCGACAAAAGCATGTCTTGAACTCGCTTGTACACGTCGTATCTGGCGTCCAATTGTGCTTTGACTTTCGAAAAGAACTGACTCTCATCTGGGCCCACAAAGGTACCGTCATCAAAGAATGCGCCATTTAGTGACACCGTGATGCTTGCAATGTGCTCAAAATCACGGATCATTTTCGTTCCCAGTTCCTTAGTATTACGATCCAGCAGGGCGTGTTTGACGGAATCAGCATCCTCGGTAGCTGTGTGCACAAACCACGCCCCACCAATGTTGTCCTGTGGTTGATGCGCATTACTTAGGAATGGGATCAGAGAGATTAGCCGCGTTGACCCTGCTGCAATCGAAAACCCTTCAGAGTCTCGCGCTTGCTTGTCCCGATGCTCCATTAGCAAAGACAGATCCTTATAGATCCGTTCGTGTGATACCGTTTTCCCATTCACATCAGCCAGCGTCCATCGCACATAATACGCAACAACAGAGCGCTGACTTGAGTTTATAACAAAAGCCGATAACAGCTTTTCTGTTTCCGAAATATCAGCATTGCTCAAAGCCGCTGAGAGATTCTTCTCAAATGAAGGATCTCCTGAAGCAAGTAACAACACGCCGTGTGAAGGAATGCCCTTTGAGATCACTGTGATGTCCACTGAGCGCTTCCTCGTATTTGGTAAAATGAAGCTCGCCGAGGCTATCAAGATAATCAAAATGAACGGGAAGAGCCAGTATCTCCTTGTGCCCATGAAGGTTCTCCTCACTTATTATCGAATTTGAAGAACACATCCCAGGCCCATCGACCGAGATGTGCATGCTGCGCGTCGTATACTTTCGCGCGATAAACGAAGCGGTTCCCATACCTATCGGTTCGCATTGAGGCTTCATAGTTAAGGTCTATGGAATGGACTCCTAACTCAGCCAGGCTGTGAAGTTCTCCTCTCTCAGAAAAGCCGTTGTGATTAGTATCTTGCCATAGTCGCAGTGCCGAGAAGATATGATCATGCTCATCGATCACTCCGTCACGGTTCCCGCCATTTTCCGGTTTATCATATTCTCCAAGAGCAATGAACCCATTTGGAGATGACGATTGAGGCTGAGGCTGAGGGGTGTAGGACCCAAACAGCTCCTTGCCGTTGTCTATTACACCGTTTCCATTGCGGTCAAGAGTAAGAAAAGCGTCGTCCGAATTGCTGGCGATCCAGGAAACATGTTCTCTTTGACCGTCACCCTTCAAATCAAAGTACACCCCATGTGCCACGTCCGACAAACGAAAGCCATCGCCGGAAGTATCAACAATGATTGGAGACGAATAATCGGTCGATGCACCACCATCCCCACCGGCACTGCCGACAAGGTTCTCACATTCATAATAGAATTTATCCCCCATACTCCAACTGGTTCCGTCGCAAGCACGTTCACCTATCCAGAACCCGTAATTATGACCATTGGACAGTGTCGAACTGGATTCACCCTCTATTGAATCATTGATCGCGCCATAACTATGCCATGTTTGCGCTTCGTTAAATACGAAGTCGACCGAGCACGTCATACCTGCCCAGGTAAACATAGCGGCCAAAGCCAAACTTCCCGTCTCAAAGTTCCAGCACTCACCGTCTTGGTAGCAAATCGCGAGACCTGGCACAGTCAAAACGCTCGTCCGCTGATCGCTACAGTCTGGCATCGGATTAAGAATTGTCCACTGGGAATGCGCGCCTCCGGGTATAGCCAGAATGACCAAAAGCAGAAGGCAAAACCAGTTGAATTTGTGCTTCAAGATATGCGGCAAGGTTAACTTCTTATTTTTCCTAGCACCTCTTCTCGCTCCTGGGCTAGGCTCTTCTTACTATCCTTTGCAACCTATGGCCCGGAATTAAACAAACACCTAACTGTCGCGCTGTACTATGTTCTAAGATGGCGAGCCGGTCAATTGCCAAAACTGCCCAGAATGTGACACTTTGAGAATCAATCTTCTTGGAGTCCCTTAATTGCAGGGTCACCGTTCGAAGGTTCTGAAGAAGGATAATGCGAAACCTCGATAGTTATACACGAAAAGGATCAAACAGAGAGCTAAAGCATACGAGGGACCGTCCGCTAGCTGTTCGCGCCGTGCTAACGAGTCCCCTTTCGATCCAAATGTATATTGTCTTCCGGCTAACACCCACTATGCAGCGGGCCTCCTCGATTCGGATTAGGACAATATCTCGATGGCATTGTGGGCAAGTTGTGGAATGAGCAGAATAGCCGCTTCGCGGATTTCCTGGCAGTACAAGAGGATCGTCACTTTGATGACACCAATTGCAGTATGACTTCATCCTTAAATCCCAAATGACGACGAGCGCTACTTGTATTCACTCGCGCGGCTGATGCGGTAAAAAACTGGGCGCAAGATACACCATAACTAACCGAAAAGCAATACCTCAAAGGAATCAATCCCACAAGACTGCCACGTTAGAACACTTGAGCACTTCATAGTAACCTTTGACCTTCCTCAAACGTGTTGAAGATGAGATCGGCAAGCCTGAGTTAACCGAATTGAGGAGAGCGAAGCCATGCACTCAAACCGAGACAACGAGGACGTGGTAGTCATCGGCGGCGGAATCGCGGGGCTCACTGCCGCGACTTTCATTGCAAGAAGCGGAAAGAGCGTGCGGCTGTTTGAACAGTCTCGCGCGCTCGGCGGGCGAGCACAAACCAAAGAACAGGGCGGCTTCTATCTCAATATCGGTCCGCACGCGCTCTATCGAGGCGGGCGAGGCATGGAAGTCCTGCGAGAGCTCGGCATCGAGCCTCGCGGAAGCGTGCCTTCGGTGTCGGGCGCCTTTGCGGTGAAGAACGGCGCTAAGCACACATTTCCAGCCGGGGCCCTGTCGTTGCTGATGACGAGTTTGTTCGGGCTTTCGGCGAAGCTCGAGGCGGCGCGTTTGCTTGCGTCGGTTGCGAAGATCGACGGCAATCGCGTGATGAATGTGACTGTTCGAGAGTGGCTCGATCAGAATGTCTCACACGTTGAAGTGAAGGACCTGATGCTTGCGGCGTTTCGGCTTGCGACGTACACAAACGCGCCTGACCTGATGAGCGCCGGAGCGGCGCTCGAGCAATTGAAGAAGGCGCAGGACAAGAGCGTCTTGTATCTGGATAGCGGCTGGCAGACTTTAGTCGAGGCCTTGCGCAACGTTGCGACGCGTAGCGGAGTTAAGGTCGAAACCGGTATGAGAGTCGAAGCGGTCACGCGCGATACGACAGGCGCCATCAGCGGCGTGCGCCTCGCTGAGGGAATCGAAGTCAAAGCATCGACAGTCGTCGTCGCTTCCAGCCCGTCGATGCTTGCCGAGTTGGTTGAAGGCTTCGAACAAACATCGTTAGCGAGATGGGCCACAGAAGCGATTCCCGTGCGAGCGGCTTGTCTTGACCTGGCGCTCAGCAAGTTGCCGGTACCGAAGGCGACTTTCGCGCTTGGCATCGATCGCCCGCACTATTTGTCCGTGCATTCCGCGGCGGCGCGGCTCGCCCCCGAAGGCTCGGCGTTGATCCACGCGGCGAAATATCTCGCTCCCGATCACAACGACTCGAGTGAATCAGTCGAGCAGGAACTCGAGGGGTTGCTCGATCTGGTGCAACCGGGTTGGCGGGATGTCGTGGTGTATCGGCGATTCCTGCCGGATATGATAGTGATCAACGCATTGCCGCTGGCATCGCTTGGCGGCACGCGAGGAAGGCCCGGTCCTCAGGTAGTCGACGTGCCCGGACTCTTCGTCGCCGGAGATTGGGTTGGCGAGGAAGGCCTGCTGGTCGACGCAAGCCTCGCAAGCGCGAGACGCGCAGCGCGGTTGATCGCGGCCCATCGGACCTTGGGTGTTGCTGCGACGGCGTAAGAGGCTAACCGCAGAGGACGCCGGGGACGCAGAGGAGAAATGTGGCTACGTACGTCGAAGCCCTGGAAACCGATCGAAGGTTGTTATGGAATTTGTGCTACCGGATGACCGGCAGCGCCGCCGACGCGGACGACCTGGTCCAGGAGACCTTCGTGCGCGCGATCGAGAAGCCGCCCCGCCGCACAAATGAACCGCTTCGGCCATGGCTGGTGCGAGTTGCGATGAACCTCAGTCGCGATCTGCTGCGCCGAAGAAAGCGCCGGCACTATCTCGGGCCGTGGCTGCCCTCGCCCGTGCCCACGGACGAAGAAAGCCCGGCTTCCTACGAGCCGCCGGCTCCGCGCCTCGATTCGCCCGCGGCGCGATACGACTTGAAGGAGAGCATATCGTTTGCGTTCCTGGTTGCGCTCGAGGCGCTCACACCTTCCCAGCGGGCGGTGCTGTTGCTGCGCGACGTTTTCGATTACTCCACGGGCGAGACTGCCGGAGCGCTGGACCTCACCGAAGCGAATGTAAAAGTCACGTTATTGCGCGCGCGCCGAAAGATGAAGGAGTATGACAGGAATCCCGGATCGCTCGACGCCACACACCAGGAAGCGACTCGCCGCGCGCTCGAGCAGTTCCTGCTTTACCTGGGCACTCGCGATGCGGAGGGGATCGAGCGGTTGCTGGCCGAAGATGTGATAAGCATCTCTGACGGCGGGCCGGATGTGAACGCCGCGCGTATGCCGGTCCGCGGGCGAGACAAGGTCCTGCGGCTAATCCTTGGGCTCGCCGCGAAGGTGTTGGTTGAACCGCGCTTTACAATCCAGATGCTCAATGGATTGCCGTCCATTTCGATTGAGGATTTGCGTTCGAGCGCGACCGCCGCGACTCGCTACACGGTTCAGGTAGACGTTGACGACGCGGGCCGCATTCGCAGGCTGTATGCCGTGTTGGCGCCCCGCAAGCTATCCGCGGTGCGGTTCACGAGCTGAGCTTGCTCGTTATGAATGGGCGCCTCGCTTCAGTGTTTCACTGGCTGGGCTTGTCTCCCCGAATTCGCGCGAGCATCGAGGCTACTTCCTGAGAAAGCGGACGGAGTTCGAAGGCAAGTTCCGCTTCTCTCTCAGCCGATTCCTTCTCTCCTCGAGCGAGATAAGCTTCTGCCATCAGCAATCGCGCGTAGTAATTGTAACGGTCCCATCTGATCGCTTCGCTGGCGGCATCCTGCAACTTGTTCAGGTCGCCCGCCGCCAGCGCCAGTGAGCCAAGCAGCGTGTAATTCGCATCAGGCGTCAGCGTCCGCGAAAGCGACTTCTCCGCGTGGCTGATTGCCAGCCTTAGCGCGTCTTCGCGAATTGCTTTCACATCGACCGTTATTCCCTGGGATCGAGCGGCTGACTCAGACGCCTTTGGAAGATTCCTAACGAAAGTCTCGACCGCATGCGCGAACAGGAAATCATACTGATGGGTCGGATCCGGGCCGCCGGTCACCCTGTTGCCCAGGCTCACCAGTCGATTGAAATCGACTGGGCGTGATGAATCAAACAGATCGTTATACGCAGCATCGGATTCAATAATTCCGGCCGAATACCAGATCGCGGTCAAAAGACACACGAGCGCCGCGGCAGTTTGTACGACTCGCGGCCATCTCCAGGAAGAAGCAGGCGCGCCCTCACGTTTAGCTGCTGCTCGTTTTTCCTTTGCGGGAGGCGGTTGCCGCTGCCAGGCCTCGCCGGATGTGCTGCCTGCAACAAACAGCTTTGACATCGCTACGGTGATCGCCACGAACGCAAAGAAATAGAGACCGGTAACGATCTGATCGTAGATGAAAACATTGTGCACCAGCACCGCTATGAAAGAGGACAACATGCCGGTGACGATGAAGCGCCAACTCTGGGAGTCGGTTTGCCGGCGAGCTCGGATCAATAGCATGAGTGACAGGACTATGATCGAGATGTACAGCGCCGCGCCCGCGACACCGTGCGATATGAGAGTGTCGAGGTACGAATTGTGCGAGCTCTCGTTATTCGATAGGGGATTTAGTTTTGCGAGTTCTATTGATTTGAAACCGAGGAGCGCCTTGCGGAATCCCTCGGGTCCCGTCCCCGCCAGAGCGAAGGAGGGTACCATCTTCAGGGAGTCTCGCCAGAGCAGATTCCGTCCCGACGCGGATGTTCCTTCCGACATCAACTCCCGCAGGCGATGAGTCACGCTTCGAGACGCGGGACTAACAGCCAGCAAGGTAACCAGCAGCACCACTGAGGCTCCTACTACGATAATAACGCCGCGAGGACTCCGCTTCAGAAGCTTCCGGGCCGCTCCGTCTTTCAGCTCAAAGAATGCGAACGCTGCGATGCCTGCAATCGAACCGACCCAAGCCCCGCGAGTTCCGCTGAACGCGACCGCGATAAACGAAAGCCCGGTTGCCGCCGCCGCAAACAGACGCAGCCATCCGCGAACGGCCAGAGCAAGCCCTACGGTCAGCAGCGTGGTGTAGCAAAGATAGTTGCCGAGATAGTCAGCATGACCCAGGGAAGAGCACACCCGAATCAGCGAGCCCTCCGGCGTTGGGAATGTGTACAGGCTTCGACGCACGAAAGGCTCGACGCCGAACGACTGCGCGACTGCGTATGTCGCTACCACGAAGCCAGTCGCCGCGATGACCCAAAGCGTGATGCGCAGCCGGCTTTCGGTCGCGCCTATTCCGGCGCTCAGGGCGAGGAAGAAGATAAAGAAACAACCGCGCGTAATGAGCCCCATATGATTGAAGTGAGTGCCAAACAGGGACACGACCGGGGCTACGCCGAAAAAAGTGGAAACCGCGACTACCAGGAAGTAAAGGCAAACGACGCCGACTAGCCGAGACTTCAAGTCACGTTTCGCACCGAGCTGCTTGAGTGCAAGCAATGCCGGCCGTTGCGCCATAAGCAACAGAAGCGTGGCGGCGCCGACGAGCAAAATTAGGAATTTCGGAAGCGAGTACTTGGTGTAGACCGCGCTGCTGAATGCCAGCGGTACGAGAACCAAAAGGGCGAGCGACGTCACGAACAGCGCGCCGCCCACATCGATTCTCGACCCTGGCTTTGAGCTCGAGGTTTTGTGTTTTCTTGCCACTCGCTTTTTGAAGGCCGCATTTGGCGGCGACTCGAAGCCGAGCTCCGGGGAAGAGCTCAATGAACAAAAGATAGCGATTAAGGGCACTCCTGTATGGGCGGTCCTCCTTAGAA
>DATNBZ010000015.1:0-19956 GCA_035607285.1 Blastocatellia bacterium | reverse complement strand
CTATCGCAGGCTGGCGCGGCGCTATCATCCGGACGTCAATCCTGGAAATCGTGAGTCGGAAGAGCGATTCAAGCAGATCTCGGAAGCCTTCGAAGTTCTTTCCGATACCAGGAAGCGGGAAGTCTACGACCGGTACGGATATTACTCGGAGCACGCGTCAGCAAGTGCCGGAGTCCACGGCCCGGTGTTCGACTTTGCTAATTTCGGCGCCGCTAACTTCCGGGACATATTCTCCGAGATCTTCAGCAACATAAGACCGCAGAACTCACCGGCGCGCCCGCAACCCGCGCGCGGCGCGGACATCGAATACCCGCTCGGCGTTTCGTTTGAACAGGCGATGCAGGGGTTGAATGCAAAAATTGAAGTCGACCGCTCGGAGGCTTGCCCAGCGTGCCAGGGTATGGGCGAAGCGCGCGATCGTACGGTTGCTTGCACGGCTTGCAGTGGCACAGGTCAGCAGACTGGAATGTTTGGCGGTTCGTCGAAATGCAGCCGGTGTTCCGGATCCGGAAAAGTGGGCGTGCCCTGTCCGGACTGCAAAGCTGAGTGCGTCGTCCCCACGCGTGAAACAATAACGGTGCGAATACCGGCGGGTGTCGGCACTGGCTCGCGAGTTCGAGTGTCGAATAAAGGCCACGCAGGCAAGTTGGGCGGGCAGCCCGGTGACCTCTACATCGTTACCAATGTCGGTGATCACACTTACTTCAAAAGACAGGGTGACAACATCTACTGCACCGTGCCCATCACCGTGCCCGAGGCGGCGCTTGGCTCGAAGATCGAGGTGCCGACGGTCGACGGCAAAGCCCTGTTGAGGATTCCGCCCGGCACTCAATCGGGGCAGCGGTTTCGCTTGCGCGAGCGCGGCGCGCCCAGTCTGCGCGCGGGAGGAGTTCGCGGAGATCAGTTTGTTGATGTGAGGATCACGCTGCCGAAAGTGATCAGCGAAGAGACGAAGGAGATTCTCCATCAGTTCGCTCGTCACAATACTGAGAACCCCCGATCGGAGATGGGGGTCTAAGATGTCCGACAAACTTCAGTTTGTCGACATGCGCGGTGAGACGACAAACTGAAGTTTGTCGGACAACAGGAAAGCGAATGACAGAAATTTTCATTTGGGTTGTTGTTTTTCTGGCGATTGCGCTCGCCCTCCGAGCAATCGTCCGTGAGAACGACCGGCGACGGCGACGAACGGCGGCAGAATGGGAGCGCGATTTTGCCGCGGGCCGAGGCCTGACAAGCCAGTTTATTCGAGCCGGCGCCTTGGGTCTCGAATCAATTCTAATCGACGAGAGACGCGAAGCGGTTGAGTACAAGAAGGACGAAGAGCAGGGAATGACGAAGACCGGCACCAAGGGAGACGACGAAGACCGGACGGCGGTGGTTGCTGATGGCAAGAGCTAAGACCACAAAGAAAAAGTTTACGATCAGCGTCGTCGCTGAAGAATACGGCGTCCATCCGCAAACTCTCCGCCTGTACGAGCGCGAGGGGTTGATCACTCCGTCTCGATCGGCAAAAGGCACGCGCTACTACACTGAACAGGACGTTGAGCGACTCGAGCTCATTCTGAACCTCACTCGTGATCTGGGAGTCAATCTGGCCGGGGTTGAAATTATCCTCAACATGCGCGAGAAGATGAATCGCATGCAGCGCGAGTTTGAAAACTTTCTCGAATACGTCCGTGAGAATGTCGTTCAAGAGATGTTCACCACGGATGATCAGACGAAAAACGCGCTTGTTCCACGTCGTCGAATCGAGCTCGTCGTCAGAAAACGCGACCAGAACCGCGATTGAACCAGCCGGTTGCTTCACCCAACCGCACCTTGAACTGACCCCCCGTTTGCGTGCTTTGCGGTCCTTTGCGTCTTTGCGCTGAGTATTCTTACTCGTTCAATACCCCGCGCAAAGGACCGCAAAGCACGCGAAGGGCTGACCGCACGTTACAAGTCGGCAACCCAATAACTGAACACTACCCCGTTTTTTCAATTGTCTCTCAGCTACCTCGCGTCATATATTATGCGCGGTCGAATCTCTGGCCCGTCCCTGGCCGATCAGCATCAGGTTGGAAAAGCAAGCGGAGGTATGTGCGATGTTCTCGAATACTCGTCGCCGAGTTTTCTCGGCACTTGCCGGCTCATTGATCGCGTTCGCTGTAGTGTGCGCTTCATCTAGCGTTACATTTGGCGCGGACGATCTGGACAACGTTGTTTTCGAAGGCGTGATTCGAGACAGCGCAGGCGCGGTAGTTCCTGCCGCGAAAATCGTCGCCACCCATCTCACTACCGGTGTCGAAAGAACAACCGTCAGCAACGCCGAAGGACGGTTTCGGATCTCGGTCGGCACGCCCGGCAGCTATAAGCTCAAGGCAACGGCCGCCGGTTTCAAGGAAGAGGAGAGCCAGGAGGTGGCCGCGACGACCGGCCGCACGTTTACAATCGATTTCGCCCTGACCGCCGCGGGTGTGAGTGAGCAGGTCACCGTTGCCGCAACAAGCACGCCGCTTGTCGATACAAATCGCACCGTAGTCGGCGATACGATAAATCAACGCGAGCTTGAAGACCTTCCGATAATCGATCGCGATCCGCTACAGCTTGTCTTTTTGCTGGGAGGAGTGACCGAAGCGCCTTTGGACACGTCGCAGTTGGCAAATGAGGGCCGAGGTGTTTTCCTGAGAGGCACGCCTGAAGAGGCGGGTAATTTTTCTCTCACGGGAGCGCCGGCGACTTCCAACAACATCACCATCGACGGGCTCGACAACAACGATGACCGCTCGGCTAACGCCCGCATCAGTCTGAGCCCGGAAAGTATCGCCGAGCTGCAAATAATCACCAACCAATATGCGGCGGAATACGGACGGGCTTCCGGGGGGCGAATAAACATAAGAACGAAAGGCGGAACGAACCGCTATCACGGTGATGTGTATTCCTTTTTTGCAGACGAGTCGCTAAACGCAAACACCTACTTCCGCAATGCGCGCGGGCTTGGCCGCGTGCCCCAACAGCAACGGCGCGAGGGCGCAGTCTTCGGAGGGCCAATGCCGATTCGTCGCGAGAAGGATTTTTTCTTCGCGAGCTACGAGCGGCTGGACGTGACGGACTTCGCCGAAATCAATGCGCTCGTTCCCGTCGCCACAAACCCGTTGTTTGTTCTTCCGAAGCCAACCGGCACGGTCGCGCCCGGCGATTCAGTGGGGCCGTTCTTCGAGGAGCTGTCAACACCTGAGCATAGTAACCTGGTAAATGCGCGAGCGGACTTCAACTTCTCTCAATCACACAATGCGGCGGTGAGATTTGATCTGCTTCGCGGCGCAAATCAGCGCGGTTTCTCCGGCGGCACGCGTCTCCCCGATACGATACTCATTCAGGGCCGCAACTCGGATTCGATCAGCGTTTCGGATTTCCTGATCATCTCGAACAAGCTTGTAAACCAGGCCAGGTTTCAGTATTCGAGATTACTGCCTCGCGACAGCGCCGCCTCGGATTCGTTGAGCATCTCGATCAAGTCGCCGAGCCTGACGGCCGGGTCCTACACGGGAAGCAACACTTCGCCGGCGTTTGCAAGGGAAGAGAGGCGTACGCAAGTCCAGGATAACATCTCGTTTCTCTACGGCACTCACGTGTTCAAAGCCGGAGCCGACGTTCAATTGGTCCGCTCGACATACGAGGATTTGTTCGCGACTGGAGGCCAGTTCACCTTCGATACCGTCGACGACTTCCTCGCAAACAACCCGAGCCGATTTGTTCAACGCTTTGATACCAAGAGCACTCTCTCCAACAACGTCATCGGTCTGTTCGCGCAGGATGAGTGGAAGATCGTTCCGAACCTGACTCTTTCGTACGGGATGCGCTGGGACAATGAATCTGTTCTTAATGACAACAAGAACTTCAGCCCGCGCATTGCGATTGCCTGGGACCCGTTTGGTGGGAAGCTGTTTCGCCGCTTCAAGAAGGAACCTGGGAAAACGGTCGTGCGAGCGGGCTTCGGTATGTTCTACAACCGAGCGCTGCTTCGCACGCTTGATGATTTCTCATTGGGAACGTCTACCATTATCGTCGATTCGGACGTCAGTCCCGCGCTGTTGCCCTTGGTCCACTTTCCCCAGCCGATCAGTGACACCACATTGGTCGACAAGTTCGGCCTTGCGGAAACGAAGTTCCTGCGGCGCGTCAGTCCCGATCTTGAAATACCCTACACCGTGCAGACCGGGCTGGGGATTGAGAGACAGTTCACCAAGAGTCTGGTCGCGACCGCCGACTATATCTACACTCGAGGCGCGCATCTCTGGCGTGAAACCAACGCAAACGCTCCGGTGCTGCCTGCCGGGTTTGACAATTTCACTCAATACCTTATGAGCCGCGATTTTGACAATCGAGCCGGTTCGAGCGGCGGGCGGCCTATTTCGGGATCGAACGCGGATGTGGTTCGTTTCGATAACAGCGCGAACACGTCGACGACTTCAGGAGCAATCAGGACTGAAAATGGAGTGCGAGTGCTGACGCTTGGTTTGAACACTCCGCGGTCGGCAAACATCACCGCGGCACTCAACGCCGTTCGGGCGCTAAGACCAAACCCCGCGCTTACAGAAGTCGAGCTTCTCGAGGCGACCGGCAACTCTTTCTATCACGGCGGCATTTTCTCGGTTCGGTATTCAGCCGGCCGGCGCGCGCACTTTCGCGCGGTCTACACGCTATCGAAGCTCGTCGACGAAGGGACTACAAACACCGCGTCCCCCCAGGACTTGTTCGACCGAAGGGCAGAACGCTCGTTGTCGCTTCAGGACCAGAGACACCGATTCACCCTCAGCGGACTTTTTCAGGTCCCGTACGTCGAGGTCGATCTGGCGCCGATAATCTCGTTTGGTTCCTCGAAGCCTTTCAACATTGGATCAGGATTCGACCGCAATCTGAACGACATCGAAAACGATCGCCCGCATCTCTTGAGCGAAATTGGCAGACCGGAATGGCGGCGACCGGGGAGCGCGCCTGCGAGTGACGTCGAGGCGGCGCTCGCTCAAGCGGCCATCGGTTCAGACGGGGACTTGCCGCGAAACTACGGCATCGGACCGGGCACTCAAACCATAAACCTTCGCGCATCGCGGACGTTTGCCGTTCGCGATCACATCCGCATTCGGCCTTCGGTGGATGTGTTCAACGTATTCAACAACACAATATTCAGCTTTGGTTCTGAGTTCATCGACCAGGGAGACGCGACCTTCCTGGTGCCACAACGCACGCAGCGGCCTCGGACGATTTTGTTGGGGCTCAAGGTCACTTTCTAATCACGATGGTGCCTGCGGGCGTCAAAACTAATCACTTCGCATGGTAGGCTGGCCACCTAAGCGGTTACGGCATATTCTACTGCGCGCGGATTCTCTATGCGCTGAGAGGCGTTCAATACTTCCAAGCCCACGACGTTACCATCCTTGTCATAATCAATGATCACGCCTGGTTTGTCTTCATCGCTTTCGTCAATTGGTGCGCTGCTAAAGAGAATTCGCAGCACATCAACTTCGGGGTCGTAGGTTACCTTCATTATCGTGTCTCCCAGTATCTGCTAATCTTGCTTGTTCGATAAACGGTGACAACCTTCATAGGTGTAACGCCCTCGTTCACCATTACGCGCACTAGATACTATTTGTGGTCAAAGTCAATCTTCGACTGATAGCATATCACACCGCTATGTTCGGGCACTTTCTGGTCGGGCGAAGCCAGCACAGCCTCGACTATCGCAAGCGCAATCCCGCGTCGCGTCATTTCCTCCTGAACGTGGATTGAGAATTCGTAATTCACCGGTTGGCGCTATTCCCCACGCAAGGCGACGTGGACCGTCTTGTTCTCGACTTGATCATGCTTCTAGCTTTCGCATTGCCGACGTTCCTGTGACATGCAATGTGATTTGAGGTTTCACTAAAGCCAATCCGTCACGCGACTATTCGCAATATAGATGACGGGTGACCGACGTGCAATCTGGTAGTCTCCTATTCGCCGGGAGACTACGTGCAATCTGTAAGTGGGGATCAGCTACATGAGCGCGTAGGAATGTGGCCAGCGATAATGACACCGTCTTCCACGCTTCTATTACACGCCGTGCATCTGAGGCTTTTGCGGGTTTGTAACCCACTTCGGCTGAAGCGCCAGAATCTTTTCGCACTTTTCAATACCGGCCCGTGCTCGTTCCGCCAAAGGACCACCCGCGCTTGCGGCTTCTGCTTTCTTGAACATTCTCAAGGCGCGGCCGGCGTCGTGATTCAGAAGCGCCACTTCGCCTCCTTGTACTGCTGCTCGCGTAAGCAGAGGATCATCTTCGCACGCGTTCACCAGTCTTTCATACTCGACTGCCGCTTCGGTGTTCATTTCGGATTCTCGCAGGTATTCGCATATGACGATCCAATCGCGCGCTGGAAGTCGAGGCGCGACGTGGTTGTCGGGGAAGGCCGTGAGCAAACCATCATATGCGTAGAGCGCGGCTTCTTTATCCCCGGCGGCGAGGTGAAGTCGAATCAGGCGCGCGTACATTGAATTGAGCCTGTCGAAGTTCGAGGTTTGCTGATAAACCTGAATCGCGGCCAGCAGAGCGTTGGTGTCGCTGGGTTGCTTGCCCAGGTGCGCTCTTAGCTTTCGTTCGGCCATCACCGGATCGCCCTTGTCCAATGCTTCGAGGGCGTCGGTGACCGCGGGCGCCGCCGAGAACGAAACCATCGCCTCGATCTTTGGATTGATGTGTTGTTCCTCGTACTGCGTAAGCTTCATCATCAAGGCGAAGCACGCTCCGAAAACGAAGCCGGCAATGTGAATCGAATATCCGACGTTCGAGACAGAACCGGCTTTCTTGTCGAAGTACCAGTAGACAACCTGGGCGATGAAGTAGGATGCCAGGTAAATATAACCCGGCACCATAAACACGAGCGGTCTCTTACCGAACAGCAGCCTGATCAACCAAAAGTGCATGCAGAGCAGTTTGATTTTTGTCCTTGGGAGTCTGAAGAGGAAAGCTCCCATGGTTGCCGAGATGGCGCCGGATGCGCCTATCGAGGGCACCGCCGCCGGATGAACCAGACCCGGTATGCACGAAGCTGCAGCGCCGAGAAGATAGAAGCCGAGAAAGACGCCACGACCCCACAGGTCTTCAAGACTGAATGCGACCGCGAAAAAGAATATCAGGTTGCCGAATAAGTGAAGGTTGCCGCCGTGAAGGAACGCGGCGGTGATAAGTTGATGAGGCTTCCACTTGCCGTTTGGGGAAAGCCCGTATTTGTACCAGAGACTGTCCTCGGCGGCGGCCTTGAAAGCATTGATCTTCAGATCGAGCTCATCACGCAACGACTGAGCCTCGATACTGGCGAACCATAACTTGTATTGTTCCTCCAACTCGGGAGACTGCTTTACCTGTTGGGCGATCGCGTCCGCTTCTGCCTTGCTTATAAGCCCGGCTTCCTGGAGCTTCTTTCGCACGTTTTCATCGGCGAGCATCTCCGGATGCTTTTCTACGAACAGCTCCATCGCCGTTCCAAGCTTCATCATTTCTTCCTGCTGATTCGCGACGACGGGCATCGTGCCGTAGAAGATGACGACGTTGATTGCCATGATCGAGAACGTAACCCACGGCAGGCGCCGCACAGTAGAGTTCTCGTTGCCGATCGGAATAAAGGAAGACACGAGGACAAGAAAAATGATGATCAGGATCAGGATTAGTGTGGAAAGCATCTGAAGCCGGTCCTTGTTTAAGCGATGCTATGACAGGTGAGGGCAGTTACCGAGCAGGGACGAGAATTCCAAGCTGAACTCAGCGGATGATAACAAGCACCAAACCGGCGGGCAATAGTATTGTTATGATGCGCACGCCGGCAGGCCGGTCGACGTTTCAGGGGTTCGTCACCGCGGCGGGCTCAGTTGTAGCCTCTGCGGACTTTGTCGCCAGGGCCGCCGGTATGCGGATGGTGTGTTTGCCCGGCGGAGTCACTCCGTGCTGAAGCTCAGGGTTTAACTCCAGCAATGCGCCGTAAGAGATCTTAAGCTTCTTCGCAAGCGGGCGCAGGTCAGTCTGACTGGCGACCAAACGTGTCTGGTACCGATAAGGATATGTGGGCGGCACATCGAAGCCATATTTCTTTGGTGTCTTCGCAATGGTCACCACCGCGAGTATTGCGGGAACGTAGTTGCGAGTTTCCTGGGCGATGTAACCGCCTCGATGCAATCGCCAGAAGTCTCGCGACCCCGAGCGGGCGATCGCGTTATCGACGTTGCCCTCGCCGGTGTTGTAAGCGGCAAGCGCGAGCGACCAGTCTCCGTTGTAACGAGTCGAAAGCCACTTTAGATAACGAGCCGCCGCGGTCGTTGACTTTTCAGGGTCCGAACGCTCGTCGAGCCAGTAGTTCTGCGTCAGCCCAAATCGCGCGGCAGTTGACGGGATGAACTGCCATATTCCTTTCGCCGCGGCCCACGAATAAGCGTACGGGTTCCAGCCCGATTCAACCTGCGCAAGCCATACCAGATCGGTCGGCACGCCTTCCTTCTTGAAAATCCGTTGCGCCATTTCGCGGAACCGCACCGAGCGTTGCAGCCCGGCTTCCATCGTCGCGCGTCCACGGCCCTTTGTGAAGTAATTGATAAACTGTCTCACCGGCATGGACGAGGTGAAGTTGAAATTGAACCGCGCCACGGATTCTTCTTCTTCGGCGGCGCCAACTTCCTCGAGGTCGGCATCTGAGAGCGATGCTATCTTGTCGAGAGGGGAAGGTTCAAAGCGCTGCTCGTTGAAGCCGCCATCCTTCTGCTCGAGGGCCGCGATCTGATAATGATTGACCTTCTCGATTAGCTCGCGGTAATAGATTCGAAGATCGTCGTCGCTGCGAACGTCGATCGACTCGATCAGGATGGTGTCGACGGCTTCATCGAACTCGCGGCGGGCCACCTCGTATTGGCCGCCGGCGTAAGCTTTCTGGCCGCGCTGGTAGTGGGTTTCAGCGCTGTTGATTATCTTGCGAACCTCACTCTGCTTGGCTTCCTGCGGGGTTGCAGGCGCGGACGGAGAAATCTGGATCGCGGCCGTGTTAATTGCGGCGCAAACTGAGATAAGGCAGACAATTATTGCTTTCACTGCTCGCTTCATCATTGGGTTGTTTACTACCATTTGACTACTTCTTTAGAACGCACTGGGACGCGTCAAGTTTCGAGTTTTCATTATACCGTAGTTCTACGGCACGCCGCATAATAATTAAGTGGTGTTTGTTTTTGCTTGTTGCGCGGTAATGCAGCCCTCTGCGTCCTCTGCGTCCTCTGCGGTTTTCTTAATCTCTTTGACGTCAGGTCCCAAAAAGCAAGGGCGGGGGAACAGTGCTGGGAATCAACCGCAGAGGACGCCGAGGACGCAGAGGAACAGCGCGATAGCGAGCGAGCCCACTATGACGCCACTACAAATAATTAGTCATTCGTACCTGAGCGCTTCTATTGGATCGAGTCCGGCGGCTTTGCGAGCGGGGTAATACCCGAATGCTACTCCAACAAATGCTGAAAAGATTACAGACGCAAAGATCGAGACCGGCGAGATCAGAGTCGGCCAGCTCAATGTATTCGATATGATGATTGAAGCCACAACGCCAAGCGCGATTCCAAGTATTCCTCCGGCCAATGACAGCGTAATGGACTCGATCAAAAACTGGCGTCGTATCGCTTTGCTTCGCGCTCCAATAGCCATGCGTATTCCGATCTCACGTGTCCGCTCGGTAACAGACACCAGCATTATGTTCATTATGCCGATGCCGCCGACCAGCAGGGATACACCGGCGATGGAAGCCAGTAGATTCGTAAAGATCTTGGCGTTCGCATCCGCGAGCTCCGCGATGTCGGTCAGGTTGCGAACGAAGAAATCATTATCCTGATTCGGTCCGAGCTTATGCCGCTGCCGAAGCAAATCGGTTATCTGGCTCTCCGCGGTGTACGTAGCGCTTGGACTCACCGCCGAAACCATCACTTGATGGATATACGTGATCGAAAGCATCTTTTTCTGAGCGGCGGTATAGGGAACTATGACCGTGTCGTCCTGATCCTGGCCGTACTGGTTCTGTCCTTTTGTGGTGAGCACGCCGATCACTCGGAAGGGAAGATTGCGGATTCGCATCGTGAGGCCGACCGGATCGTTTCCCGAAAAGAGATTGTCGGCAACCGTTTTGCCGATCACGCAAACGCGCGCGGCCGTTCGCACATCGCCTTCGGTGAAAAACTCACCACTGGCAACCGGCCACGACCGAATATCGGTGAATTTCTCGTTTGCGCCCTGGATCCCGCTTGATGCAATCCAGTTTTGATTGCCAAACACCAACTGCCCGTTAGCTCGCACGCCCGGACTCACCGCGCGCACGGCAGGGCAGTCTGTTGCTATCGCCGCCGCGTCGTCCGGAGTCAACGTGTTTGAAGAGCCCGCGCCGCCTCGCATACCGCCGGTGTTATTCGAGCCGGACATGACGAAGAGCATGTTGTTGCCCATATTCGCGATCGAAGCTTGAGCCTGCGATGAAGCTCCCTGGCCGATGGCGATGTTTGCGATAACCGCGCCGACTCCGATCATGATTCCAAGCATTGTGAGGCTCGACCGGAGCTTGTTCCGCGTGAGGGCGCGAATCGCAATCCTGAAAGTCAGGAACAGGTTCATTCGTCATCCTCCTCATCATCTTCAATGGGCGGGAGGCTCTCGAGCTCGATACGCGCCGATCGTGGTTCTTTGATCATGTAGTCGTTCTTTATTCGTCCATCTTTGAAGACGATCGTCCGCCGCGCGTATTGCGCGATATCGGGCTCGTGTGTGACAAGCGCTATGGTGATGCCGCGCTCTTTGTTGAGCTGCTGAAACACGTCCATTACTTCAACCGACGTTCGGCTATCGAGATTCCCGGTTGGCTCATCCGCCAGAATAATGGAAGGGTGGTTCACCAGTGAGCGCGCGATGGCGACCCGCTGTTGCTGACCGCCCGAGAGCTGGTTGGGCATGTTGTGGATTCGCTCGGCAAGCCCGACGATCTCCAGAGCCTCCCGGGCGCGTTCGTTTCGCTCCGAAGCCTTCAGACCGAGATACAACATCGGCAGCTCGACGTTCTCGAGCGCGGACGTTCGCGACAGCAGGTTGAATCCCTGGAACACGAATCCGATCTTGCGATTTCTGATATCGGCAAGCTCATCGCGTGAGAGCGTCGAGACGTCCTGCCCGTCCAGGATGTATTGGCCGCGAGTTGGCTTGTCGAGACAGCCCAGAATGTTCATCGTCGTCGACTTGCCCGAGCCGGACGCGCCCATGATCGCGATGAACTCGCCGCGATCGATGTGCAACGAAACGCCGCGCAGGGCATGGATCTCGACGTCACCCATGTGATATGTCTTGTGGATGTGGTCGAGCGTTATCAGCGCCGGTCCGAGAAGCGGATCGTTGCCGTATTCTGTATCGGTGATTACCTGGGCTTCCAACAAATCTCTACCTTCTTCTGTGATGTTTGAAACAACCTCGCGAACCGTCACACGGCTCGCGAGGTTGTTAGAACAGTTTAGGTCTATTTCAGCTACCGTCCCGGTGGCCGCCCGCCGGCGCCGCCTCCTGGCCGTTGCTGGCCGAATGGAGTAGCTGCCGGTTGTTGACGATTCGCGCCGCTCGAATCGTTCTGCCCGATGACCACGGTATCTCCTTCGTGAATGTCGCCACTTATTTCCGTGACTCGTCCGTTGGTAAGACCCGGCCGAACAAAGCGCGGCTCGATGGTCTTGTTGCCGGTGAGGACCCATACCATCTGGCCCTGTCGGCGCTGTCCTCCCTGGCCACCTTGCCCTCCTTGCCCGCCCTGGCCGCGGCCACCGCCGCCTTGACCACCTTGTCCGCCTTGACCACCCTGGCCTTGCCCGCCCTCGCCGCGCTGACGTTGGCCACCGCCCTGTTCGTTTGCATTGCCTTGATGCTGTTCCTGTCCCTGAACGGCAGGCTGTTCATGGCCTTGAGCGTTAGCGTTGGATTGCGCACCGGTTGCCGGCTGTTCCTCACCCCCTTGTCCCTGTCGCTCTGCTTCGCGCTGCTGCCGGCGTGCATCCAGTTTCTGTTTTATTTCTTCGTCAGAGATGTTGGTGGGCTTGAATCGCAGCGCCGCGTTGGGCACCGTCATAACGTTATCTCGCCGGGCAACCGGAACGGTGATATTCGCAGTCATTCCCGGACGCAGCTTCAACTCGGTATTGTTGACGTCAATCACCGCGCTGTAGGTGACGACGTTCTGCAACGTCTGCGCGTTGAGCCTGAGTTGACTGATGTCGCCGCTGAAGGTTTCGCCCGGGTATGCATCGACTGAGAAGTTTGCCTTTATGCCGGGTTTTACCTGACCGACATCGGCTTCGTCGATCGACGCCAGCACCTGCATTTTTGTAAGGTCGTTCGCAATCGTGAAAAGAGTAGGCGCCGAAAGGCTCGCCGCTACGGTCTGCCCCACGTCTACCGCGCGGGAAACAACCACGCCATCGATTGGCGAAGGGATGATTGAGTGATCGAGATTCACTTGAGCCTGCTGAAGCATGGCCTTTGCCTGCGAGACTGATGCTTTCGCCTGATCGAGCTTCGCCCTCGCGGAGGCGCTTGCCGCTTGCGACTGTCCCACCTGCGCTCCGGCCTGTTCATAGCGGGCAGCGGCGGCGCTCGCCTGCGCTTTTGCTGCTTCCAGATCGCGTCCCGACAGCACGTTCTTAAGTTCTTCATAGCGCTTCACAAGCGCCATTGCGTCATCGCGCTGAACTTTTGTGACTTCCTGATTGGCTCTCGCCGCCTGCTCGTTAGCCTTTTGATTATTGATCTCGGTCGTTGCGGCCTGAACGGCGGCCTCCGCATTTCCGACGTTCGCGCGAGCGTTGTCCACCTGCGCCTGGAAGATCGCCGGGTCCAATCGCGCGATGATCTGACCCTTCTTCACCTGCGAGTTGAAATCAGCTCCAAGCCAACTCACGGTTCCCGACACTTGTGATCCCACCTGCACGGTCACGACGGCTTGCACTGTCCCCGTAGCCGAGACGGTTACCTCGACTGTTCCGCGATCAACTTTGGCGGTTATGTAGTCGCTGGCGTTCGCCTTGCCGCCCCAGATAAAAGCGGCGACCCCGACCACCACTCCGAGCAGCACGATGATTCCTATGGGCGTGCGCCGCTTCTTGATGATGGTGATGAATTTTTTTAGTCTCTCTGCCATCTATCCCTCACTCCTTAGTGCTCGCACTTATGAAGATGCTAAGCAGACACCACTACTTATTTTGTCGCATAGTTGAAGACGGTTTGCAATCTCGCGCGGTTACAGCAAACACGCGGTAAGAAAGGCGATGACGGCGCTAAATCGAGTGAGAGTTTGCTCTCTCGAGGCAACCCGGCAAGCGTCGTCGGAATCCGGTTTCGCGTCGCTAGAAAAACAGCGAATAGGTTGCTCAGCTTTTGGAAGAGCTAATAAATGCGATGACCTTTGAAGACATCGTGCGTGTTGTCCGAGGAAGCTGCGTCAAAGCATTCGGGACCTAAGGATGGTGTTGTCTCTCGGGAAAATGTAGGCTGATGAATTGCGGAGCGCTAATTCTCTTGCGCGAATCTCTCCAGGTTATCGCCCTCGTCCGCGAGAAAAAAGGTTCTCGTAGGCCAAAAAATTAAAAATCGCTTCGTGGACAAGTGGAACTGAAGCTACTGATTTTGATTCAAGAACATGCACGCTTGGCTCCACTTGGGTGAGATTCAAGCTGGAAGCTATGTGGAGAACTTGTGCTACGACGGGCGGAGACTCTTCTTCTTCAATTACGCGTCCTATGGCGGAGATAAAGTTATCCCTATCCTTCCCTGACGTTTCGTAGTACATCTGTAGCACAGCACCGGAGCCTCCCCAATCAACTCGTTGTCCCAGTTCTTTTAGGTCAGGCGTCTGGCCTAATAAAGAGGAGACGATGCGTTTGTAGTAACCATTTGTTTCCATGACTTCTACCTCACGTTCCCCTCATAAGGGAATTTCGAAAAACCGCACACCATTATGCGTCCAATCGATGTACACGACCCTCATACTATCTTCGACCTTGACGTTGCCACCGGTCAACCACTCCCTTGCGCCTCCAGTCGTTAAACCCTGCTGCTTCGCATTCGGTGCCGGCGGTGGTACAGACACAGGAGGCGGGCTAACGACATCAAACTCAACGACCGCACAGCCATATTCGTTGCATTCTCTATGGGCTTGGAGTCCCAATCCAAGGCGCTTGGCAAAATCGCCAGCACTGAGCAGCCCCTCAAGCGATTTGATGTCAGTAAAGTACACTCCGGTAGCCCCTGGCGGTGCCAAGGTTGGAGGTGAGACTGGGAGGCCCATCGCCCGAGCCGCGATGTATTGTCGCCATGGCCAAAATATTAGATTCCACCAGACTATGCCAGGAATCACCCTATACCCTTTCGGCGGAGGAGGCGTCGTCGCCGGAGATACTGGATTCAGATGATTGGGATGTCCACCAAACGGGCATGCCATGAGGATTCCTCATTGTTTGTTCTTGCTCCTTCATGTTTGAAGCTTTAGGGGTGCGGAGCAAAGGTCCAGAGAGCCACTGCAAAACGGGCGCAAAAGCGCGCCAATCACGGTTCAACTGAATGGCTATGTCAACACGTAATTTATCGTCATTAGGAGTTAGCAATACAATCGACTCGAGGCCGGAAACGGCGAGGACTGCTACCATATCTGGGCCGCTAGTACACCTGAACCATGGAATTTGCTTGGTCGTCTACTATGGTTCTATTGAGTGAATCGAGCGCGGCGACCCTGAGGGCGGGGTCGGCGTTCGCCATAAGCAAGTGCCTGCATGTAGTAGTGGGCTGCGTGTGGCCGACCACGCGTGCTACCTCCGCAGGCGGAATGCCCACTCATATCTGTAATGCCTTGACACTGCTTCCTGGCGCTACTTATAGTCGCTTCTTGTCGGGCGGTTAGCTCAGCGGTAGAGCATCGGTCTTACACACCGAGGGCCACTGGTTCGAATCCAGTACCGCCCACCAAGTAACTCAACAGCTTACCGCTATCTACAAACTCCTACTTTGTAAACGCTTGGTTACTCTGAACGCTCGGTTTCTAGTACTCAGCAAAAGCGTCGTCCGGATAGCAATAGAGCCAACGCTCCCCGGGTTCTGCCGATGCGATCACGGGATGTCCGCTCGCTCGCGCATGTTTCGTCGCGTGTTGGTTTGGTGAATCGTCGCAGCACAAAGTCGCGCCACACTGCTGACACGTTCGCAGATGGACCCATTGCGCGTCGATCTTCACACACTCCGCGCACTCGCGACGTTTAGGGTGCTTGATGCTCGTAATCGCTTCAAGATGAGAGCATGTAACGTTAGCCATAGTTCTCCCCCTTTATTCGTGCAGAACCCGGTGGACGTAGGCGACTGCAATCGATCCCTCACCCACCGCGGACGCAACGCGCTTCAAGCTGCCTCCGCGAACATCGCCGACCGCGAACACTCCGGGCAGGCTCGTTTCGAGCAAGTGAGGAGCCCGGGCGAGCGGCCAGTGAGCGGCCGCAAGATCTTCGGGCGACAGGTCTGGTCCTGTTTTGATAAACCCCTTCGCGTCCATCGCAACGCAGCCGTCGAGCCAGTGTGTATTCGGCAGTGCACCGGCCATGACAAAGACGTGACGGATGTCGTGAGTTTCGATGTTCCCGCCTGCGTTGTGCCGCCAGCTCACACGCTCCAGATGATTGCTGCCCTCGAGCGCTACGATTTCTGTTTGTGTTCGCAGCTCTATTCGAGGGTTCTGCTCGATGCGCCGAGACAAATAGCGAGACATCTTTTCCGCAAGGCTTTCAGACCTGACGAGCATGTAAACACGCCTCGCGGTCTGCGACAGGAACACGGCCGCCTGCCCGGCTGAGTTCCCGCCTCCAACTACGATCACTTCCTCTCCCCCGCAGAGCTGAGCCTCAATAAAAGTCGCTCCGTAATACACTCCCGCGTCTTCAAACTGCGACAGGTTTTCAAGCGCAAGCCTCCGATATTCCGCGCCGGTTGCGATGATGATTGTCCGCGCAGGCAAGGTCGCGCCGTCATCCATCTCGATGGCGTAGGGCTTCCGCTCGCAAGCAAGCTGGTGAGCGCCCTTCGCAATCATCAGTTGTGCGCCAAACTTCTGCGCCTGCGTGTACGCCCGGTCCGCGAGCTCCTGACCGGATATGCCCAGCGGAAAGCCGAGGTAGTTTTCGATCTTTGAGCTGGAACCGGCCTGGCCCCCGGGTGCGTTCGATTCCAGCACAAGAACATCGAGTCCTTCTGACGCGCCGTACACCGCCGCCGCCAGACCCGATGGTCCCGCGCCGACAATGACCGCGTCCCGGACGTGCGTCTTGTCGATGGCATCGTTGAAGCCAAGACAGTCTGCGATCTCTTCATTGGACGGATCGCGCAGCACCTCTTTGCCGCGGCAGATCAGAATCGGCACGTCCGCCGCCGAAACGTTGAAATGATCCAGCAGGTCCTGAACCCCCTCGTCGCGATCCAGGTCGATGTACGAATACGGATGCCCATTGCGTGTGAGGAACTCTTTGACACGAAGAGTGCCGGCGCAGTGAACCGACCCGGCGAGCACGACGTCTCCAAATCCCCGTGCGATCAGCTCGACTCTGCGGAGGATGAAAGCCCGCATGAAGATGTCGCCCAGCTCGGTGTCTGTTTGTACGAGCGAGAGCAACTGTGCGCGATCGACCTCTATTACTTCGCCCGATTCGGTCACTTCTATTTGCACGAGCCCGCGCCGGCCCGACAACAAGGTAACCTCACCGGAGAACATTCCCGGTCGAATGACCGCAAAGGTTTCCTCGCCTAGTTCAGACGCGCGCACTGCTTCGAGCTGGCCGGCGGTGACGATAAAGAGACGCGTGACTTGATCTCCGGGCGCGACCAGCACTTCACCTTTTTCGACGCGGCGTGCGTGACCGTGCGCGGCAATCCTCGATATCTGAGCGGCGCTCAGCGTCGGAAACATCTCCTCGTCGCGCAAGTTCTTGTCCGATGTGTCTATTGAAGTCTTATCAGCCATAACCAAAATTGTATCATCGCTCAGCGTCATTGCGTGATCCGCCTTTGCGTGCTTTGCGGTCCTTTGCGTCTTTGCGTTGAGAATTCCTAACGCAGCCTGGGAATTCTCAACGCAAAGACGCAAAGGACCGCAAAGCACGCAAAGGTCATGGTGATTGTAGTCATTGAAGAAACTCCTATAGCTGACAACTTTCTTGCAATTCTTCAGTGTCTGCGTCTATACTCCGGTGTCGGTTAACGGTGCTCGTGAGACCGTGAGCAGATTTGAATTTCAAGCGCGGAGTCGTAGTTCAGCTGGTTAGAACGCCGGCCTGTCACGTCGGAGGTCGCGGGTTCGAATCCCGTCGGCTCCGCCAATTTAGAAATGAAAAAGAGCCGGATCATCCGGCTCTTTTTCATTTTCACTACCAAGCATTCTATTGCCTCGGCGGGTTGTTCACACTCAACCAGGGAGATCATCTTCCAAAGCCTCAGGAAAGACGATGCGGTCATAGATGTCCGCAAGCGGCAACATGCACTCAATGGACTCCAGCGGTACACTTGCCGTCAAATCCGTCGTTATCGAGTAGAGCCAACTGCCGTTCGTTTGCCGCGCGTAATGCTCGATGCTCGCATAAGCTTGCGCGATCATTACATAGTCCGTCATCGATGAATTCTGTTGGTAACGTAGGAACTTCTTGCCGCGGTCATAGCGTTCGGTCGTCGGCGAAAGGACTTCGATCACGACTTGCGGGTTGATGAGAATGTCGCGATGTTCGTCGTGAAACCGCGGCTGGCCGCAGACGACAGTGCAGTCGGGGTAGGAGAACAGACCCTTGAGCCCAACATCGGATGGCAGGCGCGAGTAGACCTTCATGTTCGGTGAATAGACAGCGCAGGGTTTACCCTTTAGTTGGGTCCCCAAAGTTATGGTCGCATTCGCGCTGATCAGGCTGTGCTCCGGGCTCTCGCCGGCCATGGCGTAAATCAGGCCATCGAGCCATTCATGCCGCTCGAATGCGGCGCGTTCGAATGCCAGATATTCTTCCGGTGTAGCAAGCAATTGAGGTTGCGGAAGACTCACAGTGGACTCTCCTTAGCAATCGGTTTGATATTGCGATTCTAACACGGTTTGTTCGTGTTCAAACATTGACAAAGCTGTTCAGGGCTCCGATTCTTACTTCGCGAGTTATGATTACTGTAGATCAAGCGACTAGCATTGTTCTGGACCACGTCGAGGGGCTTAGCGCCGAAACCGTTGCGCTCGAAGAGGCTCATCGGCGCATCCTTGCTGAAGACATCGTAGCGGACATAGACCTCCCGCCCTTTGATCGCGCTCGGATGGATGGCTATGCCATTCAGTCGGCAGACCTCGGCACGGCTCACGCAACGTTTCGAGTGATCGGTGAAGTGCCCGCCGGAGCTATGTTCGCGGGTGAGGTTCACTCCGGCGAAGCGGTCAAGATATTCACCGGCGCTCCCGTTCCCGCAGGCGCGGATGCGGTGCAGAAAGTCGAAGTCACGCGAGCGGAAGGCAACACCGTCGAAATAACAGAGCCCGTCTCGCCCGGTCAGTTCATAACTCCTCACGCGAGCGAAATCGCGGCCGGCGAGATCGTTGCGAAGAGCGGTGAAGAGATTGGCGCGGCCGAGATGGCGGTGCTGGCTTCGTTTGGTTACTCGCGCGTGCGGGTCACGCGGCGGCCCCGAGTCGCAGTCCTTTCCACTGGCAGCGAGCTGGTTGAAGTATCAGCCAAACCGTCCGCAGCCCAGATTCGAAACTCGAACACCTACACGCTTGCGGCGTATGCGGCTCAGGCCGGCGCCATCGTGAATATGCACGGGATCGTAGAAGACACTCGACAGGCGACTCGCGACGCGCTGATCCGAGCTTCCGACAATTGCGACGTCGTCATCACGTCCGGCGGAGTGTCAATGGGTGATTACGATCTGGTGAAGGCCGCGCTATTGGAGATAGGCGCGGAAATCTATTTCGACAAGGTGATAATCCGGCCGGGCAAGCCAATTGTATTTGCGAGGCGAGGACAAACGTTTTTCTTTGGACTGCCGGGTAATCCGGTCTCGACTTCAGTAACTTTCAATGTCTTCGTGCGGCCGGCGATTCGAAAGATGCAGGGAAATACTTCTCCTATGCTGCCGATCGTTAGCGCTCACCTTGCGAGACCGATCAAAGACAAGTCGAGTCGAAGGAGCTATCTTCCGGCGCGCTTCTACGTTGAAGCGGGGCGGGCGATGGTCGAGCCTTTGAAGTGGGGCGGCTCATCGGATCTCGTTGCGTTCATGCGAGCCAGCGCGCTGATCGTTGTTCCTGAAGACGTGCACGACATCGACGAAGGCCAACTCGTCGACGCGGTATTGCTATGATGGTGTTATGACTCTCACACATATTGATGAAGAAGGCCGCGCGCGGATGGTGGATGTCGGCGACAAGAGTGTCACCACGCGCACGGCCGAGGCGAGCGGGTTCGTGAAAATGACCGCGGCAACCGTCACGGCTATTCGCGAGGGGCGCACGCCTAAAGGCGATCCGCTTGAAGCGGCTCGGCTCGCTGGAATCATGGCAGCTAAGCGAACGGCTGAATTGATCCCGCTTTGCCATCCGCTTCCCCTGAATCACGCAGACGTGCAACTCGAGGTGCGCGATGACGGCATAGCTATTACTGCGATGGCTCGCACAGACAGCAAAACCGGCGTTGAGATGGAAGCGCTTACCGCAGCTTCTATTGCAGCCCTTACGATCTACGATATGTGTAAAGCCATCGACAAGGCTATGGTGATAAGCGACATCAGGTTGGAGTCGAAGACCGGCGGACGCTCCGGCGACTACAAAAGAGAATCATGAAGACCCAATCCGTGTTGACGGGTTTTCACGGATACGACATCCTCACAACGGCGAGTGA